>JBGAOB010000251.1:0-6902 GCA_044222045.1 Candidatus Eiseniibacteriota bacterium
CGCCGCGCTGCTGCAGCTCGCGGCACATGCGCTCGAGTGTCTCGCGCCCGCGCCGCGTCACCTCGTTCGCGGCGTGCACGTCGGCGAAGCGCGTGAGCCCGCCCGCTGCGAGGTAGCCGTACGCGGTGTTCACCACCAGCTTCATCGCCGCCGACATCGCCTCGTGCCCGAAGCGCTCGGCCGAACCTGCGGGCGCGGCGCGCGCGGCTGCCTTGGCCGCGAGCCGCCGCTCCACGAGCCCGTCCACCAACGCCAGCAGCGCGCCCAGCCGGTCGCGCACCCGACCGATGCGGTGCGTGCGCATGAGCGAGGGGTACAGGCTCGCGACGTCGGCCTTGACCACGCGCTCCGCCACGCCGGTCGCGAACAGGTGCAGCGCCGCGCCGCTGTGCATCGTGCCGTCGCCCGATTCGTGCGCGGGCAGCGCGTGGCCGGCGCGCAGGTACGTGCGCACGAGCAGCGGATCGATCACCCCCGTGGCCGCACCCGCGTCGGCGAGCCGTTCGTAGCGCCGCGGCGCGAGTTGCGCCAGCGCATACGCCGCCCCGCCCAGCAGCCGCGCCAGCGCCGCCACCTCGATCACGTCGTCGCCGGCGTAGCGGCGCACGCGCGCCGGGTCCGCGCGCCACGTGGCGTACACCTGGTCGCCGGGCACGAGTTCGCGCCCGGGTGGCGCGATGCCGAAGTGCCGCGCCACGGCCTTGAGCCCGTGCCCGGGCAGTTCGCGCACCGCGAAGTCGTAGCGGCGCACCGCGTCGAGCGTGTCGATGCACTCGCGCCCCGGGATCACCCAGCGCACCTGCTCGCGGCGCGACGCCCGCGTGCGCAGCCCGAGCGCCGGCAGCCGGCCCAGCCCCAGCGGCACGCGCAGCAGGCGCGCCCGGCGCTCCAGGAACGGCAGGTCGAAGCCGTGCAGGTTGTGGTTTTCGATGACGTCGGGATCGGCCGCCTGCACCGTGGCCACGAAGCGCCGCAGCAGGTCGGCCTCGGCCGAGTCCCCCGTCCCGGCGGACTCGAGCGTCTGCACGTCGCCGGTCGGATGCCGCACCGCGATCATGAAGATGCGGCTGCGCTCGGCGCTCAAGCCCGTCGTTTCGAGGTCGAACTGCAGCCGATGGAGCTGGTCGAACGTGAGGTCGCGGAAGTACGTGCGGCCGGTCACGACCAGGTACTGCTCCTCGGGCGGCAGCGACAGCACGCATTCCTTGCCGAGGTCGCGCACGTGTCCGAGCGTGCGGGCCAGCCGCTGCGACGCGCCGCGCAGCACCGCTCGCGACAGCGCGTGGCCGTCGGCCGCGCTCACGAAGTACCGCAGCGCACCCGGCCCTTCGAGCTCGCGCCACGTCACGGCCGCCCGCGCGTCGCCCTCGGGCGCGAGCGCGGCGCCCAGGTGCCGGAGGTCGTCGAGCCGGTCCAGCACGAGCCACGGGCGGAAGCGATCGTCCTCGCGCACGAGCGCGCCCGAACCGGGCAGCCGCCGCCACACCACCGCGCGGCCGCTGGGCTCGGCCCACACCGACACGATGCCCGGCGTGGGGTCCCAGCCCCACAGCCACTCGGAGGGAATCGGCGCGGGTCGGGGCGCGGAAGCCATGCGCGGCACTCTAGCGTGTCGGCTTCGCGGGCGGCGAGCGCATGCCCGCCGGAGGCCCCGCACCGCGCGAACTCCACCGCGGCCCGCGGTCAGGGCGGCACGCCCCCGCGGACCGGCCCGCGTCGCGTCCGCTCCGCCCTTGCGGGAGCAAAATCCCGCACGCTAGCCTGCTCCGCCCGTGAACCCGCGTGCTCCGGGAAACGGCGTCGCGCCGATCTCGGGGCGGGTCTCCGCCCGTGGTCCGGGCCCTCGAATCACGACACTCGCTGCATTCCACGACCGCCGCGGCCGTCCCGGCCCGGCGACACCGACACACTCCAGAAGGTCGTCGTCATGCGTGATCCCCAGTTCCGCGCGCCGTTGCGCGCGCGCCTCGTTTCGACGTTCGCCCTGCTCGCCGTGCTCGCGGGCGCGGGGGCTTCGGCCCGCGCGCAGTCCACGCCCGGGGCCACGCCTTTCCCGAACTGGAACCCCTACGGCCAACAGCAGGCGCCCCCGCAACAGCAGCAGCCCGCCACGCCGCCCGCCGCGCGGACGCCGCCCCAGCGTTCGGCTGCCGCGGCGCCCGCGTCGCCGGCGGTGGCGCGCGTCGGGGGACGCGTGGTGACGCAGGCGGACTTCGACCGGGTCGCGCAGCCCTACTACCAGCGGCTGCGACGCGAACTCGGCGGCGGCTTCAACGCCGACCTGCAGAAGCTGGCGGCGGTGAACGTGCTCGACGAACTGGTGCGCCGCGAACTGCTCGCGATCGAGGTGCAGCGCCAGGGCGTGACCGTGACGACGTCCGAGGTGGACTCGCTGCTGGCGCAGGACCCGTTCTTCACCACGAATGGCCGATTCGACGCCGCCAAGTTCAACGCCTACAAGACCACGCCCGGCACGAACTACCTCGAGGTCCTGCCGCGCCTGCGTGAAGCGGCCGCTGTGAACAAGCTGGACGCCTCGCTGCGCCGGCGCTTCGCCCCCACGCCCGCACAGGTGCGCGAGGAGTGGAACCGGCGCAACGAACAGGTGCGCGCCAGCGCGTTCCCGTTGCTGGCGCGCGACCTTTCGCTCGAGCCGGAGGCGAGCGAGGGCGAGCGGGCGGACTACTACCGCGAGCACGCCGACCAGTTCGTGCGCCGGCCGCGGGCCCGGCTGCGCTATGCGCGGCTGCCGCTCCCGGCGCCGGGCGACAGCGTGCGCGCCGAGGGCGAAGCCACCGCGTTGGCCGAGGCGCGGGCGATCGCCGACTCGCTGCGCCGCGGCGTACTGTCCGACACGGCGGCACGTTTCGCCGACACGGGACTCTTCGAGTTCCCGGCGCCGTTCGTACCGGGCATCGGCCGGCTGCCGGCGCTCACCGACACGCTCGCGCGGCTCGAGCAGGACAGCACGATCCGCGTGGTCGGCCCCTACGTGGGCCCCGAAGCCGTGTACGTGGGCGCGGTCGTGGAGCGCCGCCCGCGCGAGGTGCCGCCGCTGCGCGAGGTGATCGCCGACGTGAAGCGGCGCGCGGACGCCGAGAAGCGCCGCACCACGGCCGAGGCGGACCGCCGCGCGTTCCACGCGGCGCACGCCGAGCGCTGGCGCACGCGTCGCGTGTCCGTGACGCGCGTGACCGTGGACTCGCGCACGCTGCCGTTCAAGGCGCCCGGAGCGAACGAGGTCGATCGCTGGTACGCGCAGCACGGCCGCACGCTGTTCGGAGCATCCGACAGCTCGCGCGCGTGGCTGCCGCCGATCTCCGACTCGCTGCGCACGATCGCGCGCGAGCGCCTGGTCGCCGACCGCCGGGCCGAGACGGCCGCCGCGACGATGGGTCGCGTCGCCTCGGGCCTCGCCGGCACGACGGACGCGCGCGCGCTCGCACGCTCGAACGGCGCGGTGGCCGAAACACTCTCGTTCACGGGCGGCGGCACGCCCGATTCGCTGTTCCCGCGCGCCCTGGTCGACTCGCTGCTCTCCGGCAGCGCGCGTCGAGGGACCGTGCAGGGCCCGCGCGCGTTCGGCCCGTATGTCGCCGCGTGGCGCGTGGACGCCGTCGACACGTCGTTCGTGCCGCCGTACGAGCAAGTGCGCGGCCGGAGCGACATGGAGTTCGCCGAGGAGCGTCGCCGTCTCGACGAGGCCGACGCGCGCGCGTGGTTCGACCAGCACCGCGGCGACTACCGCACGCCCGAGCGCTGGGCGCTCGATCTGATCGCGGTGCGCCCCCCCGCACCCGAGTCGCTGAAGATCGCCGACGCCGATCTGCGCCGCTTCTACGACTCGAATGCCGCCACGTTCCGGCAGGACGAACAGGTTCGCGCGCGCCACATCCTGTTCATGACGCGCGGCGCCGGCCCCGACGTGGAGGCCCGCGCGAAGCTGCGCGCCGACTCGCTGCTGGCGGCGATCCGCAAGGAAGGAGGCGACTTCGCCGACCTCGCCCGGCGCTTCTCCGAGGAGCCCGGCGCATCCGCGCGCGGCGGCGACCTCGGCTGGTTCGGCCGCGGCCGCATGGTGCGCGAGTTCGAGGAGGCGGCGTTCGCGCTGAAGCCCGGTGAGATCAGCGCGGTGGTCAAGACGCAGTTCGGCTACCACATCATCAAGGTCGAGGAACACCGCGACGCCGGGTTGAAGCCGTTCGCGGAGGTGAGCAACGACATCCGGCTGCAGATGGTGCAGTCGCGGGGCGACTCACTCGCCCGCCGCGACGCGGACGGCCTGCGCCGCCGGCTCGCCGCCGGCGCCGACGCGAGCGGGCTCGCCGCGCCGTTCGGCGGCATCGTGGCGGCCGAGCCGATCGCCGCGAGCGACCCGTTGCCCGGGCTCGGCAGCGCGCCCGACCTGGCGGCCGACCTGCCCTCGCTCGTTCCGGGGCGCTGGGCGGCGAAGGCCTATCACGTGGGCTCGGCGTGGGTGCTCGTGCGACTGCGCGAGAAGCAGCCGCCGCGGCCCGCCGAGTTCGACGAGGTGAAGGCGCGCGCGCTGGAGGACTTGAAGGCCGACCGCCGCCGCGCGCTGCTCGAAGGCAAGGTGGCCGCCATCCGCGCGGCGCTCGCCGCGGGTGCGTCGCTCGATTCGCTCGCCGCCCCCTGGGGCGGGCTCAAGGAGAGCGGGCCGCTCGCCTCCACGGCCACGTTCTTCCCGCAGGTGGGCGCCGAGCCGCGGCTGGTGCAGAAGGCGTTCGCGATGCGGCCCGGCGAGATCTCCGACACGTTGCAGGTGGCGCAGGGTGTCGTGTGGCTGCGCCTGGACGAGAAGAAGACACCCGACGCGGCGGCGTTCCGCACGGCGGCGCCCGTGCTGGAAGCCGAGTTGCAGCGCACGAAGTACGACGCGTGGATCGCCGAGCGCAAGAAGACCATTCGCGTGGAGGTGCTGCGCGCCGACCTGCGGCGGCCGACCGCGCCGGCGGGCCTCGGCGTACGCTGATCAGAACTCAGCGGGGTTTCGCGGCGCGCTCTCCGCGCGTCGCGAAGCCCAGCCGGGCGAGCACGCCGAAGTGGTCGGTGGCCCACACGCCGTCGGCGTCGGGCTGGCGGAACAGCACCTCGCACGCGAGCGGCACGAGCGCCGGCCGGCCCACGCGTTCCACGAACACGTGGTCGATCTGCGTCGGGTTCGGCTCGAACAGCGGATTCATGGTGGCGCGTTCCGCCGTGGTCGCTTCGGGGTGCAGCGTGTCGTAGGCATCCACGAACGCCGGCTCGAGCAGGCGCAGTTCGTCGGTGTGCAGCGGCGCGTTGAAGTCCCCCGCCAGCAGCAGCGCGCCGTGACCGCGCGTGGCCGCCACGAAGTCCAACAGGTCGCGCACCTGCGTGGCGCGGATCGCGCCACCCTCGTGCGTGTGATGCAGGTGCGTGTCGTACACGTCGACCGGCCGGCCGTGGAAGTCGATGCGCACGTGCGCCGCGACGCGCCAGTCGTCGAGCGGCTTCAGGAACCGCTCGTGCGTGGCGAGCACGCGGTGGCGCGTGAGGATGGCGTTCCCGTAGCGCTTCGGGCGGCCGACGCTGTCCACCGACACGAACGTGAACCCGTACCCGAGGCTGTCGGCGATCGTCTGCGCCTGGTTCGGCAGCGTGGCGTGCTGCAGCACTTCCTGCAGGCAGATCACGTCCGGCCGGATCGCCCGCAGTTCGCGCAGGATGCGAGCGAGGCGCTTCGGCCACTCGTGCTGGTCGTGCCACAGGTTCAGTGACACCACCGTGAGCGTGTCGGCCCCGCGGGCCTGCACCCCGGCGGGCAGCAGCGTCAGCAGCGACAGGGCGAGGATCGTACGGCGCAGCATGGCGTCACCTCCGGCGACGGGCGCGAATCGGAACGGCGCGCAGCATAACCCGCGGATCGGGGCGCGCGTTCACCCGTCGGGAGTGCGCCGGAACCACATTTCGCTAGGGGCGTGCGGCGGAGCGCCATAGACTTCCCACGTCCAGCGACGAGTCGCGCCCCTCCCCCGGCCCTCGTCGGCGATGTCCTCGTCCGGCGGCTTCGACGTGAGCACACCGGGCGCCACCGCACTTCCTCGCGCCGCCCCCGGGCGCCCTGGGGACCGATCCATGCGCCGCACGATCGCGACTCTCGTCCTGATGTGCGCCTTCGCCTCGCTCGCCCTCGCCCAGGGTGCCGAGGACCCCATCCCCCGTCTGTACGTACCGCGAGAGTCGCGGGCGGCCGCACCGCGGCGCGCTCCTCGCCCCAGCACCGTCGGCTACCGCCCCGACAGCGTGTTCGTGGGGCACTCGTACACGAACCACTGGTCCAACACGAACAACTTCTGGAACCTCTACACGGGCGTCCACCGACCCGGCGCGCTCGATCCGAACAACGCGCTCTGGGACTGGGATCACACCACCGGCTGGGGCCCGGGCTCGCCCGCGAACCTGGACGACTCGCTCGCGGGTTGGTGGCCGGTGCGGCGCACGTACTACGTCACCGGCGGCCTGACGCTGGCCGACGCGAGTCGCCCGTGGTGGGCGATCGACCACGGCAACGGCGTCAACTACCGGCTGAACGCGGGCGGCGGCGGCGCGCGCACCAAGGGCGTGATCGGCGCCTGGCACCACGACGCCGGCGTCGGCGCGGGCGGCGGTGTCACGTGGACGCCCATCTCGGGCGGCAGGTCGGCATGGTGCGGCCTGCGACAGACGGGCGACGTCTCGGTGATCGATCCGATCACGCGGAACCCGTACAACGCCGCGGTGGCGGAGTTCGTGAGCAGCTACAGCGGCACGCCGTTCGCCGGCACGACCACGGGAACGCACAAGAACTTCCCCGGCTACCTCAGCGCATGGGACCAGATGCTGTACCGCGACGTGAGCATCACGGCGGGACAGCCACT
>JBGAOB010000252.1:0-7169 GCA_044222045.1 Candidatus Eiseniibacteriota bacterium
GACACCGACTGGCTCGGGCTGTTCCTGCTCGCCCTCGGAGTCGGTTCGCTGCAGCTGTTGCTCGAGCGCGGCGAGCGGCTCGACTGGTTCGCGTCGCGCGAGATCGTGCTGCTCACGCTGGCCGCCGGCTTCGGGCTCGTGTCGTTCGTGTGGCACGAACTGACGACCGCCCACCCCGTGATCGACCTGCGCATCTTCGCGAACCGCCAGTTCGGCACCGGCGCGATCCTCGGCTTCATCCTCGGCATGTGCCTGTACGCGACCGTCTTCGTGCTGCCCGTGTACCTGCAGGCGCTGCAGCACTTCACCGCCAACCAGACCGGCATGGTGATCCTGCCCGGCGCGCTCGCGAGCGCGGTGACGATGGCGGTGATGGCGCGGCGCATCGGCCGCCAGGACAGCCGTATCGTCGCGATCGTCGGCGCGATGCTGTTCGGCGTCGCCATGTGGTGGTGGTCCACGTTCACCACGCTGAGCGGCAAGGACGACTTCTGGTGGCCGCTGATCCTGCGCGGCGTGGCGCTGGGCATGGTGTTCGTGCCGCTCAACAACCTCGCGATGCTCGAGCTGCCGATGTCGCGGATCGCGCCCGCGACCGGGCTCTACAACCTCATGCGCCAGCTCGGCGGCAGCGTCGGCATCGCCATCTCGGCGGCGCTCGTCTCGCGCTTCACGGCCGAGAGCCGGGCCGTGCTGGCCGAGAAGGTGTCGATGTACAACCCGGTCACCGCCGCCCGCGTCGAGAGCATGACCGCGTGGATGCGTTCCCACGGCGACGGCGAAGCGCTGGCGCGCGCCAAGGCCGTGGGCCAGATCGCCGGCGCGGTGCAGAAGCAGGCGAGCATGCTGGCGTTCGAGAAGATCTTCCTGTTGTTCGGGCTGCTGTTCCTGATCGCGATCCCGATGATCATGACGCTCAAGTGGTCGCCGGGGCAGGTCCGGGGCGGGTCGGACGGGCACTGACGGCGGTTCCGGCCGCGGCCCCCGGTGCCCGGAAACACCGGCCCGGCCGCGCCGGACCGCCGTTTTCTTTCGGCCGCGGGACCGCTATCTTCCCCGCCCTCCACCCGTGCCGCGGAGTTCAGCTCGCATGAACCGCAACGCCCTCAACATCGTCTTCGCCGTGCTCGCCGTGCTGCTCGTGGCCGTCATCGCGCCGTGGGTCGTGCACGAACTGCGCACCCTGCCGGGCGCGCAGCCGCTCGCGTCGCGCTCCCAGCAGCGCATCGTCACGCTCGAAGTGAACGGCATGACGTGCGCGGCCTGCGAGGCGAGCATCCGCGCCGAACTCGAGCACACGCCGGGCGTCGCCACCTGCGAAGTGCGCCGCGGACAGCGCCGCGCCTACGTGGTGGTCGACCGGCAGACGCCGGACACGTCGCTCGTCGCCGCGGTGCGCCGCGCGGGCGGCGGATTCCACGCCCAGGTCGTCGCGCAGTAGCGGCGTCGCCGCGCGCGAACGCGCCTACTGCCGCGGCCGCGCGTACACGCTGTCCCACGCACCGAGCGCGGGCTTGGGCGCGAGCACGCTGTCGACCACGCCCAGCGCCGCGAAGTAGCGGATGTTCGGGTCGGTGCCCGGCGGCCACAGCGACACGGCGAGGTCCGCGAACTCCAGGCTGAGCCAGCCCACCGCGTGCGCGGCGTCGAGCAGCTGCGCCTGCCGGCGGATGTAGCGCGCCTGCTTCGCGGTGCTCGTGGTGTAGGGCCCGAACGACTGCGACGCCCAGCCGCCTTCGATCACCATCACGGGCTTCGCCGCGTCGTTCGCGATCCGCGAGAAGTAGTCGTCCGGCATCTCCTCGGGTTCGGCGAATCCGCCGAGGTAGGGATAGGACGACAACCCGAGCACCTGCGCGTACGGGAAGTCGGCCAGGTCGGTGGCGATGCCCTGGTACGTGCCGGCCCCACCGAGGCGGCCCCAGGCGGTCTCGACCTGCACGGTCGAATAGAGCGTGGGCCTGGGCAGCGCCGGGCGCCGCGCGTGCAATGCGGCGAGCGAGTCGGCGGCGAGCCCGCACAGCGTGCGCAGGGCGGCGTACAGCGTGGGCGGCGCGGCGGCGCGCACGAGGTTGGTCTCGCAGCCGAAGCCGAGCCAGTCGGGATGGATGATCGTGTCGACGGCGGCGATCCACGCGATCGCGAGTGCGCGCACTTCGGGCTCGGCGATGCTGCGACCGGCGTTCACGAGCGCGGGATCCTCGGCGGCGCGGTTGAGCCCGTTCGTGAGGTCGACCTCGAACACGAGTTTCCGGTGCTGCACGTTGCGGAAGTAGTTCTGCAGCGGGAACTCGGCGCGGCGCACCAGCGTGTCGGCCGGGACGCCGGCGAGCAGCGAGTCCCAGGGCGGCGCGACGTGCTGGATCGCGGCGTCGGCGCGCAGCGCGGCCATGTCGATGGCCGCGATCGCGACGGTCTGGTCGGGCACCGGCGGGAAGCCGGAAAAGCCCATCACGTACGAGCGCGTGGCGCCCGGCACGGGCGGCGCACTGGCCGACTTGCCGCAGCCGGCGAGCACGGCGGCCGCGAAGACGCACGCGGCCAGGGCCGCGAGCGAGCGGCGGGTGCGCGAGTCGGCGCCGCGAGTGCGGCGGCCTTCACTTTCCGAGGGGACGAGCATGTCGCGCAGGTTATCGGGCGCGGATGTGGGACGCATGAGGATTTCGTCCGATCCGGACTTGGTGAAATGTGGTGCGCAGGTGCGCCGCCGCGTGGCCGCGCGCGCGGGACGGGGTGTAAGGTCGCCCACCTATGAGCCATCACGGTACGCACGGCAGCGACGCCCACGGGGCCCCGTCCCACACGATCACGCCCGAGCACCTGCCGCTCGGGCCCGACCGCGAAGGGTGCATCGAGATCCTCGCCGACCGCCTGCGCCAGTGGCCGGGCGTGCTCGCGATCGAAGCCAACTTCCAGGCGAGCACGCTCACGGTGCGCTACGAACCGCTGAGCGTCACGCCCGACCAGCTCAACACGTTCGCCGACGACGTCGGCGCCGTGTTCGCGGAGCGCGTGGGCGTGTGCGAGAAGCGCGAGACGCTCGAAGCGTGCAGCGAATGCGCCGCGCGGTTCGGACGGCTCGGCCCCGAGGCTTCGGCCCAGTTCCAGGCCGCCGCCACCCCGGGCCGCGTGAGCCTCGTGCGCCGCAGCACGAACGGCTCCGGCGTCGAGGTCGTGCGGCCGCTCTCCGCCAAGCCGTGGGGGGCGCCGCTCTCGCACGCCGAGGAGGCCGAACACGCCGAGGGACGCACGATGGTCGTGCTCACCTTCGTGTGCCTCGCCGCGCTGCTCGGCGGACTGGTGCTGGAGAAGGTGATCGCGCCCGAGAACGTCTGGTCGCACGTGCTGTACTACGCGGCGACGGTGTCGGGCGGCTGGTTCGCGGCGCGCAGCACGTTCGACGCGCTGCGCCGGGGCAAGTTCGACGTGAACCTGCTCATGATCCTGTCGGCCGTGGGCGCGGCGGCGATCGGCTACGTCTTCGAAGCCGCGGTGCTGATGTTCCTGTTCTCGCTCAGCAACACGCTCGAGGTGTACACGATGGGCCGCACGCGCCACGCCCTCGAGGCGCTCATGCAGCTGCGGCCCGCGCGGGCGCTGGTGCGGCGCGACGGCCGCGAGATCGAGGTCGAGGTCGAGGCCGTGCGCGTCGGCGAGACCGTGATCGTCAAGCCGGGCGAGGCGTTCCCCGTGGACGGCAACGTCACGCTGGGCACCTCGCTGGTCGACCAGAGCAGCCTGACCGGAGAGTCGGTGCCGGTCGAGAAGAACGCGGGCGACAAGGTGTTCGCGGGCACCATGAACCAGCTCGGCGCGCTCGAGCTGGTGACCACGCGCGCCGCCGCCAACAGCGCGCTCGCGCGCATCGTGGCGCTGGTCCAGGAGGCGCAGGAGCAGAAGTCCAAGACCGAGGAAGCGGCCGAGTGGGTGGGCCGCTACTACACGATCGCGGTCATGGTCGGCGCGGCGCTCATGCTGTTCGTGCCGCCGCTGCTGATGGGCCACGAGTGGCGCGCGTCCATCTATCGCGCGATGACGCTGCTGGTGGTGGCCTCGCCGTGCGCGCTCGTGATCGCGACGCCGGCCACGATCCTGTCGGCCATCGCCAACGCCGCGCGCAACGGCATCCTGTTCAAGGGCGGCCGCTACATCGAGATGCTCGGCCGCGTGAAGGCCGTGGCGTTCGACAAGACCGGCACGCTCACGCGCGGGCGCTTCGAAGTCACGGACGTGGTCGCGGTCCAGGGGATCGGCGAGGACGAGCTGCTGGCGCTGGCGGCCGCGGCCGAGAAGCGCTCGCCGCACCCGCTCGCGCAGGCCGTGGTGCGCGCGGCGGACGAGAAGAAGCTGGCCTACGAACCGGCCGAGAAGATGGTCAACCACATGGGCCGGGGCCTGGTGGCCACGTACCGCGGCGAGTCGATCGAGATCGGCACCCCCGAGCTGTTCTCCTCGCTCGGCATCGCGCCGCCCGCGGCCGCGGTCTCGCGTGATCGCGTTCGCACGACGCCAAGACCGCGATGATCGTGCGCCGCGGCGGCGAACAGGGCGTGATCGCCGCGGCCGACGCGCTGCGGCCGACCTCCGGCCGCGGTGGTGAAGACCTGCGCACGCTGGGGGTGGGCGCACGTCGCGATGCTGTCCGGCGACAGCGCGCAGACGGTCGAGGCCATCGCGCATCGCACCGGCGTGGACGAGAAGTACGGCCACCTGCTGCCCGAGGACAAGGTGCGGGTGATCGGCGAGCTCGAGCAGCGCTACGGCGCGGTCGCCATGCTCGGCGACGGCATCAACGACGCCGGCGTGGCGCGCGTCGGTCATTCGCGATGGGCGGCATCGGCAGCGACGCGGCCATGGAGAGCGCCGACGTGGTGCTGATGGCCGACGACCTGACCGCGCTGCCCTACGCGGTGCGGCTCACGCAGCGCGCGAACCGGGTCGTCGTGCAGAACCTGGTGATCGCGACCGGCGTGATGCTGTGCCTGGTCGTGTGGGTGTTCGCGGGCCAGTACCTGCCGATGGGCCCGCTCAAGCTGCCGGTCGCCGTGTCGGGCCACGAAGGCAGCACCGTGGTGGTCATCCTGAACGGCCTGCGGCTGCTGGCGGGTACGCGCGCGAAGAGCGCGTAGCCCCCGGCGCTCACTCGAGCGCGGTCACCACCACGTTGTCGAAGTACGCGGTGCACTGGCCGACGCCGCCCGTGTACGCGGCGAGCGCGATGCGCCCCCGCGGGCGGCGCGCGTCGGCGCGCTGGATCGCGAGCGCGCCGTTCACCCACACGCGGAACGTCCCGCCGCGCGCCTCGATGCGCACGTGGTTCCACGTGCCGTTCGCGTTCGTCGCCGCGGCCCGGCCCGCGGGCCACTCGCGCAGGTACGCGACCACGTCCTGGTAGGAGCCGCCGCGCAGGTCGATCGCGAACCCGCTCGTGCCCTCGACGCGCACGACCGCGCCCTTGTCCACGCCGCGCATGCCGCACACGTCGAAGTCGAGCCGGTAGTCCTGCCAGCTGGAATCGCCCGCGAACAGCAGCGCGCGTGCCTGCTTGCGGTCGGGCAGGTCGGCGCGGAGCATCCGCTTCCACACGCTCCACGCGCCGCTCGTGTCGGCCTCCCACTTCGCGAGGTCGCCCGAGAAGTCGTCGGCGAAGAGCACGCCGTGCGCGGGGGGCGCGAACCGCGGGGGCGCCGGCGGCAGCGCGAAACGGGTCGGATCGGCCGCGCCGGCCAGCAACAGCACGACGAAGGGGGCGGCGTACAGCGGGCGGAACGGGCGCTTCGTGCGCACGGAACCTCCGGGAGCCGGGACCGATCGGCGCCGCCGCGGCGGCGCGTCATCCGCGCGTACTGAACCGCGCCCGCGGTCGCGCCGCAAGCGGCATCTGGGAGAGGGCCGCGAAGACGTTCCTAGAAACGGCGGTTGAGGCTCGCCTGCAGCTGGCGCGTGGTGCCCGCGCTGCCGCCGCGATCGCTCTCCCAGCCCGCGGCGAGGTACCAGCGGCGGCCGATCGTCACGTCGGCGTCGACGCTCACCCAGTTCTCGCGGTCGTCCACCCCGAAGCGGTCGTTCTTCGTCGACCGCACGCCGCCGGAGACGTCGAGGCGCGTGGCGCGAAGCGGCTCGAGCGCGAGCCCGAACGACTGCAGCCGGCTGTCCTGCTCCGCGTCGGAGAACGTGGAGTAGCGCGCGCGCACCGCGGCGTTGAGCGGCCCCAGCCGCCACGCTTCGGCGTTCACCGACCACGCGTCCGCGCGCCCGGCGCCGTCGCTGCGCCGCAGGTCGCCGCCCACGCGCAGGTGCGAGAGCGCGGTGACCTGCGCGCCCACCCACGCGCCCTGGCGGAACGTGTCGTCGAACTGCGTCTCCGGCGTGAGCCGGTCGCGGTACAGGCGCACGTTGCGGCGGTTGTCGAAGCCGGTGCCGAGCGACAGCCAGCGCGTCACCGGCGCGCCGGCGCTGGCGAACGTGCTGGTCGTGGTCAGCAGCGGCTCGCCGTTCACGCGCTTCCAGCTGCGGTTGAGGTCGACTTCCTGCGTCAGCGACGCGTGGAAGACCTTGCTGAACCAGCTGCCCTGCAGGAACGCGAAGTCGCGGTTGGGGTGCCCGTGGTCCATGCTCGACACGCCGCCCAGCGCCAGCGACCAGCGTGCCTCCGAGAGCGCCGGCTGGTGGAACTCGAAGAACGCGCCGCCTTCGACGATGTCGGACGAGAACCGGTAGCGGATCGCCTCGGGCTGCGTGCCCGCGAACACGCCGAACGTGTGCATGTCGTCGCCCAGTTCGGCGAGCACGCCGTCGAACAGGCTCACCGAGGTGAGCGCCGCCGAGTACTGGCGGCCCACCGTGAGCCGCTTGCCGGCGTCCGCGCGCAGCGTGACCGCCGCGCGGTAGACGCGCCCGACGTTCTCGGTGCTCGTGGGCGTGCCCGAGAAGCTGCGCGTGGTGCGGCGGCTGCGCAGGTCGAACGTCACGTCGCTGTGCCCGCCGCCCAGGCCGGTGCCGTCGAAGCGCACCGCCAGCGAGGGCTGCGTGAACTCGCCGCTGCCGGTGCGGACCGCCAGCCAGCCGGCGCCGACGCGGCCCTTGAGCCGCGCGCGGTTCGCGGGCGCGGCGCTGGTGCGCGGCGTGCCGTACGCCGGGGTCGGGCCGGCCGCGGCGCTGTCCGCGGC
>JBGAOB010000253.1:0-6758 GCA_044222045.1 Candidatus Eiseniibacteriota bacterium
GAGCCGTAGGCCGTGCGGTCGCCGCCCGCGCGGAAGAACGCCGCTTCCATCTCCACCTGCAGCTCGCGCTCGGTGATGCCGGCGCGGACCAGGTTCGCGGCCACCTCGTAGCCCTTCGCGCTGGCGGCGGCCGCGCGCCGCATGCGTTCGATCTCGACGGCGTCCTTCGGCCGGCGCACGTGCGTGAGCGTCTCGCGCAGCGCGAGCGCGCGCGCGGAGTCGCCGGCGACGCCCGGCAGGGGAGAGCCCAGCATCACGACCGGACGCCCACGCCGCGCGGCGAGCCACGCCGGTAGTTCGGAGAGCGGCGTGCCGGGTTCCTGCTCGCGGCCCTCCCAGACGCGCTCGGCCTCGGTCACCACCGGCACGAAGTCGGTCCAGCCCGAGCGCGGATCGAACGCCACGACGGCGCCGGGTGTCGCCCGGTCGGCCAGCCACACGTACTCGGAGTGGGCGAGGAAGGGAAAGGTCTGGTCCGCACCCCCGGGAACCGGGAGGGCCTCGCCCGCGCCCACGAGGACCAGCTCGTCGGTGAGCGCCCAGGCGGCCGCGATGCGCTCGCGGCGGCGTTCGAGGTGAGCGTGCATGCCGGCAATGTAGCGCGTTCCGGTGCGCAGGGCGCGGGGCGGTCCTCCGGGCGGGGGCGGGGAGCCGACGAGCGCGCCGGGCCGACGCCCGCCCGACCGCCATTTGGCGCGCCGCCCGCGCCGGTCCGCGCGCTCCGGCACGGGCGCGGGACTCCACCCGCAACGTGATGCGGTCGCGACCGAGAATGGCGGAGTGGCCTCCTCGACGAACGTCTGGCCAGGAGAATGTTCCCATGGCATCGCTCAGCTCCACCTACCGGATCAGTGAAGGCAACCTCCGGATCCGGCGCGAGTTCATCCGCCTCACGAACAAGGACGTGCAGACGCTGAAGCGGCTCGCGGGCTGGGCACGTCGGATCGCGCCCGGGTTGGCCCGCGAGTTCTACGACTTCCAGTTCCAGTTCGGCCCGACCGCACGGTTCTTCGAAGTCCAGCAGCGCCGGCTCGGCGTGGGCATGGACTCGCTCCGTGGCAAGCTGGAAGGCGCGCAGGCCGGCTACTTCGTGCAGATCTTCGAAGAGGCCGAGCGTGGCGGCGAGTACGGCACGGCGTTCTTCGAACGCCGCCTGCACGTGGGCCAGCTGCACAACATGATCGATCTGCCCATGAAGTGGTACGTGGGCAGCTACGCGCTGTACATGGACCTCACGCGCAAGTACCTGCAGAAGTCGTTCCCGTTCAACCCCTGGCTGCGCGCCGATGCGGAGCAGGCGATCTTCAAGATCATGAACTACGACATGCAGGCCGTGTGCGACGCGTTCTTCTTCGACTACCTGAAGTCCATCGGGCTCGACCTCGAGCGCGTGCAGGTGGACGATCCGTCGCACGACCTGTCGGACCACTACGGCCCGCTGAAGCAGGTGGTGCGCCATGCGCTGCTCGAGACCCTGAGCGCGGGCAGCTCGCTGAACGACTCCAGCCGCGAGCTCAGCGCCGCGGCGGATCACCTCTCCAACGGCACGCAGCGCCAGGCGGCGGCGCTCGAGGAGACGTCGGCCTCGCTGCGCGAACTCATGCGCACGGTGCAGCAGAACTCCGACCAGGCGCAGGAGGCCAGCCGTCTCGCGGTCGGCGCCGGCGAGCAAGCGTCGGAGACCACGGTCGTCAAGGTGATGAGCGACATCAAGGACAGCTCACGCAAGATCGCCAACATCATCACGCTGATCGACGACATCTCGTTCCAGACCAACCTGCTCGCCCTGAACGCGGCCGTCGAGGCCGCGCGCGCCGGCGAACAGGGCCGCGGCTTCGCCGTGGTGGCCGGCGAGGTGCGCAGCCTCAGCCAGCGTTCCGCCGAGGCGGCCCGCGAGATCAAGAAGCTGATCGAGGAGACCGTGCGCCAGGTCGAAGGTGGCTTCGACTTCGTCCGCCGCGTGTCGGACATCATCGCCGAGGTGGCGAAGATCTCGGAGGGCCAGACCGACGGCGTGAAGCAGGTGGACGTGGCGATCACCGAGATCGACCAGGCCACGCAGACCTCGGCCGCGCAGGCGGAGGAACTGGCGGCGACGGCGAAGTCCCTGGAGGGCACGTCGGGCCGCCTGGCCAACGCGCTGGCCAGCTTCCGACTCGAGGCCGACGGCTCGGGTCATGCTCACGGGCACGCTTCGACCCGCGCCCACGCGCAAGCGCACGCGGCTCCGGCCGCGCACCCGGCGCCGACGGCGCGGCCCACCCTCAGCGTGGTGCAGGGCAAGGCTCCCGCTCCGACGCCGGCCCCGCGGGCGAAGGCCGCGAACGACGACTTCGAGGAGTTCTGAGAAGTCGAACGAAACCCCGAGACGGCGCGCCGGCTGCGGTGACGAGCCCCCCTCGTCCCGTACCGGCGCGGCCGGCTTCTCGGGGGCTTCGCGGCGCGGGGCCCGTGCACGGTCGCGGTGCCTCGCGCCGTCCGCGCGGCGCCGCTACGATGCGCGCTCCGGCCCCGTGAGCGCGGGGCCGACGTGCTCCGGAGGCCCCATGCGTCCCGCCCTGGTCGTATTCGCGGCACTCGCCGCGTGGTTCGTGGTCGGCTGCACGCGCCCCGGCACGTCCGCGGCCACGCACGCGCCCGAGCCCGTCGGCCACTACGCCGGGATCCGCGGCCTGCGCATGTACTACGAGATCCACGGCTCCGGCCGGCCGCTGCTGCTGCTGCACGGTGGCGCGGGCAACGGGCAGCAGTTCTCGAACCAGGTGCCCGAGTTCTCCCGCGTCCGGCGCGTGATCGTGCCCGATGCCTGCGCGCAGGGCCGCACGAGCGACCGTCCCGGGCCGTTCACCTATCACGAGATGGCCGAGGACGTGGTCGCGCTGATGGACCACCTCCACGTCGCGCGCGCGGACATCATGGGCTGGAGCGACGGCGGCAACCTCGGTCTCGACATCGCGATGCACCATCCGGAGCGCGTCGACCATCTCGTCACGTTCGGCGCGAACGCGCGGCCGGACGGCTTGAACGCGCCCGACCGTGCGTGGGCCGACACGGCCACCGCGCGCAGCTTCGGCCCGGGCATGGAGGAGGGCTGGAAGAAGCTCGCGCCCGACACCACGCGTTACGAAGCGGCGATGACGAAGATCCTCGCGCTGTGGCGCACGCAGCCGAACTTCAGCGCCGAGGACCTGGGTCGCATCCGCGCGAAGGTGCTGGTGTGCGCGGGCGACCACGACGTGATCCGGCGCGAACACACCGAGTGGATCGCGCACGCGATCCCGGGGGCCCGGGTGTGGATCGTGCCGGACGCCTCGCACGGCGCGATGCTCGAGAAGCCGGCGCTCGTCAACGCCCGCGTGCTGGAGTTCCTCGCGCGCTGAGCCGGGCCGCCCGCGTCAGTCGCGCCCGCCGGGCAGGCGGATGCCCGACAGCTCGCGGAACAGCCGGATGACGTAGTTGTCCGTCATGCCCGAGACGAAGTCCGTGATGCGCAGCAGCCGCTCGTACAGCGGCCGGTCGGGGGCGAGGTTCAGGTACGTCAGGTGCAGGTGCCGCGACCGGATGCGCGCCCGGTCGGGCCGCCCGTGGCGTTCGATGTCGACCGCCGCGCTCACGAGCGCGTCGAGGACGCCGTCGATGGCGACCGAGCCCGACAGCTCCATCTTCAGCACGTCGCGCGCCTCGTAGCACAGCTTCTGGTCGGTCTCGCGCACGGCCCGGAGTTCGTCCGCGCCGGGGATCACCTTCACGAGCGCGGTGTCGAACGTGCCGTCGATCAGCCCCGCTTCGTGGGCGAGGAACGCGTCGACCACCTCCTGCACCAGCCGGTCGACGACCGCCGTGCGCATGCGGCCCGCGAGCTCGAACCGCTCCTCGCGATCGGCGGGCATACGCGCCGGCAGCCCGTCCGGGAACGACGCGGCCCCGCACAGCGGCCGCAGCACCTCCAGGAACACGTCCGGAGGCACGAGCTTCAGCCGCAGACCGTCCTCGAGGTCGATCACGACGTAAGCGATGTCGTCGGCCGCTTCGGTCAGGAACGCGAGCGGGTGCCGTTGCCACGCCGCCACCGCGTCGCGCGGCTGGAGCCCGGTTTCCGAAGCGACGTGCGCGAATCGCGCATCCTCCGCCGCGTGCACGCCGTGCTTCTTGCGGCTGGCGCCGGCATCGGAGGCGACGGCCGTCGAAGCGCACGGGTACTTCATCAGCGCGCCGAGCGTCGCCGACGCCAGGTCGAGCCCGTGCCGGGAACGCGGCCGCGCCACGTGCGCCGCGATGCGGAAGCCTTGAGCGTTGCCCTCGAAGCGCAGCAGGTCCTGCTGTTCGCGCGGCGCGAGCCCCGTGAACCAGTCGCTGCCGGCGTGACGCGCGAAGAACTCCTGGATCGCCTTCTCGCCCACGTGCCCGAACGGGGGATTGCCCAGGTCGTGCGCCAGGCACGCGGCGGCCACGCAGTCGCCCACGTCGCGTGGTTCGATGCCCTCCGGCAGCCGTTCCCGTGCGTCGAGCCGCCGCCCGACGAGCGTGCCCAGCGAGCGGCCGACCGTCGACACCTCGAGGCTGTGCGTGAGCCGCGAGTGCACGTGGTCGTCCAGCGGCAGCGGGAACACCTGCGTCTTGTCGGCCAGCCGCCGGAACGAGGGGGAGTAGATGATGCGATCGAAGTCGCGCTGGAACGGCGAGCGCGCCTGGTCGGCGGAGTCCTGGCGTCCGGCCGCACGGGCGGCGGACAGCAGGCGGGCCCAACCGGAGCGCTCGCCCACGGTGGCGGTGCGGGGATCGGACATGGCGCGCACAATAGCAGGTCGTTTCGATCCTTTCGTGGCCGCCGGCATCACAGGGGGCGCGTGCGCCCCCGCGGGGGGGTGCGATCCGAGAGGGGGAGGGCGGTATGCGGACGAACGAAATGGCCACGCTCGGTGGCGGGTGCTTCTGGTGCCTCGAGGCCGTGTTCGAGCAGCTCGAAGGTGTGTCGCGCGTCGTGTCGGGCTTCGCGGGCGGCTCGGCCGAGCGCGTGAGCTATCGCGACGTGTGCGAGGGCGACACCGGCCACGCCGAGGTCATCCAGGTCACGTTCGATCCCGCCGTGATCCCGTACCGCGGCCTGCTCGAGGTGTTCTTCGCGTTTCACGACCCCACGACGCCGAACCGCCAGGGGCCCGACGTGGGCACGCAGTACCGCTCGGTGATCTTCTGGCACGACCCGGCGCAGAAAGCCACGGCCGAAGCACTGATCGGCGAACTCGACCAGGCCGAAATCTGGCCCGCGCCGGTCGTCACCGAGCTCGCGCCCTTCGAGGCGTTCTTCCCGGCCGAAGCCCATCACCAGGGCTACTACCGGCAGAACGCGGAGCAACCCTACTGCCAGGTGATGATCAGCCCGAAGCTCGAGAAGCTCCGCCGCTACTACGCCGACCGGTTGAAGCGGGCGCCCGCGGGCGGCTGAAGCGCCCGTCGCGGCGGCGTCAGTCGCGTGCGCCGAATCGCGCCGCGAGCGCGATCGCGTTGAGCGCGGCGAAGTCCACGAGCACGACCCGCCCGCGCGACGCCCCGTCACGCTCCAACGCCAAGTCGCCCACGGCCAGCGCGACGAGCCCGACGATCGTCACCACGTGGCCACGGGTGACCGTGACGGGCCGGGCCTCGTAGAGGTCCCGGGTCACGAGCAGCGCGCCTCCGGCGAAGAGGCCCGCCTTCACGCGGCCGCCGTGCTCCAGGAACCCCACCGACGAGAGGGCGCCGGCCAGGGCCTCCAGGGCGACCATGCGTCCGATTCCACCCGGCGCCAGCGGCGGCGCGACCTCGGGGCGCGGTGCCCGGGCCGCGGGAGTCGGGGAGGCCGGGGCTTCCAGCAACACGCAGGGCGTCAGGCGGGTCGCGAGCGGCTCGCCCGGCCCGCCGGACTGCGCGGCGGCGACCACCGGCCCGAGCAGGCTCGCGACGAGCAGGCCGAGCGACGACGCGACCAGGCGGGGAACGGGATGCAGGACGGGCCTCCGGGACGGCGGAACGGTTCTCGGCGGATCGGCGGCACCATAGCCCGGACTCGCGCGAGCCCGCCACCCGGACCCGCCCTACGACAGACTCGCCCGCGCCGTGGTACCCTCGCGGCCCGCCGTGAGGTCCGGTGCGCCCTCTTCTTCGCGCCGAGACGCCGGCCGTGCTCCCCGTCCCTCGCCACCCTCGAACACGCGACCGCCTGCCGCAGGAACCTCCGATGAGCCACGACACGCCGTCCACCGATCCCGCCGCCACGCCCGCCACCGAGTCCGACGTCACGTCCGTCCCCGAGCCGGAAACCGACGTCCCGTCCGCCGAGTTCGCGAAGGCCCTCGCCGACTACGAAAGCAAGGCCGGCGCCGCCGCCGCCGCCGAAGCCGCCACCGAAGTCGCCGTGGGCACCAAGGTGCACGCGCGCGTCGTGTCGGTGAGCGACGAGCACGTGCTGGTCGATTTCGGCGGCCGCAGCGAAGGCGCCGTCGAGACGCGCCACCTCCGCAACGAGGACGGCACCGTGCGCGTGCAGCCCGGCGACGAGCTGGACCTGTACGTCACCGCAACCGGCGAGCAGGTGACGCTGGCCCCGTCGCTCAAGGCGGAAGCGAGCGCGGCGCTGGTCGCGGTGCGCGAGGCGCACCGCTCGGGCATGCCCGTGTCGGGCCGCGTGACCGCCGTGAACAGCGGCGGGCTCACGGTGGACGTCTCCGGCGTGCGCGGCTTCTGCCCGATGTCCCAGATCGAGCTCGGCTTCTGCGCGG
>JBGAOB010000254.1:0-6737 GCA_044222045.1 Candidatus Eiseniibacteriota bacterium
GCGACGGGCCTGATGGGACTCAAGCGCAACCTGCGCCCCGAGGAGATCGTCGCGCAGGTGGTGCGCATGGGCGACCAGCAGGGATGGCAGGACGACCGCTTCAACATCGTGTTCATGGGCATGGGCGAACCGCTCGCGAACCTGCCGAACGTGCTCGAAGCGATCCGCGTGCTGCACGAGCCGCGCGGCCTGAACATCGGGGCGCGCCGGATCACGGTGTCCACGAGCGGACTGGTGCCGCAGATCCGCGAACTCGCGGCCGAGGGGCTCCAGCTCGGGCTCGCGCTGTCGCTGCACGCCACCACCGACGCGCTGCGCGACGAGCTGATGCCGGTGAACCGGCGGTGGCCGCTCGAGGAAGTGCTCGAAGCGGCTCGCGAGTACGGACACACGGTCGGACGCCGCGTCACGTTGGAGTACACGCTGCTCGGCGGCGTCAACGACCGGCTCGAGGACGCCGACCGGCTGGCCGCGATCGCGCGCGACCTGCCCAGCAAGATCAACATCATTCCCTACAACCCCGTGCCCGGACTGCCGTGGAAGCGGCCGACACCCGCGTCGCTCGAAGCGTTCACGCGCCGCCTGCTGCCGATCGCGCCGGCGGTCACCGTGCGCAACACGATGGGAGGCGAGATCTGGGCCGCCTGCGGACAACTCGGAGGCCTCTCGCCCTAGCCTTCGTTCGCGGATGGCGCGCCCGCACGCGCGTCCGTCCCGAACCGAGCCAGGGCCTGAGCCGGGTGCGAGCCTCGTGGTGACGCTCCGGACGCGCCTGCTGGTCGCGCTGCTCGCGATCGCCGTGGTGCCCACGCTGCTGCTCGCGTTGCTGCTGGCCGACCAGCTCGGCCGCTCCACGGAGCGATGGTGGCAGCCCGCCGTGGACCACGCGCTCGAGGACGGCGTCGAGACCAGCCGCAGCGCACTCACCCGCATCGAGTCGAACGTGCTCGCCCGCGCCGACGAATGGGCCGCGTCGCTCGGACCGCTGCCGCTGGACGCGGGGCGCCGCAACGCGCTGCGCGCCGACCTGCGCCGCGCGGGGCTCGACTTCGCGCTGCTGTATCGACCGCAGGCCGGCGGCTGGTCGCTGGCCGAGCGCGTGGTGCCCGAAGGCGTGCTCGCCGCGGACGACCTGGACTTCGCGGCGGAACTACCGGCGGCGCTGCAGGGCTCGCACCTGCTGCGCTCGTCGCGCGGCGCGCTCGCCGGCGTGGCCCGCGGCCCCGACGGCCAGGTGGTGGTGGCCGGCATCCGGTTGACGCCCGACTTCTTCGCGGCCGTGGATCGCGTGGGCAAGGCGCGCGAGCTGTACCGGCGGCTCGGCCTGCTCGTGGACGTGCAGCGCGGCTGGTGGTGGGTGCTGGTGCTGGCGCTCGTGCTCGGCATCGCGGTGGTGGCCACGGTCGTGGCGCGCGCGCTCGCCTCGCAGATGACCCGGCCCGTGGCCGCGCTGTCGACGGCGTTCGAGCACGTGGCGCGCGGCGACCTCGAGTCGCGCGTGGAACCGAGCGGCGCGGCCGAGCTGGCGTCGCTGGCGCGTTCGTTCAACGCGATGACGCAGAGCCTCGCCGACGCGCGCGGTGCGCTGCAGAAGGCCGAGCGCGAAGCCGCGTGGCGCGAGGTCGCGCGCCACCTGGCGCACGAGATCAAGAACCCGCTCACGCCCATGCGGCTGTCGCTGCACCGCCTGCAGAAGCGCATGGACGGCGTGCCCGAGCAGGACCGCAACGTGGTCCGCGACAGCCTCGGCGCGATGATGGCGGAGATCGACCACCTCACGCGACTGGCGGAGCAGTTCTCGCAGTACGCGCGCCTGCCGGAGCCGCGCTACGAACCGTGCGACCTGTCCGCGCTCGCGCGCGAGGTGGCGGCGCTGCACGAGCCCGAGGGCCGGCGCCTGGACGTGTCCGCCGATCGCGCCGTGACGGTGCGCGTGGACCGGTTGCTCCTGTCGCGCGCGCTGCATAACCTGCTGCTCAACGCGTGCGAGGCCAGCCCCGAAGGCTCGGTCGTCGAACTGGCCACGGGCGCGGATGCCGCCGAAGCCTGGGTCGAGGTCCTCGACCGCGGCCCCGGCCTGCCGCCCGGACCGACGGAGCGGCTGTTCGACCCCTACGTGAGCACCAAGAACCGCGGCAGCGGGCTCGGCCTGCCGCTGGTGCGCGACATCGCGCTCCAGCACGGCGGCCGCGTCACGCTGGAAAACCGCGACGGCGGCGGCGCGCGTGCGCGCCTGACGCTGCCGCGGTCCGCCGAGGAAGGAAACGCTGCCCGATGAGCGAGCGCGTGCGCTCCAACGTGCTGATCGTGGACGACGACGCGGCCATCCGCCGCCAGCTCCGCGGTGTGCTCGAGGACGAAGGCCACACGGTGACCGAGGCGCCCGACGCCGACCGCGCGTACACCGCGCTCGAACAGCAGCGCTTCGACGCCGTGCTGCTGGACCTGCGCATGCCGGGCACGCACGGCCTCGACGCGCTCGTGCGCATCCGCGAACAGGCGCCCGACACGGCGGTGGTGATCGTCTCGGGCGAGGGCACCGTCGACAACGCGGTGAAGGCGGGCCAGCGCGGCGCGTTCGACTTCGTGGTGAAGCCGCCCGACCCCGAGCGGCTGCTCGACGTGCTCGCCGAGGCCACGCGCGTCACGCGCCTGCGCCGCGCGGCGCCGCGCGATCCCGAGGCGCCGCCCGCCGGCGACGCCGACCTCGGCCTCGTCGGGCGCAGCCCCGCGATGGATCGGTTGCGCGAGCAGATCCGCCGCATCGGCCCGGCGAACGGCCGCGTGCTGGTGACGGGCGAGAACGGCTCGGGCAAGGAGCTGGTCGCGCACGCGGTGCACGCGCTGTCGCGCCGCGCCTCGGGCCCGTTCGTGAAGCTGAACTGCGCCGCGATTCCGCGCGACCTGCTCGAGAGCGAGCTGTTCGGCCACGAACGCGGCGCGTTCACGGGCGCCGTGCAGAGCAAGAAGGGCCGGCTCGAGATGGCCGACCAGGGCACGCTGTTCCTGGACGAGATCGGCGACCTCGCGCTGGAGGCGCAGGCCAAGCTGCTGCGTGCGATCGAGACGGGCGAGATCGAGCGCGTGGGCGGCACGCGCACCGCGCGCGTGGACGTGCGACTGATCGCCGCCACGAACAAGGACCTGGCCGCCGAGGTGAAGGACGGCGAGTTCCGCGAGGACCTGTACTTCCGACTGAACGTGCTGCCGATCGTGGTGCCGCCGCTGCGCGAGCGCCGCGGCGACGTGGAGCGGCTCGCGGCGCACTTCCTGGCGCAGGCGTGCGCAGCCGAGGGCCGAGCGGCCAAGGCGCTGGCCGACGATGCGCGCGAGCTGCTCGAGGACTACCACTGGCCCGGCAACGTGCGGGAGCTGCGCAATCTCATGGAGCGCACGGCCGTGCTCGTGGAGGCCGACCAGGTCACGGCGGCCGACCTGCTGCCGTGGCTCGACAGCGCGCCGGGCGACGAAGAAGGCGTGGGCCTGCGCGGCCGCGTGGCGCGCAGCGAGATCGACACGATCCGGCGGGCGCTCGAGGGCGCCGACTGGAACGTGACGCAGGCGGCGGCCGGGCTCGGCATCGACCGCACGAACCTGCACCGCAAGATGCGCAAGTACGGCATCAGCCGCCGATGAGCGGCCGGCGCGCCACAACGCGTGGCGGGGGCGCGACGTGGCCGGGCGCCCCTCCCGGCGCGGCCCGGGCGCTGACGCCGCGCGGGGCGCGCTCCGCCGCGGATTCCGACGACGCCGACGCGCTGGCATCGGCGTTGCCAGCCCCGGTGGGTTCCATCGTCTCGTCCCGGGAGGCCCCGTGAAACCGCACGTGCTGCTCGCCGCCGTGATCGCGCTGCGGCTGCTGGCCCCCGCCCGGCTGGAAGCGCGCGACTTCCCCGAGGCGCCGGCCTCCGACACGCTCAAGCTGGCGCCGGCCGACTCGCTGCCGCCCGCGCCCGCCATGGGCATGCGCTTCTCTCCCGCCGACAGTCTCGACCGCCTGGTCGAAGCTCCCGACGTGCGGCTGGAAGCCGAGGACACGTGGCTGCGCGCCCCGTTCGGCGACCGCATGCTGACGCCGGCCGAGGTGTGGCTGTCGCGCCATCCGCGCGCCGGCCGCGAGGACGTGCAGGCCTCGCTGATGCTGGACTACAACCGCGTGGACCCGCTGCGGATCGGGCTCGGCTGGGAGGCGCAGCGCCCGCTCACGCTGCTGCCGCGCTTCGGGGCGCGCGCCGAGTACGCCACGGGCCGCGGGCGCTGGCTGTGGGGCGTGCAGGTGGAGCAGCCGCTCGCGCCGCCGAGCCGGCTGGTGGCGGGCCTGAGCTGGGTGCGTCGCACGGACCACAGCGACCTGCAGCAGGTGGACGACCTCGAGAACACGCTGGCGCTGCTGCTGGGCCGCCAGGACTACCGCGACTACTTCGAGCGCGAGGGCGTGGGTGCGTACGTGGCGTGGCGCGTGCCCGACCTGTCCACGATCAGCGTGCACGCGCGCGGCGACCGCTACCGCTCGCTGCCCACGCGCTGGGGCACGCGTTCGTGGCTGCACCGCGATCGCGTGCTGCGCGACAACCCCGCGATCGACGACGGCGAGGAGCGCAGCGTGCTCGTGCGCAGCGAGCGGCTGGCGCACCACACGCACCGCACGCGCGGCGGCCTCTACCACTGGATCGAGATCGAACGCGCGGGCGGCTCGCTGGGTGGCGACTTCGAGTTCACGCGCGCGCTCGCCGACATGCGCAGCGTGGTGCGACTGGCGCCGGGCAGCACGCTGTCGCTGCGCGGCGTCGCGGGCGTGACGCCGGCGGGCACGCTGCCCCGACAGAAGCAGTTCCTGGCGGGCGGCGTGGACGGGCTGCGCGGCCACTCGTTCGGCGAGTTCCGCGGCGACCAGCTGGCGCTGGCGCAGGCCGAGTGGTCGCTCGACCTGTGGCCCATCCGCACCTCGAACGTGGACGCGAACCTGCAGGCGCTCGCGTTCGTGGACGTGGGCCGCGCGTGGGCGAACCCGGAGCACACGTGGGACGTGAACCGGCAGGCGTTCGCGACCGACGGCGGCTTCGGCCTCGCCACCGCCGACGACGACCTGCGCGTATACGTGGCCCGCGACCTCCAGGATCCGGAAGCGAGCTTCGTGTTCAGCATCCGGCTCCAACGGCCCTTCTGAGACTCCCGCCCATGCTCCCCGCACAGCGCCGCCTCCTCCGGCTCACGCTCACCCTGTTGCTCACGGGGGGCGCGGTCGCGATCGCGCACGCCTTCGCGCTGCGCGTGTCGATGCCGCACCTGGAGGACGGGCGCGTGTGGACCACCGTGCGGCTGGGCGATCCGCTGGACGCGCGCATCGAGCGCACGCTGCAGCGCGGCGCGCCGGCGACGCTGCTGCTGCACGCGGAACTGTGGCGCCGGCGAGGCGGATGGTTCGACCGCTTCGAGCAGTCGTTCGACGCTTCGCTGCGGCTGCGCTACCTGGTGGCCGACGACGCGTACGTGCTCGATCGGGCCGGCGCGCCGCGGCTGGTCACGCACACGCTCGATTCGCTCGAAATGGCGCTGTCGCGCCCGATCGGCCTGCCCGTGGCCACGGAGTCGCAGCTCGAGTCCGGCGCGCGCTACTACGTGGTGGTCACCGCCACGCTGAAGCCGCTGTCGGTGGAGGACCTCGAGGAGGTCGAAGGCTGGCTCAGCGGCGAGGCGCGCGAGCAGCGCGCGTCCGGCGCGGGCGTGATCACGGCGCTGCCGCGCTCGGTGTTCGACGCGGTGCGCAACGTGGTGGGCTTCGGCGACACACGCGCGCGCGGGAGCAGCCCCGACTTCACGGTGCCCTCGGGGCCCTAGGTTCAGGGCAGCATCGTGATCCGCAGCGAAGCGCCCCGGCCGTCGCGCGGCCGCGCGAACACGATGCCCGTCACGCGCCGGCCGCTCTCGTCGCGACCGTTCCAGCTCCAGTTCGCCGCGCCGGCGCCGCCGGTGGGCGCGAGCGACGCCAGCCGGCGACCGCTCACGTCGTAGAGATCCACCGCCACGGCTTCGCCGGCGCGCGCGAACGCGACCGCGCCTCGCGCCGGGTTCGGCCACGCGGCGAGTGCGGCGGGCATCGTCGCGCCGCCCGACAACTCGCGCAGGAACGTCGCGAGGCCCGCCACCTGCGCCGGCGGCGTGAGGTCGGGGTTCTCGATCGTGCCGGAGTAGTTCGCGAGCGCGCCGCCGAACAGCGCGCGGAAGTCCTCGGCGAAGATCTCGTGCGGGCGGTCGGCGTGCGCGCTCGAGGCGGAGTAGGTCGAGAGATCCGAGATGCCGCGCAGCGCCCGGTAGCGGGTCCAGCCCGGCACGTCCGAGTCCGGGAGCATCTGGTAGTGCACGACGTGGCCGAGCTCGTGGACGACCTGCGCGTGCTGGTGCTCGACCGGGATCGGGTAGACGCCGGGCGAGAGCAGCACGAGCCCGGGTCCCGCGGCGGATTCGAGCCCGCCACGGCGCGGGTAGGGGAGCACGAAGATCTCGGCGCGCAGGGCGGAGATCGGGAAGCTCACCGCGGCGAGCGCCGCGCGCACCTCGGCGGGATCGAATGGATGGAACGCGCCGTCTCCCGGGTTCGAGATCGCGGCGTCGCCGGTCGAGGTGATCAGTTCGAAGCGCTGGCCGCCGGGGATCTCGAGCCACAGGCGGCCGTCCGGATCGGCGGCGCAGAAACGAGCGAGCGTCTCGTCGGCATCGTGAATCACGAACCCGCCCGC
>JBGAOB010000255.1:0-6429 GCA_044222045.1 Candidatus Eiseniibacteriota bacterium
CCTCTTCGAGCAGCCGCTGCTGGTAGCCCTTGCGGTCCGTGAGTCCCGTCACGGGGTCGACGGCATGCGGCGCAGCCGTTCCGGCTGAAGGCGCGACCAGGCGGCCAGCACGCCGCTCGCGGTCCACCAGGCGCGACCTGATCAACCGCCAGCGTAGCCCTTGCGGCCACCGCGGGTCGAGCGCGCCGACGCTCGCGGCCGTGGAACAGCGAGCCGGCCCATGCACTCGCGCAGGTCGCCGGCCTGCGGCCCGCCGCCGCCGCGCACACCACGGGTCCAGCCGCCTTCGCCGTCATCGCGAACAGGGCGACGCCGTCACACGCACGCGTGCGCAGCGCCGTCCAGCGCACGCTCGAGCGCCGCGGGATCGTGCGCCGACGAGCGGCCTCGCCGCCTCCCACAGGTAACCGGACGCCGCGCGCCGGTCGCGACGCGCAGGATCTCGACGCCGCCGCGCGGATCACCCTTCCGGCTCGCGCAGGCCTTCCGAGGCGCCGGGGCGTCACGCCGCGCGCGGTGGGGAACGCCGCCACGGAGGCTCGTCTTGAGCTCGTGGAGACGGCGTGCCGCTTCCTGATTCGGCCGGACTCACGGAGAATGACCTCCAGCTTCTCGCGAATGCCGGGCTGCTGACCGGCGGGGTTCATGAGCAGGAGCTGCGCGTTGCCGAGCACGCCCACCAGTGCGTTGTTGATCTCGTGATGCGCGCCCAGCATGGTTCTGGCGCGTCCGCTCCATGCCGCGTGCTCGCGCGCGAAGTCGTCGACGCGGCGCTGCAGCGGCGCGGCTTCCTCGGTCCGGCCACCTCGTTCGAGCATCGGCTTGTTCGGCCACGCGCGCGACCAGGGCACCCCCGCCGGGGGCCTGTGCAGTCCGTCCGTCGGGTTCACGCCGCCTCTTCCCGCGTCGACAGTGCCTTGCCCAGGCGCAGCCGCAGGCGCGACATCGCGCGCGTGTGCACCTGCGAGACGCGCGACTCGCCGAGCGTGCGGCCGATCTCCTTCAGCGTCAGGTGCTCGTAGTGGTAGAGCGCCACCACGAGGCGCTCTGCTCGTAGCGAGCAGGTCGATCAGCGCAGCATCACCTCGCGCGTCTGGTCGTCCTCGAGACGCGATTCCAGGTCGGGAACGTTCGGATCGGCCAGTGGTCGGCGAGCGCCCTGTTGTCGTCCTCGCGCGCAGCTCTCGTCAAACACCGGCGAGCGCGCCGCGACGTGGCCGAGCAGGCGGTAGTGATCCTCGCGCGACATCTTCAGCTCGCGCGCCATTCTCGTCTTCCGACGCCGCGCGGCCGAGCTCTGGTCGAGGAAGCTGCGCGACGCCGTCGAGATTGCGCGCCTTGCGGCGCATCGAACGCGACGCCCAGTCGAGCGCCCGCAGCCTGGCCGAGAGACGGCGCCCTTGATGCGCCACACCGCGTACGTCTCGAACTTGACGCCCTTGCCCGTCGAACTTCGCATGCGCGTCGAGCAGGCCCAGCACGCCGGCCGAGTAGAGGTCCTCGTGGTCCACGTTGCGCGGCAAGCGTGGCGGCGACGCGCTCGGACGAGGTGCTGCACGAGCGGCGAAGCGCTTGAGCAGGTCGTTCTTGTTGTACGTCACCGGCGCCGGCGCGGCGGGCCGCGGGAGCGGCGACGGCGCGGCGGCCCGGCACCACCTTCAGCGGCGGACGGACGGTCGAGGACTTTCGAGGCGGGAGCGTGGCGGTGGCGGCGCGGGGCATGGGGGTCCTCCTAGGCTTCGAGGCGGTGGGGCTGGTCGACGTCCACATCGTCGGCGGTACGGGGGGTGCGCGGGCTTCCACAGCCGGGCCGCGAGCTGGCGGTACGCCACGGCGGCGGGCGACTGCGGGAAGGCGGTCACGGCGGGTTCCTGGAGGCGGACCGAACGCGGCACGTGCGGCATCGTCGGGGATCACGCCGAGGCAGGCGATCTCGGCGCGAAGGAAGCGGCGGGCGACCAGGCGAATGCGGTTCGCGGTCTCCTCGGCCTCGTCGGCGCCGGTGGCGAAGTTGACGATCAGCTGCGGCGCGCGCGGCAGTCCGCGCTGCTGGAGCAGCTTGATCAGGGCGTAGGCGTCGGAGAACGCCGGCATCTCGGGCGTGCACATCACGAACACGTCGTGCGCGGCGCGGCAGAACTCCACCGTCTGGCGCGACACGCCGCTCGCGGTGTCCACGAGCAGGAAGTCCGCCTGGGCGTCGAGGTGGCTCAGCGAGCGCAGCAGCGACTCGCGGCGGAAGTCGTCGAGTTCGGCCAGCTCGGGCACGCCCGAAGCCGCCGGAACCAGGCGCACGTTCGGCGCCGCGTTGACCACGACCTCCTCGAGCGCGCGCTCGCCGGCGAGCACGTGGCCGAGGTCCCAGCGCGGGTGCACACCCAGCAGCAGGTCGAGGTTCGCCTGCGCCAGGTCGCCGTCCACCAGCACGACGCGCGCGCCGCGCTCGCCGAGCGCGATCGCCAGGTTCGCGGTGAGCGTGCTCTTGCCGACGCCGCCCTTGCCGCTGGCCACGACGATCGTGCGCGTGCGCGGACGCTGCCACTGCACGGGATGTTCGCCGGAATCGGTGCGGGTCTCGGAACCCGGGACCACGCGACCCGGTCCCCTGGAACCCGGCGCCAGGCGAAGCACGGGGCGACGCATCAGCGGCTCTCCCCCGTCGGGCGCAGGCTCAGCATCGACTCCACGAAGCGCCAGTAGCGCAGCTGCTGGTGGCAGCGCGCGATCGGCAGCTCGAAGCCCAGGCGCGCCAGCCGGCGCTGCTCGCTCTCGAGCGAGGCCACCGCGGCGCGCGCGGCGTCGAGCCGAGCGACGGCGGTGTCGGGCATCGAACGCGAGACGTCGGACGAAGCGGTCATCGGGGCGTGCATCACGCGGCCCTCCGGGCGGGTGCGTCGGAGATCAGTCCGCCGGCCTGCGCCAGGCGGGCGAGCGCGGCGGCGGCGCGACGGCGCACGAGACGGACGGGCTCGCGCAGCGCGCGACCGGCTTCCTCGGGCGTGAGGTGTTCGAGCAGCAGGAGCGCGAGCAGCTCGCGGTCCTCGCGAGGCAGGCGATCGACGGCCGCGGTGACGAGCGCGCTCGCGCCGGTGCGGGAGGCGTGCGACATCACGCGGCCTTCCGCATCGACGGACGGCGCGAGTCGGCGTTCGCGAGCGCGCGGCGCACCGAGCGACGCAGCGCGTCGACGGCGAAGGGCTTCGAGAAGCACTCGGCGACGCCGGCGTTCTGGCAGTCGCGCAGCACCTCGGCGTTGACGTACGCCGTGACGAGCAGCACCGGCTGGGCGTTGCGGCCGCGGCGGAGCTTCGCCGCCAGCTCGAGACCCGACATGCCGGGCAGACGGAGGTCGGAGATCACGAGGTCGCTGCGGTGCGTCTTCAGCCACACCAGCGCTTCCTCGGCCGTCGGGAACGTGTCGATGGTGAAACCGTCGTCCGCGAGGCCCTCGGCCAGTGCCCAGGAGGTCGTCGGCTCGTCTTCAACGATCAGAAGGTGAGGCATCTCGGCGCTCCCGTGGACGGCGTTGGCTCAGGTGTCCTGGGGATGCCGTTCTGCAGTGTGCGTGCCACGCAGGCGCACCGGGCGCACGGGGACGGCTCGGGGCGCTCGCGCCGCCGCGGCCCGGTCGGCGTGCGCAGCGCACGAGGATCGTGCAGGTCGCTGCGAGAAGGCGGTTTGGCGGGACCCGCGGAAGGGCTGCACGCGGGGGGTGGAGCGCGGGTGCGGGGCCACGCCGAGAGTCGGGCCGCATGCACGCGGCGGGCGAAATGCAAGCCCGGCCGCCCAGAGTCACGCCGGCGCGGAGGCCGGCATGGTGGAGGATTGACCGGTCGCCGAACCGCTACGACCCGTCGGTCTCGTCCTCTCCATCGTCACCCAGGGCGTATTCCTTGAGCTTCGTTCTCAGCGTCTGGCGGGAGATCCCGAGCTGCTGGGCCGCCCGGGTCTTGTTGCCCTCGCAGACCCGCAGGGCGTGCTCGATGGCCAGCTTCTCGATGTCCTCCAGGCGGCGCACGGCACCCGTCGGGAACGGTTCCGAAGGGGGCGCACCGCCGGCGGCCGCGCCGGCGCGCATCTCGACCGGGAGGTGCTCGGCCAGGATCTCGTCCTCGGCCTCCAGCAGCACCACGCGCTCGATCACGTTCTTCAGCTCGCGCACGTTGCCGGGCCACGGGTAGTCGGTCAGCAGCCGCATCGCCGGCGCCGCGATGCGCGCGGCGGGCCGGCCCAGCTCGCGGCAGAAACGCGTCACGAAGTGCTCGGCCAGCAGCGGCACGTCCGCGCGCCGCTCGCGCAGCGGCGGGATCGTGATGGGCACGACATTCAGGCGGAAGTACAGGTCCTCGCGGAAGCGGCCCTCGCCGACCAGCTTCGGCAGGTCGCGGTGCGTGGCCGCCACCACGCGCACGTCCACGGTGATGTCGGCGTGGCCGCCCACGCGGCGGAACGTGCGCGTCTCGAGCACGCGCAGCAGCTTGGCCTGCAGCTGGGGCGCCATCTCCCCGATCTCGTCCAGGAACAGCGTGCCGCCGTCGGCCAGCTCGAACAGGCCCTTCTTGAAGCGCTTCGCGTCGGTGAACGCGCCGCGTTCGTGGCCGTACAGCTCGCTCTCCAGCAGCTGCTCGGGAATCGCGCTGCAGTTGAGTTCGATGAACGGGCCGGCGGAGCGCGCGCTCTTGTCGTGGAGGAAGCGCGCCATCAGTTCCTTGCCCGAGCCGGTCTCGCCCTGGATCAGCACGGTGGACGTGCCGCTCCTGGCGGCGCGCTCCAGCCGCTGCATCGCCTTCTGCAGGCCCTCGCTCTCGCCCACGAGCGGCTGCGCGCTCGGCGCGCTCGCGCGCAGGTGGTCGACCTCGCGCTTGAGCCGCGCGTGCTCCATCGCGCGCTCCAGCACCACGCCCAGGTGGTCCAAGTCCGGCGGCTTCAGCATGAAGTCGTACGCGCCCATCTTGATCGCACGCACCGCGTGCTCCACGGTGCCGTGCCCGGTGAGCATCACCACCGGCAGCGTGGCGTCGTGCTCACGGATGCGCTTCAGGACCTGGAGGCCGTCGTCCTCGCCCAGTCGCAGGTCCAGCAGCACGGCGTCCACGTGGTGCTCGCGCACCAGGCCCATCGCGTCGCGCGCGTTCGCGGCCTCGAGCGGGCGGAAGCCCAGGTCGCGGCACCACTCCCCGATGCTGAAGCGCAGGGATCGTTCGTCATCCACGATCAGCAGCGTGTGCGCGATCTGCGCGCGCGCCGGGCTGGCGTCTTTCGCCATGTCGCTTCTCCACGGGGAAGTTCAGGAGCACCGTCGTGCCGCGACCTTCGCGGCTGTCGACGGCGATGGATCCGCCGTGCTCCTGCATGATGGTCTGCGAGATGCTGAGCCCGAGGCCCGTGCCGGTGGCCTTGGTGGTGAAGAACGGATCGAACATCTTCTGCATGATGCCGCGCGGGATGCCCGTGCCGGTGTCCATCACGCGCACCTGCTGGTAGGCGATCCAGCCGTTCGCCGGCCGGGCCGACGCGCTGCGGTCCTCGGAGCGCCGCCCCGGCCCACGCGTCGGCGCGACGGCGGCGCGACAGCCGCACCTCGTAGCGGAGCGTGCCGCCCTTCGGCATGGCCTGCACCGCGTTCAGCGTCACGTTGAGCAGCACCTGCTGCACCAGGTCGGGTCAATGTAGAGCGGCGGCCAGCCGCGGCGCCACGTGCACTTCGACGCGCACCGCCGACGCCTCGGTCTGGGGCCGCGCCACGTCCACGACGCGCGCCACGCAGTCGGACAGCTGCGAGGCGCGCAGCTCGGGCGCACGCGGGCGGGCGTACTGGAGCAGGCTCGTGACGATGCGGTCGAGGCGCGCCACCTCGTCCAGGATCACCTGCACGAAGCGGGCGCGGTCGTCGCGCGGCTCGAACCGGCGCAGCAGCACCTGCGCGCTGGTGCCGATGCCCGCGAGCGGGTTGCGGATCTCGCGCGACGCCGGCCGAGAGCTGCCCGAGCGTGGCCAGCCGTTCGTGGCGGCGCAGCTCCTGCTGCATGCGCCGCATCTGCGTGAGGTCCTCGAGCGTGACGAGCACCCAGGCCGGCTTGCCGAAGCGGTACGAGCGCAGCCGCACGGGCACCTCGCCGCCCTCGCGCGTGTGCAGCACGGCGATGCGGTCCTGCCCTGCGCGGCGGAAGGCCTCGCCACCGGTCGTCCCCCGCCACCACCGTGCGCACGACGTCCGCGGCGGGCACGCCGCGCAGCTTCGCCGCGCCCAGACCGAAGAGCCGTTCGGCGGACGGGTTCGAGCGCGCGGTCAAACCCGGGGCTCGACGAGAAGGGCGCCGGCTTCGGCGTCTTCCATGAGCGCCTGGATCAGTGCGTCGGTCGGAGGCGCGCCACTGGCGCGCTGGGGAGTGGGCTTGGGCATGTGCGTTCCTTCGCGGCCGCAGTATA
>JBGAOB010000256.1:0-7425 GCA_044222045.1 Candidatus Eiseniibacteriota bacterium
CCCGCGTTCTTCACCGACCCGGCCACCGCGTGGCTGCGCGGCGTGCAGCACGAGTTCCTGCTCGGCGGCGACCTGCTGGTGCACGCGGGCGCGCTCGCGACCGTGACCGGCGCGCGCGGCCTGGACGAGGACGCCGCGCGCTGGCCGCGCGTGGCGCTCGTGCCCGGCGAGCCCGACCCCGCGCTGCCCACGCTGCACGTGCGCGCCGGCGCGATCGTGCCCGTGGGCCCGGTCGTGCAGCACGCCGGCGAGCCGACCGACGGCAGCGTCGAGCTGCTCGTGGCGCCCGACGCGCAGGGCCGCGCCGAAGGCTGGCTCTACGAGGACGCCGGCGACGGCTTCGCGTACGCGCGCGGCGAGTTCCGCCGCACGCACGTCACCGCCGAGCTGCGCGGCGACGTGCTCAAGGTGCGGATCGCGTCGAGCGAAGGCACGTGGACGCCGCCCGTCCGCCGCACCTGGCGCGTGACCGCCGTGGGCGCGAAGCCGAAGCGGATCGAGGGGCCGTAGCCCCTACCGCAACCGCCGCCGCACCTCCGCCGCTCGCCGCTCGCTGGCTTCGACGCGCGTGCCGTCCTTCAGGCGCAGCACGAGCACGCCGTCCTCGGCGCCGTAGCTCTCGATCGCGTTCACGTTCACCAGCGCGCCGCGGTGCACGCGCACGAACTGCCCGGCGGGCAATCTCGCTTCGAGCTCCTGCAGCGTGTAGTCGACCAGATACTCCTTGCCCTCGCTGCGCGCCAGCACCAGCCGGTCGCGGCTCACCACCAGCGGCACCTCGTCCAGGTCGAGCAGCTTCACCTCGCGGCGGTGGCGCACGGGCAGGCGGTGCAGCGGCTGCGCGTTCTGCTGCAGCGGCTCGCTCGCCAGCGCCTCGCGCACGGCGGTGGCGTTGCCGCGCCGGCCGCCGCTGGCGGCTTCGGCCTGCACGCGCTTGACGGTTTCGGACAGGCGCTCGCGGCGGATGGGCTTGAGCACGTAGTCGAGCGCCGCGATCTCGAACGCCTCCACGGCGTGCTGGTCGTACGCGGTCACGAACACCACGATCGGCGCGTCGTCGCCCTTCAGGTGGCGCGCCACCTCGAGCCCGGACAGGTCGGGCATGTGGATGTCGAGGAACGCCACGTCGGGCTTGGTGCGCGCGATCGTCGCCAGCGCTTCGCCGCCGCTCTTGGCCACGCCGACCACGTCGATGCCTTCGTGCTCCTTGAGCAGCTTCTCCATGAACTGCCGCGCCCGCGGTTCGTCGTCCGCGATCACCACCCGCAACGCGTCTCGATTCGTCACCGTGTTTCCTCCTGGCTGGCGAGCCAGCGCATGTGCACGGCGAAGCCGGCGCCGGTCCCGCCGTTCGCACACCGTGGACCCGAGGTCACGCTCGCCTCGTTCCCGGCGAAACGGCGCACCCGTTGTTCGAGGTTCTCCAATCCCGTGCCGAGGCTGGGCCCGCCGTTGCCGTGCGGGACGCCGTCGTCGGCGAACTCCAGTTCGAGCCAGCGCCCGTCGCGGCGCGCCTGCAGCGTCATGTGCAGCGCGTCCGAGCCGGGCCCGACGCCGTGCTTGAGGCTGTTCTCGACGAGCGGCTGCAGCAGCAGCGGCGGCACGCCGGTCGACAGCAGCGCGGGGTCGCCTTCGTAGGCGAACACGAGCGGGTTCTCGTAGCGCTCGCGCGCGACGCCGAGGTAGTCCTCGACGAACGCGATCTCGTCCGAGAGCAGCGCGACCGGCCGCTTCCCGGCCTCGACCGTGTAGCGCAGCATGTCCGCGAGGCGCTCGCTGAACCGCTGCGCGGCCGCGGTGTCCGTCTCGATCAGGTAGGCGAGCGCGTTGAGCGCGTTGAACAGGAAGTGCGGCTGCACCTGCGCCTGCAGCGCGCGCAGCTCGGCGCGCGTCGCGGCCTCCTGCAGCTCAACGGCGCCGCGGCTCGGCGGCGGCGCGCCCGGCGAGGCGCGGCAGGCCTTCGTTTTGCTGCCGTACTGGCCAGCAGCGGCCAGGTCGGCGCGCGCGTAGCCTTGAGCATTGCTCTCGGCCTCGGCGGCAGCGGCGTTCTCCCGGCCAGCAGCATCTCCAGGCGGCGCAGCCCGGCAAGGGTGGAGCGGCCCCGACGGCGGCGCGCACCTCGCCGTGGTCGAGCGCCGACGAGGTCGGCGCCCGGCGCTTGCCGAACGCACGTACGCCCGGCCGTAGAGCTGGTCGATCGCGCGCTGCACGCGTGCGCAGCGGCGCGAACGCGAACGCCAGGATGAGCGCGGCGACGACGCTGAACACCAGCGTCTGCTCGCCGGTGGCCGACGAGAACAGCCGCTGGCCGAGCAGCACCACGCCCAGGTAGATGGCGGCGAGCGCGCCCGACAGCAGCGCGTACGGCAGGCCGTCGGCCACCAGCCGGCGCGGATCGAAGATCGGGCCGCCGGCGATCAGGTACGCGCAACGCGACGAACGGCGCCGACAGCCACGCGATCGAACTCGCCTGTGGAACAGCGCAGCGCATGCGCTCGGCGGCATGTGGAGCATGATGGAAGTGCGGCTGGAGGCGACCATGCTGAGCGCCGCGCTCGAGAGCACCGCGAACGCCGACATCATGGCCAGCACGCGCTGGTGCGTGGCCGGCCGCCAGCCGGGGCCCGAGCGCGCGTAGCGCTCGACCAGCGACAGGATGCCCACGCCGAGCGCGATGGCCTGGTACCAGTTGTACACGCCCTCGGCGGGACTCTTGCCGCCGTGCGCGTACGCGGCCCACAACCCGAGCGGCGCGAGGTACGCGGCCACGGTCAGCCACAACCACACGCTGCGCGTGCGCCGGCCCGGCTGCCAGCGCGAGCGCGGGAACACCGACATGAAGTGCACGAAGCTGGCCGGGTAGAGCCACGAGAGCCACTCGTACGCGCGCAGGTACATGCGGAACGGCGCGGTCATCTCGACCTGCGGGAACTGGTACAGGCTCCACATCACGCCCAGCCCCTGCAGCACCGAGAACCACAGGAACACCCACGCGGTCGGCAGGTCGGGCCGCCGCCACACGAGCAGGAACGCCACGAGCGGCGCGGCGACGACGGCGACGATCGGGTACCAGTAGACGCGCAGGCGCTCCCACGCGTTCATCTGCACCGGCGGCACGGTCATGGGAATGAGCGCGCCGCCGCGCTCGACCACGAGCCGGAACGGCCCCGGCGGCATGCCGTGCGCGCGCAGCGAGTCGCGCGCGCCGTCCAGGCGCAGGTCGAGCGTGTCGATCTGCACGAGCAGGTCGCCGGGCCGCAGCAGTCCCTTGGCGGGCGGACCGATGACGCGCTCGACCACGCCCTTCGAGACGTAGGCCCCGAGGCGCTGGTACGGCGTGTGGGTGAGGAACCGGGGCAGCGCCAGCGCCACGGCGACGAGCAACATCGTCACCGCGAGCGCGCGCCGCAGCGGGAAAGCGGGAGTCACGCGAGGAACCTTCGCACAGGTCGTGGGGCGTCCACAGGCTCCGGGCGGGCACGTGGTGCGTCCGCCGGGGAGCGAGCATGCCCCAGTCCCGCACGGGGTGCGCCGCGGGGGCCGACGAACGCGGGCCCGGGCCTGCCCGGCGCGACCGGCCCACGCACCACCGCGCGCGCTCCGTGGGAGGCGCTGTCCAAGAAGCGCAAAGGTGTGCGCCACAGGTGGAATGCGCCGGCCCTCCGCGGGCTAATTGGGTTCGCCACACCCCGGGGAGTGGCTATACTGCGCGCCGCTCGTGACCACGCGCGGGGCCCGACCCCCGGTCGCGACTGCGCCGATTCCCGGCGTGCCCGGACGTTCCCCCGGGGCGCCGAGCCACCATGGAGGTTCCTTTGACGTTCGTCCGCCGCGCGGCCGCCCTGGCGATCCTGCTCGCGCTCGCCGCCTGCACCGCCATCGCTGCACCGGCCAAGCCGGCCGCCAGCAAGCCCTCGACCCCCGCCCCCGCGGCGACCCCCGCGACCTCCAAGCCGAGGGCGACGCCGATCCCGCCCCAGCCGGCGGCCGACGACGACGCGCTCGACGCGATCGCGGCGATGGTCAACGACGAGGCGGTGCTCGCGAGCGACGTCGAGGAGCAGCTCTACCTGTACCTGCAGCGCAGCAACGCGCGCCCGAGCGAGGACCAGATCGACACGCTCCGCCGCCAGGTGCTCGACCAGCTGATCGACGAGAAGCTCCTGCTGTCCGAGGCCAAGCGCCAGGGCATCACCGCGCCGGACGCCGACGTGAACCGCCAGATCGACCAGGCCATCTCCGAAGCCAAGGAGCGCCTGGGCGGTGAAGAGGCGTATCGCGAGCAGCTCCGCCGCGAGAACACGACCGAGACCCAGCTGCGCGAGAAGTACAAGAGCGAGCTGCAGCGCCAGATCATGGTGCGGCGCCTGGTCGAGCGGCAGTTCCCGCGCAAGCCCATCCCGCCGGCCGAGGCGGAAGCGTACTTCACGGCGCACCACGACAAGTTCCCCAAGGTGCCCGCCGAGGTGCGCGTGTCGGTCATCCAGATCCCGCCGCAGCCCGACTCGGCGGCGCTCGTGGCCGGCAAGGCCAAGATCGCGGCCGCGCGCAAGCGCATCCTGGGCGGCGAGAAGTTCGCCAAGGTCGCGGCCGAGATCAGCGACGACCCGGCGTCGAAGGACGCGGGCGGCGACCTGGGCTACTTCGGGCGCGGCAAGATGGAGCCGTCGTTCGAAGAGGTGGCGTTCACGCAGCCGCTCAACAAGCTCAGCGAGCCGATCCGCTCGCCGTACGGCTGGCACCTGATCGAGACGCTCGAGCGCGACACGCTCAAGAACGCCGCGGGCAAGGACTCGCTCGGCGCCGACGGCAAGCCCGAGGTCGAGGTGCACGCGCGCCACATCGTCGTGCGCGTCACGCCGAACGAAGCCGACGTGCTCAAGGCCAAGGCGCTCGCCGAGCGCGTGCGCGACGAGGCCCGCAAGGGCACGAGCTACGCGCTGCTCGTGAGCCGCTACAGCAAGTACGACGGCCCGGCCTCGCCCGAAGGCGACGTGGGCTTCGTGTCGGTGAGCAGCCTGCAGCCGTCGATCCGCGAAGGCCTCGACTCGCTCGAGGTCGGCCAGGTCAGCGACGTGCTGCCGAACCAGGCGGGCTTCAACATCTTCAAGGTCACCGATCGCCGTCCCGAGCGCGAGTACACGCTCGAGGAGGTCAAGGACGACCTGCCCGACGCGGTCGCGCAGGTGCAGTTCCGCGAGAAGTACGAGACGTGGCTGAAGCAGCTCCGGACCAAGGCGCAGATCGAGTACCGGAAGTTCTGACGCTCGTGACGCGGGCCCACGGACGGGTGCCGCGAAGCAGGGAGGCTCGATGATCGCGTTCGAGCACGTGACCAAGCGCTACGGAGAGCGCCTGGCCCTCGACGACGTGACGTGGCGCATGGACGAGGGTGAGCTGGTGTGCATCCTCGGCCACAGCGCCGCGGGCAAGACCACGCTGCTGCGCCTGATCACGCACGAGGCGCAGCCCACCACCGGCAGCGTCACCGTGGGCACGTTCCGCGGCCGCCTGTCGCGCGGCCACCGGGCGCTGCTCCGCCGCAAGCTGGGCGTGGTCTACGAGGACTTCCGCCTGCTCTCCGACCGCAGCGTGTTCGAGAACGTCGCGCTCGCGGTGCGCATCGACGGGCACTTCGCCGACAGCGAAGTGATCCCGCGCACGCTGCGCGCGCTGCAGGAGGTCGGGCTGCAGGACAAGCAGACCGCCCTGCCGCACGAGCTGTCGTACGGCGAGCGCCAGCGCTGCGCGATCGCGCGCGCGATCGTGAACCGCCCGGCGCTCATCCTGGCCGACGAGCCCACCGGCGCGCTCGAACCGCGCAGCGCCGCCGAGGTGCTCGACCTGCTCCGGCGCATCCACCGCGAGGGCGCGGCGCTCATCGTGGGCACCACGCGCCCCGACGTGGCCGAGGCGGTCGGCGGCCGCCGGCTGCTGCTCGTCGAGGGCCGCCTGCGCGAGGTCGTGCCCGCGGGCGCGCCCGTCACCGACTTCACGGGTTCGTTCGGCGCCGCGCCGGCCGGCCCGGCCCCGGGAGGCGCGTGATGCAGTTCTTCTTCCTGCGCGAGGCGTGGCGCTCGTTCGCCGCCCACCGCGGCCTCGCCCTGACCGCGATGTTCTCGATGTCCGCGGCGCTCACGCTGTGCGGGCTGTTCCTGCTGCTGAGCTGGAACGCCAACCAGGCGCTGCGCGCCATGGGCGACCGGCGCGAGATGGTCGTGTACCTCAAGGACGACGTGAGCGACTCCGACGTGCAGGCGATGCAGGCCAAGATCACCGAGCTGTACGGGCCGGCGACGTTCGTGAGCCGCGCGCAGGCCTGGGAGGAGTTCTCGCAGCAGGTGGGCGACCCCGACCTGCTGCGCGCCGTGGACACCAACCCGCTGCCCGCCTCGCTGCGCGTGAAGCTCAAGCCCGAGCTGCAGAACTTCACGGGCATGGACGCGAGCGCGAAGCAGATCGGCCTCGACGCCGGCGCGCGGCGGGCCGCGCTCGTGGCCGGGCTCGTGGTGGCGCTGGCGCTCGTGTTCGTGCTGCACAACACCCTGCGGCTGACCGTGCTCGCGCGCCGCCAGCAGGTGGACACCATGATGCGGCTCGGCGCCAGCGACCGGTTCATCAGCACGCCGTTCCTGCTCGAGGGCGTCATGCAGACGTTCGTCTCGTCGCTCGTCGCGCTCGGCCTGCTGTTCGCGCTCCAGCAGGCGCTGGCCACGCGCGTCGCCGGGCTGGTGTTCCTGCCGCCGTCGTGGATCGCCGGGTTCGTCGGCGGCTCGCTGCTGCTCGCGTGGACCGCGTCCGCGGTCGCGCTGGCGAGGATCCTGCGCTCGGCCGCCGCATGAAGCGCGCGCTGCTCGCCCTGCTGCTCGCCGCGTCCGTGGCCGCGCCGCTGGCGCCGCCGCCGCCCGCGCGCGCGCAGGACAGCCTCGAGGAGGTGCGCCAGAAGGAGCGCCTCGAGCAGATCCGCCGCGAGGCGGCCGAGAAGCGCAAAGCCGCGGCCGCGCTCAAGCCGCGCGAGACGCGCGCGCTCGGCGACCTGCGCCGCACCGAGCGCGAGCTGGGCGCCACGCGCAGCCGGCTGCGCAAGCTGCAGAAGCGCAAGCAGGCGCTCGGTGCGAGGCTCGAGGTGACCAAGGCCAACCTCGAGCGCAGCATCGCCACGCTCGAGGCCCAGCGCGCGCGGCTGCGGGCGCGGCTGCGCGGCATGTACATGACCGGGCCCGCGCGCGAGCTGGAGTACCTGCTGTCGACCAGTTCGTTCGCGCAGCTCGTGACGCGCTGGGACTTCCTCAACATGGTCGCGCAGCAGGACCGCATCCTGCTCGAGGACGTGCGCGAGCAGAAGGAAGCCGTCGAGGCCGACCAGCACGAGCTCGAGAGCAACCTGACCGAGGTGCAGGTCAACGCGCAGAAGACGACGCGCGA
>JBGAOB010000257.1:0-7878 GCA_044222045.1 Candidatus Eiseniibacteriota bacterium
GGCGAGGATGGCGTTCGCGTCCGCCGGGTCGCCCGGGCGCGCGTTCCCGCGTTCCCGCTCCGCGAGCAATCCGGAGAGGCGGCCGAGTTTGGCGGCGGGTTCGTGCGCGAGGTCGCTGCGCAGGCGGTCGAGCGTGAGCGCGTCCCGCGACGGCGAGGCGACCGCGACACAGGCGCGCCACCAGGCGCCGAACTCCCAGACGGCGGGCAGGGCCATACCGGCTTCCCCGAGGGTGTGCGGCACCCCGGCGGCCACGAACGAACTCGGACTCGAGGCGCCCCCAACCCGCTCCGGCTGTTCCGACGCGTGCGGCCGACGATGTTCCGCGTGACGGACAGGCGGTTCAGAGTCCGGAAAGCGTAGTCGCGGCGCCGCGCGCCGATCTACGGTCCCTTGGGAGTAAGGGAGTATTCCCCGGTGACAGCCGCCGCCCCCCGGGTGCATCCTGCGGGCGTTCCCCCGGCCACCCTATTCGGAGGCCGACATGACGCCGCTGCATGCCGCACTCGTCCTGGTCCTGCTGTCCCTCGCCGTGCCCGCGGGCGCCGCCCGCGAGCCGCGTTCGAAACCGCTCCCGCCGGTGATTCCGGCCAGCCCGGCGTCCGCCGTCCGCGAGCTGGCGCGGGCCTACAACGCCCGCTCGGTCGACGGGCTCGACGCGCTCTACAGCGGCGACTATCGCTTCCACTTCTCGGCGGGCGACAAGGCCGGGGAGGGCTACCTGAACGGCCTGGACCGCGAGCACGACCTGGAATCCGCGCGCAGCCTGTTCGACGGCCGGCGCCTGCAGGCCCAGCGGATCAAGATCACGACGGGCCGCTTCGAGGAGAGCGCCGACCCCGAGCACCCGGATTCGCTGCTCCACTACCGGGTCGTGGTCGCGCCCGCGTTCCGCTTCGACATCACCGCGAACGACACGCTCCAGCTCGAGAGCCTCGAGACGACCCAGATCTTCTACCTCGTGCGCGGCGACGTGGCGCAGCTCGCGCCGGGACAGAGCGCGTCGGCGGGGCGCTGGTACATCCGCCGCTGGATGGAGGACCTGCGCGCGGTCGAGAAGGCGCTGGCCGGAACCGATGGCCGCTGCGAGGCGGCCGCGCAGGACGCCGTCCTGCCCGTCGCGGGCGTGCTCGGCGTGCGCGCGATCAACGTGCCGCTCTGCCCGACGCTCGAGGTGGTGTGCGACCTGCCGAGCGCCGCGCCCGCGACGCTCGAGGTGTACGACGTGCAGGGCCGCCGGCTCGCGCGCCAGGAACTGCGCCCCACCGCGCCCGGGCCGCTGCGCGTGCTCGCGGGCGGCGGGCAGCGCTTCGCGCCCGGCGCCTACTGGCTGCGCCTGCTGCAGGCGGGGCATCCGCCCGGCAAGCGCCTCGTGATCGTGGCGCGCTGACCCGCCGCCGCGGCCGGCGCCCCGCGCGCCGGCCGCGGTCGACTGTGGCGCGCCGCGCCGCGCCGCTAACGTCCCGCGCATGCCCGCCACGCTCGACGCCCCGCACCTGTTCGCGCTCGCCGCCGCGCTCGGCTGGGCGAGCGGCCTGCGCTTCTACCTCGTCGTGTTCCTCACCGGCCTCGCCGGCGCGCTCGGCTGGGTCGCGCTGCCCGACGGCCTGCGGGTGCTGCAGCACCCGCTGGTGCTCGGCGCGAGCGGCCTGCTCGTGCTCATCGAGTTCGGCGCGGACAAGATCCCGGCGGTCGACTCGGTGTGGGACCTCGTGCACACGTTCGTGCGCATCCCCGGCGGCGCGGCGCTCGCGGCCGCGGCGTTCGGCGCCGACCGCCCGGCGGTGATGCTCGCGGCGGCGCTGCTCGGCGGCACGCTCGCCGCGGCCAGCCACGCCACCAAGGCGACGACGCGCGCGGCGGTGAACACCTCGCCCGAGCCGTTCTCGAACCTCGGGCTGTCGCTGCTGGGCGACGCGCTCGTGCCGCTCGCGCTGTGGCTCGCGCACGCGCACCCGTATGCGTTCTTCGGCGCGCTCGCCGCGGCGCTGCTCGTCATGGCCGCGCTGCTGTGGGTGTTCGCGCGCTTCCTGGTCGCGCTCGTGCGCCGGCTCGGGCGCGCGTTCGGGGGCGCGCCCGCGGCCGGAGCGCGGTGAGGCGCGCACGCGGCGCCGGCCGCCCCGGACCGACGGCGTGTGCTAGCTGGTCGGCCCTTCTCGCCCGTCCTCGACCCGCCGCCGTGGAGCCCGACCGTTGACTCCGTTCCCCGACGCGCTCGCCAGCGCCCTCGCCGACCGCTACCGCATCGAACGCGAACTGGGCCGTGGCGGCATGGCCACGGTGTGGCTCGCCGACGACGTCAAGCACCGGCGCAAGGTGGCGCTCAAGGTCATGCACCCCGAGATGGCGGCGGAGATCGGGCACGACCGCTTCCTGCGCGAGATCGAGATCGCCGCGCGGCTGTCGCATCCGCACATCCTGCCACTGTTCGATTCGGGCGCCGCGGACGGGCAGTTCTACTACGTGATGCCCTACGTGGCGGGCGAATCGCTGCGCGCGCGGCTCGACCGCGAGCGCCCGCTGCCGCTGGACGAGGCGCTGCGGCTGGTGCGCGAGATCGCCGGCGCGCTCGGGCACGCGCACGCGCAGGACCTGGTGCACCGCGACGTGAAACCCGAGAACGTGCTGCTCTCCGACGGCATCGCGCTGGTCGCGGACTTCGGCATCGCCCGCGTCCGCGCGCGCGAGGACGAGGGCGCCGCCACCACGCTGGCCGCGACGCGCGCGGCGACCGGGGCCGGCTTCACGCTCGGCACGCCGCTCTACATGGCGCCGGAGCAGGCCACCGGCGACGCGGCGCTCGACGGGCGCGCCGACCAGTATTCGCTGGGCTGCGTGCTGTACGAAATGCTGTCCGGCCAGCCGCCGTTCCGGGCCGCCTCCGTGTCCGAGCTGATCGCCTGCCACCTGCGCGATCCGGTGCCGCCGTTGCGCGCCCTCCGCCCCGAGGTGCCGGAAGCGATCGAGCGCGTGCTGTTCAAGGCGCTCGAGAAGTCGCCCGCCGACCGCTACCCCGGCATGGCGCGCTTCGCCGAGGCGCTGGCCGCGGCCGCCGTGGGCGGCCGCACGCCCACGCCGACCCCGGCCGCGCGCGAGACCGTGGTGCCCAACAACCTGCCGCGCAACCGCACCACGTTCGTGGGCCGCGAGCGCGAGCTGGCCGAATGCGCACGGCTCGTGGGCGAGACGCGCCTGCTGACGCTCACCGGCGTGGGCGGCTGCGGCAAGACGCGGCTCGGGCTCAAGCTGGCCGAGAGCCTGCTCGAGGGGCACCCGGACGGCGTGTGGTGGGTGGACCTGGCGCCGGTCTCCGAGGACGAGCGCCTGCCGCTGGCGATCGCGGGTGCGATGGGCGTGCAGGAGGAGGCGGGCCTGACGCTGCTGCAGACGCTGGCCCGCCACCTCGCGAACCGCCGCGCGGTGCTCGTGCTCGACAACTGCGAACACCTGCTGTCCGCGACCGGCGAGGCCGCCGACGCGCTGCTGTCGGCGAGCGGCGAGCTGCGCCTGGTCGTGACGAGCCGCGAAGGGCTGGGTGTGCCGGGCGAGCACGTGTTCGCGCTGCGCTCGCTCGCGGTGCCCGGCGCCGGCGAGCAGTTCGACCTGCACGCGGTCGAGTCGTCGGACGCGGTCAAGCTGTTCGTGGACCGCGCCCGGCAGTCGGCGCGCGAGTTCGCGCTGACGCCGGCGAACGCCGCCACCGTGGCCGAGATCTGCCGGCGCCTCGACGGCATGCCGCTCGCGATCGAGCTGGCGGCCGCGCGCGTCAAGATGCTCACGGTCGAGCAGATCCGCGCCAAGCTCGACGACCGCTTCAAGCTGCTCACCGGCGGCAGCAAGGCGCTGCCCCGCCACCAGACGCTGCGCGCCACCATCCAGTGGAGCGTCGACCAGCTCGAGGAAGCCGAGCGCGAGCTGTTCCGCGACCTCGCCGTGTTCGCGGGCGGCTGGACGCTGCCGGACGCGGTCGCGGTCGCGGGCGAGGACGCCGACGAGTTCGACGTGCTCGACCGGCTCGGCCACCTCGTGGACAAGTCGCTCGTCAACGTCGACCGCGACGGCGGCGGCGAGGCGCGCTACTCGATGCTCGAGACGGTGCGCCAGTTCGCGCTCGAACTGCTCAACGCCTCGCCCGACCGCGACGCGGTCCGCGACCGGCATCTCGAGCGGTTCCGGACGTTCCTGGTCGAGGTGGAGGCGGACTTCCTCGCGCGCACGACGCCGGACGTGCTGTCGGGTGTGGATCGCGAGCTCGAGAACGTGCTCGCCGCGCTCGCGTGGTGCGGGCAGGCCGCGGACGGCCCGGCGCGCGCTCGACCTGCTGGCGCGACTCGGGCGCTACTGGCCCGATCGCGGCCTGCTGGAGCTGGGCCGCCGGCTGGTCACCGAGGCGCTCGCGCGCCCGGGCGCGGAGGCGCCGACGCCGGCGCGCGCGCGTGCTGGCGTCGGCCGCGGACCTCGACTACTACCGCGGCGAGTACCAGTCGGCGGCGCGCCACGGCCGCGAGGCGATCGCCATCGCCCGCGTCACCGGCGATCCGCTCGCCCTGCTCAACGCCTTCGACGCGGCGGCGTCCGCCCTGGCGTCCGGCGCGGCCGACGAGGCGCGCACGCTGTGCGAGGAGTTCGTGGCCACCGCACGCGCGCACGACCAGCGGCTCTACCTCACCGGCGCGCTCACCTACCTCGGCGAGATCCGGCGGGTCGAGGGCGACCACGCCGGCGCGCTGTCGCTGTACGAGGAGCTGGTCCCGCTCGCGCGCGATCGCGGCGCCGCGTCCGTCGCGCTCACGCTCAACAACCTCGCCATGATCCACGCCGCGCTCGGCGACGCCGCGGCGGCCGTCCGGGCGGGCGCCGAAGCCGCCGAGAACGCGCGCCAGGGCCGGTCGAAGCGCGCGCGCACGTCGTCCGTCGACGTGACGGCCGCGGTGGCCGGGGCGTGCGGCGCGTGGCCGGAGTGCGCGCGCCTGTACGGGGCCGTGGACGCCGCGCTCGAGCGCATGGGCGCCCAGCGCGAGCCGGCGGACGCCGTCGTGCACGAGCCGATGCGCCGCCGCGCGCAGGAGGCACTCGGCGCGGAGCGGTTCGCCGAGCGGTACCGCGACGGCCGCGCGCTCGAGGTCGAGGCCGCGCTGGACGAAGCGCTCGCCTGGTATCGCGCGGCCGCGCCGCGCGACTGATCCGGCGCGGGTCAGCCGCGCTTCAGCTCCTCGAGCTCCTCGAGCGTGCGCGGCCAGTCGCCGCGCAGCAGGCGCGACAGGCCGCGGTCGGCGAGCAGCTTGCCGCCGGTCTGGCAGCGCACGCAGTAGTTCGTCTCGTGGTCGGCGTAACGGATGCGCTGGACCGGCGCGCCGCACGCGGGGCACGGCTGCCGGTACCGGCCGTGCACGGCGAAGTCCGGCCGGAACGCGGTGACGCCCTCGGGAAAACGCTCGCCGGTCTCGGCGCGCAGCTTCGCGGTCCACTCGGCGAGCACGCCGCGCGTGGCGTCGAAGAGCGCCGCGACCTCGTCGTCCCGCAGCTGCGAGGTGCGCCGCAGCGGTGAGAGCTTCGCCCGGTGCAGGATCTCGTCGCTGTACGCGTTGCCGATGCCGCTGAACGTGCGCGGGTCGGTGAGCGCGCGCTTGAGCGTGTGGTCGCCCTCGCGCAGCCGCGCCGCGAACGCCGCCGCGGTGGCGTCCAGCACCTCGAGCCCGCCCGGGTCGAGCGCGCGCAGCGCGGCTTCGCCGCGCACCACGTGCAGCGAGGCGCGCTGCTTGGTGCCGGCCTCGGTCAGCGTCAGCGTGCCGCCCTCGAACGCGAACGCGGCGAGCGGCCGGCCCTTCGGCGGGCGCGGGGCGTCGAACCAGTGCAGCCGCCCGGCGATCATCAGGTGGAAGACCAGGAAGAGGCCGTCGTCGAAACCGATCGCGACGCGCTTGCCCACGCGGCGCGCGCCCGTCGCGGTGCGGCCGACCGCGGCCTCGAGCGGCGGGTCGAACGTGCGCAGCAGGTTGGGCCCGACACGCGCGCGCCCTCGAGCGCCGCGCCGGCGACGCGGCGGGTCACGTGTTCGCAGTACAGCGTGACGTCCGGCAACTCGGGCATGCGGCCCATCCTGCCACAGCCCGGCGGCCCCGCCGCGGCCCGCGACACGGGCGGCAAGCCGCCGGCGCGGGCGGCCGATAACCCGGGTGCGCCCCGGCAGGGGGTGCGGCGGCCCGCGCCGCCGGTGTTCCGCCATTCGGAGACGACGTCCCATGCATTCGACCGCCGTTCGCCGCGCCCTCGCGCGCGCCGGCTGCGCGCTCGCTGGCGCTGCGCGCCGCCGGCGCGCGCGCGCCGACATCACGCCGCAGGCGCAGGCGGTCGTCGACCGTTACCTCGAGGCCACCGGCGGGCGCGCGGCGTTCGCCGCCGACACGGCGCTGCACTTCCAGTACCGCGTGCGCCCCGAAGGCCTGGCCGGCCGGCTGGAGCCGTGGGTGGTGGCGCCGGACCGCATCCTCGAGATCGAACAGCTCGGGCCGCTGCGCCGGCGCGCGGGCTACGACGGCCGCCAGGGCTGGCGCACGGACCTCGGTTCGCGCCAGGTCGGTCCGCTCGAGGGCAAGGACCTCGAGGCGCTGCGCGCCGAGGTGTGGTTCCGCACCGAGCAGTGGGCGCGCCCCGACCAGGGCGGCGGGAAGGTCGCGCACGGGCAGCACGCCTACTACAAGGGCCGCGCGATGGAAGCGCTCACCGTCGAGCCGCCCGTGGGACCGCCCGGTGAGCTGTGGTTCGACACCGAGACCGGGCTGCTCGCGCGCATCACCCACCGGCGCGACCAGTACCACTGGAACGAAGAGCTGCTCGCGTGGAAGACGCTCGCCGGCCGCCGCCGGTGGACGGCGTCGCTCATCGGCGACTCGGTGCTGTTCGCCGCCGGTTTCCAGCGCCTGAACCTCGACAGCGTGCGCGCCGAGACGCCGCGCGAGCCCGGGGCGTTCTCGCCGCCGGCCTCGACGCTCAAGCCCGCGGTGTGGCTCAAGTCGCGCGGCGTCGCCCGGGTGCCCTTCCGCTACAAGCGCGGGCACGTGTGGCTGCGGGCGTCCGTCAACGGCGGCCCGGTGGACGACTTCATCCTCGACACGGGCTGCACCACCACCGCGCTCGACCGCGCGTGGACGCGGCAGGCCGGGCTCGACACGCAGGGCCAGCTCGTGGCGCAGGGCGTGGGCGGGACCGACACCGGCGCGTGGGCGACGGTGCGCACGCTGCGCATCGCCGGCCCGGACGGCGACGGGGTGCAGGTGGCCGACCTCAAGGCCGCGGTGCTGGAGCTGAACGACGACCTCGAGACCTACGACTGGAGCAAGGCCGCGGGACTGATCGGCTACGACGTGCTCGGTCGCTTCGTGGTCGAGCTCGACTTCGACCGCCAGCTGCTCGTGCTGCACGACCCGGCGGCGTGGCGGCACGAAGGCCCGGGCGAGGCGCTGCCCATGACGCTGCACGCCGGCATCCCCACCGTGCCGGTCACGCTCAACGGCACGTGCACGGGGCGGTACCTGGTCGACGTGGGCAACGCCACCGTGCTGTCGGTGCACTCGGACCAGGTCGACCGTTGCCGGCTGTTCGGCCTGGCGCGCAAGGACGTGCAGCACTGGGTGGGCGGCATCGGCGGCGTGTTCACCGAATCCGTCTGCCGCCTCGACAGCGTGCGCATCGGCCCGTTCAGCTGGAAGGAGCCGATCGCCGGGCTGACGCTGCATCGCTACGGCGGGGCCGGCAGCAAGGAGATCCAGGGCAACGTGGGCACGAGCGTGCTGGAGCGCTTCAAGTGCACGTTCGACTACGCCCGCGGCCAGCTGTGGCTGGAGCCCGGCGCCCGCTACGCGCAGCGCGACCGGTTCA
>JBGAOB010000258.1:0-7122 GCA_044222045.1 Candidatus Eiseniibacteriota bacterium
ACGCGCTGCACGTGTGCAAGTCCGACAACCTGCTGTTCGAGTTCGCCGACTATCCGGTCGGGGCGTTCTCGTGGGACGCCACCGCCGCTGGCAATCCGTCGCTGGCCGAAGGTCTCGCCCGCCTGCCGGGCGCCGTCATGGGCGGCATCGCCCACGAAGGCGCGCTGCAGGCGCCGGGCCCCGAAGCCGTCGTGGAGCAGTACCGCCGTGCGCTCGCCGAGACGGGCGGACGGCGCTGGCTGGTCGCGCCGGGATGCTCGATCCCGCCCCACAGCCCCGAGGGCAACCTCGCGGCGCTGCGCGACGAGGTCGACCGCACTCCGGCACCCGGGGGGCGCATCGCCCGCTAGGCGCGTGCGGCGGTCCGCCGCCACACGCACCCCCGAGCCCTGTGCCTCCCACGTGAGCCCGGCGGCCACGGCCGCTGCGGCTGGCAGTGGAGGAGGTGCCGACATGCTGAGGCTCGCACTCGTTCTCGCGCTGCTGCTCGCGGCCGCATCCGCCGCGGCGCAATCCACCGACCGCTACTCGCCCAACCCCACCTTGCCGCCCGTGAAGCGCGCCGGACCCGGCGGGCTCAACACGCCCGCACGCCACTCGCTCGGCCGGGTCGAACGGGGCGAGCGCGCGCCCGACTTCGACCTCCCGCTCGCCGGCGGCGGACGGGTCAGGCTGTCCTCGCTGCGCGGCCAGTGGGTGGTCGTCTGCTTCGTCGCGCGCCGCGACGGCATCGAGGCGCTCGTGGGTCTCGACACGCTCGCGCGCGAGGTGCCCGAGCACGTGCCGGTGCTGGCGGTGATGCAGGAGAAGGTGAGCACGCTGTCGGCCTGGGCGACGCGCAATCCCACGCACGCGCTGCTGCTCGAGGACGCGCTCGGCGACATCGCGGCGCTCTACGGCGCGTTCGACCTCGAACGCGGCGAACCGCGCTCGGGTTACGCGATCGTCGATCCGACGGGCGTCGTCCAGCGCATCGTGGTCGGCGAACGCACCTCGCCGGCGGAGGCGGCGCGCGCCGTGCAATACGCGGTCACCGGCCTCTAGCTTTGCAATCCGGCGCGTGGAAACGCTGCCACGAGCGGAGTTCAGACCTCGCAGATCGCACCGATTCAACCGGACCTCCGGAACCGTCGATACGAATGGGGCAGCAGAACGTACGCATTCCCACCGTGTCGCTCTTCCGGAGGTTCGCCCTTGATTCGCACCGTGCCCACGATGGCGTTCGTCGCCCTGCTGGGTCTCACCGGGCCGGCCGTCGCCGGCGGCGCCTCGCAGTCCGCGCCCGATGCGCCGAAAGCGCTGCCCGTGGTCCCTCTCGGCAGCAGTTCCGAATACGCCACGCTCGAAACCGGCGCCAACGCGCCCGACTTCTCCTACCAGACGCTCGCGGGCACCCGCGCACGGCTGCGCGACCTGCGCTCGCAGGGCCACGTGCTGGTGGTCTTCGGCGCGGGCGAGGACGATCTCGTCCGGCTGCAGGCCGAACGCGAGGCGCTCGGCCGCCTCGGCGTCGTGCCGGTCGCGGTGCTCGACTGGCGCACCGGCGCGGTGCGCTCCGCCGTGCAGCGCCTGGGCCTGACCTACCCGGTGGTGCCCGACCCGCAGCGCGTGATCGGCGCGCAGTTCAACGCGCTCGACCCGCGCACGCGCCAGGACGCGCCGGCGTGGTTCGTCATCGACCGCGGCGGCAAGGTCCGCGGCCTCGACCACTTCGACTGGCCGCGCGAGGCGTGGGCCACGATCGCCGCGGGCTCGCTCGGCCTGCCCGCCGGTGACACCTCGATCCCGGCGTCCGCCCCCGGGCGCTGAACCCGCCTCACCCGAAACGACACGGCGCCCCGGCCGCGAGGCCGGGGCGCCGTGCGTTTCGGGGCGTCGGCGCTCAGGCCGCTTCGGACTCCGCCAGCGCCGCGACTTCGCGCAGCGCCTGCTGGACGTCGTCCCACGAGAACGGCTTGGCCATGATGAGGTCGACGCCGCTCGAGACCGCGGTCTCCTCGCCGAGCTGGAAGCCCCAGCCCGTCACGAGCACCACGCGCGTGCGCGGGTTGCGGGCCTTGGCCGCGCTCGCCAGGTCCCAACCGTTCACCTCGGGCATGCCGAGGTCGGTGAACACCACGTCGAACTCGCCGCGCTGCACGGCCTCGATGCCGGCCGGGCCGCCGTGCGCGCGCTCCACGTCCATGCCGAGCGCCGTGAGCAGGTCGACCAGCACCTCGAGCACGACCTCCTCGTCGTCCACGACCAGCACCTTCATGCGCGGCAGCGGCGCGTCGCCGCCGGAGGCGGGCTTCTCCTCCTCGCCGGTGCCGATCGGGAACGCGAGCGTGAACAGCGTTCCCACGCCCGGCTCGCTGTCGACCACGATGGAGCCGCGGTGGCGCGTGACGATGCCGTAGGCCACCGACAGGCCCAGGCCCGTGCCCTTGGCGGCCTTGGTGGTGAAGAACGGGTCGAAGATGCGCGACAGCGTCGCGGCCTCCATGCCCACACCGGTGTCGCGGATCTGCACGTGCACCACGTCGAGCCCGTTGCTCGAGGTGATCCACAGCTCGCCGCCGTGCGGCATGGCGTCGACCGCGTTGAGCACCAGGTTGGTGAACACCTCGCGCAGCTCGGAGGCGTTGCCCACGGTCGTGCTCGTCGCGCCCAGTTCGAGGTGCACGTCGATCGCGACGCCGCGCCGCTTGGCGCCCGACTCCCACACCGGGCGCGTCAGCTCGGTCACGCCGAGCAGCACCTGGTTGATGTCGACGGTCTCGAAGTGCTCGTCCTGGCGGACGCGCGTGAACTCCTGCACGCGCCGCACGGTCTGCGCGCCGTCGAGCGCGGCCTGCTCGATGACCACGAGCTGGCGGCGCAGCTCGGCGTCCGGCACGGTCTGCAGCAGCAGCTGCGTGCGGCCCAGGATCGCGGCCAGGATGTTGTTGAAGTCGTGCGCGACGCCGCCGGCCATTTCGCCGAGCGCGTTCAGCTTGGCGGCCTGCACCAGCTGCGCCTGCGTGTCGCGCAGCTCGTCGTACGCGGCCTTCATGCTCTCGTACATGCGCGCGTTGGCGATGGCCGCGGAGCACTGGCCGGCGAACAGCGTCGCCAGCTCGAGGTCCTCCTGCTGGAACGTGCGCTGGCCCATGCGCGACAGCGTGATCACGCCCACGACCTTGTCCTGGTTCACGAGCGGCACGCACAGCAGCGCCATCTGCTCGGGCGGAGTGCCGGGCACCGACACCGAACGCGGGTCGGCCTCGGCGTCGTCGACGATCTCGCCGCGCCCGGTGAGCGCCACCATGCCGGTGATGCCCTCGCCGAGCTTGAGGCGGATGGCCATCATCTCCTCGATGTAGTCCTTGGCGTCGCAGACCACCGGGTAGAGCACCTGCTCCTTCTCGTCGAACAGGAACACGGTGCACTCGTCGGTCTGGATCACCTCGCGGACCTTCTTGGCGATGGTGGTCAGGATGACGTTCAGGTCGAGCGTGTTGACCAGCGCGTTGCTGCTCGCGAGCAGCGCGGCGAACTTCTCCTTCTGCCGCTTCTCGCGCACGAGCATCTCGCTCACGGACGCCTCGACCAGCGCGTGCGCGCTGTCGGGCGAGAACGTGAAGAACCAGCCGACGACGCGGCCGCCGGGTGAGAACGGCATGCGCGAGACGAGCATCTCGCGGCGCTCGCCGCCGCGCAGCGCCACGCGGCCGAGCCGCATGGAGCCGTCGCCGTCGCCGGGGGCGGTGGTCAGGCCGGTCACCACGTCCTGCGAATCGGGCTCGAACAGCTCGCGCAGGCGCATCCCGGTCAGGGTCTCGATCGGCTCGCCGACCAGGCGCGCCATGGCGCCGTTGACGGCCCGGATGCGGAAGCGCGCGTCCACGTACAGCGAGGGCGCCGGGACGAAGTCCAGCATGGGCCGCAGGCCGACCGACAGGTCGCGCAGCGCCTGCGTGTCGCGGTCCTCGGTGGGCGAGCGGAGCAGGGCGATGAGCGTCTCGCCCACCAGCGACTCGTTGGCGCCGGCCGCGACCCAGGCGCCGAGATGCGCCTGCAGGGGGGCCACGAACGCCAGCGGGTCGGGCAGCATGAACGCGCGCTCGAGCCCCGCCACGAGCCCCTCGGCCTCCGAACGCGCGCGCTCCGCGCCGAGCACGCTCGTGAGCGGGCCCGCCACGGATGCCGCCAGGCGCTGGCGGTGGCGTTTCAGGTAACGCGCGATCGGCCTGTGCACGGTTCGCTTCTCCGAGGGGGTGGAGACACGGGAGGGCCGCCACAGGTTTCGGGTGATTCGGCGCGCACTTGAGCGCGGAAATGGCTTTCCGCACCGGCGTTGGCGTGCGCGCGCAGGTCGTGCTCCCGCGCCCGGGCGGCCGCGCCCGCACGCCGGTCGACGTCCGTCTTCGTGTGCGGCCCCCCCGCGGTGCTAATCCTCCCGCCACTTCCCCGCGACTCGCGGGCCCGCGGGCCCGTGCGGTCCCGGCCCCGGAAGCCCCGCCATGAAGCCGATGCTGACGTTCGTGCTGCCCTGGCTGACGTTGTTGGCCGCCGCGCCCGCCACCCCGCCTTCCCCCGCCACCATGGTCGAGCACGAGCGCGCGTTCGCGCGCGCGGTCGCCGACAAGGGCGTCCGCGACGGGTTCCTCGCCCGGCTCGCGCCGCGGGGTCGTGTTCCGGGCCGGGGGCCCGTGGACGGCCGCAAGACCCACGAAGCGGCCGGCAAGGAGGGCCCGCCGTGCTCGCCTGGGAGCCGGCCTACGCGGCGGTCAGTCGCGACGGCGACCTCGGCTGGACGACCGGGCCGTGGAGCTGGCGTTCGCGCCGCGACCGGGAGCCCGTCGCGGGGCGAGTACCTGGACCGTGGTGGCGGCGCCAGGAAGACGGCCGCACAAGGTGGTGCTGGACGGCGGCGTCGAGCACGGCAGGCCCGCCGGGACGGCCGGCGAGGTCGTGCACGTGGCTGCCGGGCCGAGGCGCCGCGCGGCGGCCGCGGGCCGCTCGACCGGCGGCGCTCGCTGTGGAAGGCCGACGCCGACTATGGCGCGCTCGCGAAGCAGGGCGGCGTGGCGGTGGCGCTCGAGAAGTACGCGGCCGACGGCGTGATCCTGCTGCGCGAGGGGCTGCCGCGCGACCGGGCGGGCCGCCGCCTGCGACACCGTGCGCGCGCGCGCGAGGGCAGCGCGACGCTCATGTCGCTCGCGCAGTTCCTCGCCGAGAGCGGCGATCTCGGCTACACGTACGGCTCGTTCGTGACCGGCGCGGCCGCCGCGCCCGACTCCGCCTACTACGTGCACGTCTGGCACCGCGGCGACGCGAAGCCGTGGGAACCGGCGGCCGAGATCGTGATGCCGGTTCCGAAACCTTCGAAGTAGCCGGTTCGCGGTCGCGCGCGCGGCGCCTGGGAGTTCACCCCGGGCGCCGCCGCGTTGGACCGCGCGCCTACCGCTCGCGCCGCCCCGGATCGCGCGCCTGCTTCGCGCGCAGTTCCGCCGCCTTCGCCACCAGGCGCACGAACTCGTCGCTGGCGCCGTCGTGCAGCGACGCGGCCGCGCTGCGCGCCACCGGCAGCACCGCGGACAGCTCGCTCTCCTTCGCCCAGTAGCTGCCGCGCAGGATCTCGGCGAACTCCGCCGCCGCCGCGTCGCGGCGGAACGCGGGCGCCGCGCTCGCGAAGTTCGGCGCCAGCGCCGCCGCGTCGAAGCGCTGCGCGATCTCGCGCACCGCGGGCGCCCCGCCCGGTGCGTGGTCGGGCTTCGCCCAGCGCAGGCGCACGGTGGCGAGCGTGCCGCGCGTCACGCGCGGCGCCAGCTTGACCTCGTAGAGCGCGGTCACCTCGTGGCCCGCGCCGATCTCGCCCGCGTCGACCTTGTCGTTGCGGAAGTCGCGGTCGGCCACGTCGCGGTTCTCGAACCCGAGCAGCCGCCAGCGCAACACGCGGGTGGAGTCGAACTCGACCTGCACCTTGGCGTCCTTGGCGATCGTCTCGAGCGTGCCGTCGGCCTGGCCCACGAACACGCGGCGCGCCTCGGCCAGGTCGTCGACGTACCAGTGGTTGCCGTCGCCCTGGTCGGCGAGCTGCTCCATGAGCACGTCGTTGTAGTTGCCCATGCCGAAGCCCACGGTGGTGAGCGCGATGCCGCGGTCGGCCTCGGTGCGCACGCGCGCGAGGATCGACTGCGGGCCGGTGGCGCCCACGTTGGCGACGCCGTCCGAGCACAGCACGACGCGGTTGTTGCCGCCGGTGCGGAACGCCGCCCGCGCCATGTCGTAGCCCAGCCGCAGGCCGTCTTCGGTATTGGTCGCGCCCTCGGGGCGCAGCTGCTCGATCGCCGCGAGCACGCGGTCGCGGCCGCGCATCGCGCGCAGCCCCGCGGCAGGCGAGTCGTCGAAGCCGCCGTCGCCGAGGCGCACCGGTTCGAGCACGCGCGCGCGTTGCCGAACACCACGATGCCCACGCGGTCGTCGGCGCGCAGCTGGTCGACCAGCACGCGCAGCGCGCGCTTGACCAGTTCGAGCCGGTCCTCGCGCGCCATCGAGCCGGAGACGTCGATCACGAACGTGAGCACCGTGCTCTTGCGCGCGCCTGGCGCCAGTTCGCGGCCTTGAGCCCGACGCGCAGCAGGTGATAGCCCGCGCCGAACGCCGACGGCGCGCCGTCCACGAGGATGCGGAAGTCCTCGTTCGCGAACGACGGGTAGCCCTGGCGGAAGTAGTTCACGCACTCCTCGACGCGCACGGCGTCGGCCGGCGGCAGCTGGTTCAGTTCCGAGGTAGCGGCGCACGACCGTGTACGACGCCGCGTCCACGTCGACGGCGAACGTCGACAGCGCGTCCTCGTCGGTCGCGACGAACGGGTTGACGCCGTAGTTCTGGAAGAACATCGAGTCGAACGCTTCGTCGTTGGGCAGCGCGGTGCCGCCCGTGGTGGGCACGACCGGCGGCATGGGCGCGGGCGTGCTCGGCGCGTTCGCGCCGGGCGCAACGGTGATCGCCTGCGGGCGGCCGTCGAACTGGCGCTGCACCTCGCCCTCGCGTCCGCCGCGGAAGTGGAGTTCGCCGCCCTGCGCGACCACGCCCGACTTTGCGGCTGCCGACCGCGAGAGGTTGTCCACCGGGATCTCGCGCAGTTTCTCGGCC
>JBGAOB010000259.1:0-6678 GCA_044222045.1 Candidatus Eiseniibacteriota bacterium
CAGGCTCTCGAGCAGGGGCTCGAGATCGCCGAACAATTGACCGGCACGAAGGTTTCTCGCGCCGTGGCCCGGCGTCGTGCAGGGCCCCGCGCCCAGCTCCGCCGCGTGCCGCTCTCGCCGCGCACCAGCACCGGGCTGTCCACGGCCGCCGCGCGCCGAGGAGCGCGAGCACCCGTTTCATGCCAGGCTCTCGGCGACGAGGTCAGCGAACCCGTCGGTACCGGCTCCCGCCGCGGCCTGCCGTTGGCGGCGTTCCTCGACGGCGGCCCGGAGCGTCTCGACCAGCACGTCGTGCGGAACGGCTTGGTCACGTAGTGATGCGCGCGGAGGCGCATCGCTTCGACAGCGGATTCCACGCTCCCGAACGCGGTCATGATGATCACCGGCAGCGCGGAGTCGAGCATGCGGATGCGGCCCAGCAGTTCGTCGCCCTTCATCCCGGGCATGATGAGATCGGTGACCACCACGTCGGCGGCCCAATCGGGGAGATGAGCCAACGCCTCGGAGGCGCTCGACGCCGTACGTACGTCGAAGCCCGCCGCCCCGAGTTCCTCTTCGAGCAACTGGCGCATCTCGAGGTCGTCCTCGACGACCAGCACGCGATCCGTGGGCATGGCTCAGGCCTCGGGTTCGCCCGGCACGGCCGCGGGCAGGAAGACGGTGAATGTGGTACCGGCGGCGGGCTCGGAGCGCACTTCGATCCAGCCGCCGTGCTCCTCGACGATACCGTAGGCGACCGACAGCCCGAGCCCGGTGCCGCGGCCCGCCTCCTTGGTCGTATAGAACGGGTCGAAGACCCGGCGCAAGTCCTCGGGTGCGATCCCGGCGCCCGAATCCGCGACTCGACCACGAGGCAGCGCGAGGGCGGAACCGGCCGTTCCGGGTTCGTCGCCGTGCGCGCTTCGGCGTGCAGCCGCAGCGTGCCGCCTCCGGGCATCGCGTCGAGCGCGTTGGAGGCGAGGTTGAGGAAGACCTGCTGCAGCTGATCCGGGTCTCCGGACACCTGGGGCAGCGCCGCGCCGGACTCGAGCTGCACGGTCACGCCCTGGGCCTCGCACCGCCGATCGACGAGTTCGAGTGTGGTGCGAAGGCACGTGGTCACGTCCGTGAGTACGTGTCGCCGGGGCTTCATGCGCGCGAAGTCGAGCATGTCGCGCGATGCGGGCGATGCGCTCGCTCTGCGAAACGATGATCGAGACTGCGGTTCGCCGTTTCGCCGGCGGCGCCGGCGCGCTGCAGTGATTCGGCTCGGCCGAGGATCACGTTGAGCGGGGTCCCGATCTCGTGGGCGAGGCCCGCCGCGAGACGTCCGAGCCCCGCGAGGCGTTCGGCGTGGCGCAGCTCCGCCTCGATCTCCCGGCGCTGCTCCTGTTCGCGCAGCAGGTTGGCCCGCGTACTCTCCAGCCGCTCGCACATGCCGTTGAACTCGCGCGAGAGCCACGCGAACTCGTCATCGCCGTCCACCGGAACGCGGGCGGGGCTCTCCAGCGCACCGACTTCTCGGAAGCTGCGCACCAGCCGGGCGACGGGATTCCCGATGCTGAGGCGGGTCACCACGAGCACGATGAGCACGGTGGCCGCCGCCACGGCGAGCGTGAGTTGGAGCACGAACGCACGCGTCGCGCGCTCGTCCTGTTCGATGTACGACTCGAGCTGCAGGACCTGGACGGCGCCGAGCAACGTGCCCCGCCGGTTCGCCAGCGGCACGATGTACCCCACGACCGGTTGCTGGCCGATGCGGCGCCGCATCTCGACCGTGCGCCGCTCGGCGAGCACGCGGCGCAACTCGCTCCAGTGCTCGAACGGGTACCGCGCGAGCGAGTCGGGCTGGTACGTGAGCACGCCCTTCCGGTCGAACAGCCGCACGCCGAGTACGCGTTCGTAGCCGCTGATGCGGTCGGCGAGGGTGCGCAGGTCGCTCAACTGGCGGTCCCGCAGGTAGTCCTCGCTCGCGATCTGCACGACGCGTGAAATCGCACGGCCTTCGCGGGCCAGTTCGTCGCGCAGCAGCTCCCGGCTGCGGTTCTCGAACACGAAACCGAGGAAGAGCGTCAGTGCGACGATGGGAACGAGCAGCGCGAGCGTGAGCTTGATGCCGATGCGCATGCGTCCTCCGGACGACTCCTGTGGGCATGAGCGAGACGCCCCGGCCGCGTGGCCGGGGGCGCCGTCGTGTGCGGGGCTTGCGTCAGCCTTTGTAGTAGCCGTCCGCCACGGCGAGCGCGGCGTCGATGCCGGCGATGCCTTCGAGCACCTCGGCCTCGGTGATCACGCACGGCGGCGCGACCTGCAGGCGGTTGAAGTGCGCGAACGGCCAGACGCCGTTCTTCTTGCAGGCCGCCATCACCTCGAGCATCGGCTTGGCCGCTTCGCCGGCGGCGTTGAACGGCACGAACGGTTCGCGCGTGTCGCGGTTGCGCACCAGCTCGATGCACCAGAACACGCCGAGCCCGCGGACGTCGCCCACGCTCGGGTGCTTGTCCATCAGCTTGCGCAGGGCCGGGCCGATCACCTTTTCGCCCAGCTGGCGCGCGTGCTCGACGATGCCCTCTTCCTTGAAGATGCCGATGCTCGCCACGATCGAGCCGGTCGCGAGCGGGTGGCCCGAGTACGTGAGGCCGCCGGGGAACGGCTTGTCCTTCCAGGCGTCGGCGATCTTGCGGCTGATGACCACGCCGCCGACCGGGATGTAGCCGGAGTTCGAGCCCTTGGCGAACGTGATCAGGTCGGGCGTCACGTTCCACTTGTTCACGGCGAACCACTCGCCGCAGCGCCCGAAGCCGGCCATGACCTCGTCGCAGATCATGGTGATGCCGTGCTGGTCGCACAGCGCGCGCACGCCGGCGAGGTAGCCGTCCGGCGGCACCAGGATGCCGTTCGTGCCGACCACGGTCTCCATCACGATCGCGGCCACCGTGTGCGGGCCTTCGACCATGAGCACGTCGGACAGGTGCTGCAGCGCGCGCTGGCATTCCTCGGCTTCCGTCTTGGCGTGGAACGCCGAGCGGTACGGGTACGGGCCCCAGAACTTGACGATGCCGGGCACGCCGGGCTCGTTGCCCCAGCGGCGCGGGTCGCCGGTCAGCGCGATCGACGTGCCGGTGGCGCCGTGGTAGCTGCGGTAGGCGCTCAGCACCTTGTAGCGGCCCGTGTAGCCGCGCGCCAGGCGCACGGCGTTCTCGACGGCGTCGGTGCCGCCGTTGGTGAAGAACACCATGTCGAGGTCGCCGGGCGCGAGCTCGGCGATCAGCCGCGCCGCCTCGCTGCGCATGTCGTTGGCGAAGCTCGGCGCGATCGTGCACAGCCGGCCGGCCTGCTCCTGGATGGCGGCGACGAGCTTGGGATGCTGGTGTCCGATGTTGACGTTGACCAGCTGGCTCGAGAAGTCCAGCCACGTGGTGCCCTTGTCGTCCCACATGCGCGAGCCCTTGGCGCCGGCGATGACGGTGGGCTGCAGCGCGCTCTGCACGGACCACGAGTGGAAGACGTGCTTGCGGTCGTGGACGAAGGCGTGTTCGCGAGATAGGGCGAGGCGTTCGTGTCGATCTGGGTCATGGCGTGCGCTCGTTCGTCATGGGCGAAGCGCAGGTTAACGCCGCCGGGCGGCGCGCGCGTTGGGGAGGCTCCGGCGGGGCTTGCCCGCGGCCGGGCGGGCCGGGGTGCGCGACCCGCCGCGCCGGCGAGAGCGAATCCGTTCCCGATCCGGACCTCCGTTGGGGAGAGCAGCCCGTGACCGACCTGAATCCGCAGCGCGAGCGATGGCCGACGAGTCGATGGTGCGCAACCTGGCGGCGCCTCTCCTCTGGCGCACGCGTCGCCGCCGCGCTCGCGCGCTACGGGCTGGCCGGCCCGGTGCGCGTGCTCGACGCGAGCTGCGGCACCGTGAGATGTCGCGGCTCGCGGAGTTGTTTCCCCAGGGCGCCTCGTGGACATCCTCGCACCGCTGCGCGCGCGCGAGCGGTTCGCGGCGCTCGCCGGGCGCGTCGCGTTCGAGCACCGCAGCATCTTCGAGCTGGGCCTGCCGGACGCGAGCTTCGATCTCGTCGTCTGCCGGCACGTGACGCAGTCGATCCCGTTCCTCGACCGCGTCCTGGCCGAGCTGAAGCGCGTGACGAAGCGCGGCGGCTGGCTGCACGTGCTGAGCGAGGACTACGACATGATCCACTTCCAGCGCCGCACGCCCGACCCGCGCGACTTCTGGTACGAGTCCGCCCGCGACTTCACGGACAAGGCCGGCAGCAACCTGTTCGCCGGCCGCGAGACGGTGCCGGCGATGCAGCGACTCGGGCTCGCCGAGATTCGCATGGACTACGTGACGCTCGACACGCTGCGGGCGCCGCGCGAGACGTTCGCGCGCATCTTCGAGGCGTGGCGCGACGGGTACGCGGCGGCGGTCGCGCAGTATTCGAGCTTCGACGAAGCGCAGGCGCGCGCGTACTTCGACACCATGGCGGCCACGATCCGCGACCCGAACGGGTACGCCGTCTGGCACGTCCCGGTGGCGAGCGCCCGGGTGCCGTAGGGGGCGAGTGGAAGCCGCTTCGGCCCGCCGCCGTCAGCCGGCGTCGGCGGCGAGCGCCTCGAGCTCTTCCCAGCGCGCGTAGGCGCGCGGGATCTCGCTCTCCAGTTCGGCGAGGCGGCGCTGTGCGGCGGTGATCTCGCCCGGCGCGACGCGGTGGAAGTCGGGCGCGGCCATGCGCTCGTAGAGCGCGTGCTTCTCGGCCTCGAGCGCCTCGATGCGCGCCGGCAGCCCGGCCAGTTCGTGCCCGGTCCTTGAAGCTCATCCGCCGGGCCGGAGCCGCGTCGGTCGCCGGCGCCGCCGCGCTCCGGCGGGGCGCGGCCTTCGCGGGCGCGGCCGGGGCCGGCGCGGGGCGCTGGCGGACCCAGTCGGCGTAACCGCCCACGTATTCGCCCCAGCGGCCGCCGCCTTCGCTCACCAGCGTCGACGTGGCGACGTGATCGAGGAACTCGCGGTCGTGCGAGACGACCAGCAGCGTGCCGGCGAACTCGGCGAGCAGGTCCTCGAGCAGCTCGAGCGTCTCGAGGTCGAGGTCGTTCGTGGGCTCGTCCAGCACGAGCACGTTGCACGGCTTGGACAGGATGCGCGCCAGCTGCAGGCGCCGCCGCTCGCCGCCCGAGAGGCGCGTGATCGCGCCCTGGATCTGCTCGGGCGTGAACAGGAAGTCGCGCAGGTAGCCGCTCACGTGCCGCGGCACGCCGCCGATCTCGACCGTGTCGCGGCCGTCGCCGACGTTGTCGAACACGTTGCGGGACTCGTCGAGCGCGTCGTGCAGCTGGTCGAAGTGCGCGATCTCGAGCCGCGTGCCGTGCTCGACCGAGCCCGCGTCCGGCGCGAGCCGGCCGAGCAGCAGGGCGATGAGCGTGGTCTTGCCGCAGCCGTTGGGCCCGAGGATGCCGACGCGGTCGCCGCGCATCAGCGTGGTGGTCAGGCCGCGCACGATCGGCGGCCCGCCCGCGTACGCGAACGCCAGGTCCTTCACGCGCGCGACCACTTTGCCGCTGCGCTCGGCCTCGGTCAGCGCCGCGCGCACACGGCCGGGTTCCTCGCGGCGCGCGCGCCGCTCGTCGCGCAGCGCTTCGAGCGCGCGCACGCGGCCCTCGTTGCGCGTGCGCCGCGCCTTGATGCCGCGCCGCAGCCATGCTTCTTCCTGCGCGAGCTTCTTGTCGAACAGCGCCGCCTGGTCGGCTTCGACGCGCAGTTCGTCCTCGCGCGCGGCGAGGTAGGCGTCGTAGCCGGTCGCGTAGCTGCGCAGCCGCCCGCGGTCCAGGTCCAGGATGCGCGAGGCCACGTCGCGCAGGAACGCGCGGTCGTGCGTCACGAACACGAGCGCCCCGCGGCGCTTCAGCAGCGATTCCTCGAGGTGCTCGAGTGCGGCGAGATCGAGGTGGTTGGTGGGCTCGTCCAGCAGCAGCACGTCGGGGTCCTGCACGAGCGCGGCGGCGAGCAGCACGCGGCGGCGCGTGCCGGCCGACAGCGACTCGAGCGGCGCGTCCAGGTCGAGCGCGAGGTCGTCCGCCGCCTGGTCGATGCGCGTCTCGATCTCCCACGCGCGCTCGCTGGCCGCGGCGCCGCAGGCGTGGTGCAGCCACTCGCGCACCGGGCCGCGCACGTCGAGCGGCACGTCCTGCTGCAGCATCGCCACGCGCACGCCCTGCGAGCGCACGATCTCGCCCGAGTCCGGGGCCAGCTCGCCGGCGAGCAGGCGCAGCAGCGTGGACTTGCCCGCGCCGTTGCGTCCGAGCAGGCCGAGGCGCTCGCCCGGCTCGATCTGCAGCGAGGCGCGGTCGAGCAGCGGCGGGCCGGCGAAGGCGATCGTGACGTCGACGAGTCCGAGCAGCGGCATGCGGGGCGGTCTCTCCGGGGCTGGGGAACGAAGGGCGGGTAGGGTATACCAGTCCGGACCCCGCTTCGTCCGCCCGGCCCGAACCCCGAGGTGCCCCCTGGCCCTGAGCGCCACGATCCACCAGTTCGACGTACAGCTCTCGCACGTCGACCGCGGCGTCTACGAAACGCTCGAACTGCGCGCCGCGCGCCACCCGTCCGAGAGCGAGGAGTACCTGTGCGCGCGCGTGCTCGCGCACTGCCTGGAACAGCAGGAGGGGCTCGCGTTCACGAAGGGCCTGGCCGAGCCGGAACTGCCGGCGCTCGAGGTGTGC
>JBGAOB010000260.1:0-6540 GCA_044222045.1 Candidatus Eiseniibacteriota bacterium
CCCGACGCGCGCGCCGCGCTCGCGGGCGAGGCCGCGGCGGCGGGACGCGCGGTGCTGGTGGCGCACCCGGTGTCGGACTCGCGCGACGAGGCGCGCGCGCTGGTGGTGCGCGGGCCGGGGCGCGTGAGCACGTTCTCGCCCTCGGCGTTCCATCCGCTGTACGAGCGAACGCGCGAGCTGCTCGTGTCGGGGGAGATGGGCGCGCCCGAACAGGTGCACGTGTCGGTGTACGCCTCGCGCGTGTTCGGCCCGCACGCGCGGCCGCCGCACGGCGACGTGCTCGACCACTACGGCATGGACGCGCTGTTCCTGCTCGACCGGCTGTTCGGGCCGGTGGCGTCGGTCGAAGCGAGCGGGCATCAGCTCTACGGCGAAGGCTTCGACGAGGCGCACGCGCGGCTCGTGCACCGCAGCGGCTTCACGAGCGGGCTCGACGTGTCGTGGAGCGTGCCCGGCTACCCGCGGCCGGCCACGGTGATCGAGGTGAAAACGCCGAAGGGGCACCTGCTGGTGTCGGACGACGCGCTCGAGATCGCGCCGGTGCTGGCGCCGGGGCAGTCGGAAGCCGAGGGCACGCGCGTGACCGCGGCGGAGCTGCCGGCGGTGGCGCGCTTCGACACGGGCGGCGACGAGCTGTGGCTGGCGCTCGACGCGTTCGCGCGCCAGTGCCGCGCCGACGCGGCGCCGGCGGCCGATGGCCCGCTGGACCTGTGGCGCTCGGTGCGCGTGGTGGAACTGCTCGCCGACCTGCGTCGCGTCGTGTCGCCGCACGGCGCGGAAGGACGGCGCTCGTGAGCACGCCGCGCTCGGCGCCGCGCCTGCTGCTGGGCGTCACGTCGCTCGACGGGCCGACGCGCGCCACGCGCGACCGCCAGCTCGAGGTGGCGGCGCGCTTCCGCGAGCCCGAGTCGCTGGCGGTGACGCTGGTGAAGGCGCTCGAGGCCGGCGCCACGGCCGTGTGGGCGAGCCCTTCGCCGGCGTTGCGCGCGGCGATGGGCGACCTCAAGCGGCGCGTGCCGGTGATCGCGCGCCTGCCGCTGCCGCCGGCCGAGGAGGACCTGCACGACGAGCCGTTCCTGGCGGCCGCGCCGCCGGCGGGCGCGCCACGCGCGGGCACGTGGAACGTGGAGGGCGGCATGCTGGGCGCGCTGCTGCCCGTGGACCTGGCCTCTCGCGTGACGCGCCGCATCGAGCGCGAGCTGCCGGCGCTGGCGCCGGCGGTGATCGAAGGGCTCGGTGTCTCGGCCGCGGCCACCGACCTCGCGCTGGCGGCGGGGCAGCGCAAGTTCTTCGACCGGCTGCTGCAGTTCGGTCGCTCCCGATTCCGCGGTCCGGTGGGCTTCGAGACCGCGAACCTGGGCCTGCTGCTGGAGCGGCTCGCGGCGTGGAAGATCGCGCCGGACTTCGTGGTGGGGCCGGTGAACCCGCTGGGGCTCGGCATGAAGCCCACGCCCGAGACCGTGAAGTCGGAGCTGGCCACCACGGGCGTGCCGGTGATCGCGTGCGAGCTGCGCGCGGGCGGGCTGATTCCGCTGGCCGAAGGTGCGGCGTTCGCGCGCGCTCACGGCGTGGCGGGCCTGCTGACCGAACTGGGGGATCGGGACGACGGCCGCGACGAGCTGCGCGAGCTGTAGACACCCGCGGCGGCGCGGGCCCATGCCGCTGCCGTCCCGGTTCGCGGCGGCCGCGACGGAAATCACCCGTTGCGCCGAGACGCCGGCATGACAGAGACTTATCGACTTGGTGTGCCAACCCCGGACGTCCGGTGGAGACGCGGGGTGTCGAGAGATGCGCCAAGTAGCCGAAGCTTCTAGCGATTAGCGGCTTGTTCGCCCCCCGGGAAATCGTGTATACAGCCGCATTCGGCCGCCGGTGCGGAGCCCCTCCTTGCCCGGCGCAGCCCGTGGCGGTTCTTCGCGGCCTCGCCACCGCGTCCTGAACTCTCGAGCGTTCGGAGGCAGCTTTGTCCCAGAAGGCGGTCATCCTCCTGCTGGCTGTTGGCGCTTGGGCGGCTTTCGCGGCCGGGTGCGCGCAGACACCCGGGCCGGGCCTGGCCCGAGGCGAGCAGATCTACGACACCTGCGTGCCCTGCCACGGCCAGGAAGGTCTCGGCAACGCGCGCATCGGCGCGCCGGAGATCGCGGGCCTTCCCAAGTGGTACGTGGTCGCGCAGCTCACCAAGTTCAAGGGCGCGATCCGCGGCGCGCACCCCGACGACGACGCGGGCCAGCGCATGCGGCCCATGGCGCGCTCGCTGTATCGCCCGGGAGACGTCGAGTCGGTGGCCGAGTACGTGGGCACGCTCAAGCCCGCGAAGCCGCACGCCACGCTCGTGGGTGGCGATCCGAACGCCGGGCAGGCGCGCTTCACCAGCGTGTGCATCGCGTGCCACGGGCCCGAGGCGGCCGGCACCGAACCGCTCGGCGCGCCGCCGCTGAACCACCAGGCCGACTGGTACATGTACGCGCAGCTGCAGAAGTTCAAGAGCGGCCTGCGCGGCGCGCACCCCGACGACGGCACCGGCGCCCAGATGCGTGCGATGGCGATGACGCTCGAAGACACCACGGCGATGAAGGACGTGATCGCCTACATCCGCACCCTCCAGAAGTGAGGCGGGACTCGAGTCATGGCGAAAGACACGAACGAACGCGATCCCAAGTGGGCCGACGAGACCGCCCGCATGACCTTCATCTTCACGCTGATCGGAACGGCGCTGTTCGCGGGCGCCGTCATCCTGTTCATCCTGCGAGCCTGAGGTCCGAGCGATGATCGACCGCTTCGTACAGAGCCTCTCGACCTACTCCGGGGACGTGGACCAGCTGGTGCTGCTGATCACCGTGCTGGTCGGCTTCTGGTTCGTGGCCGCCGAGGTGATGTTCTTCTGGCTCATCTTCCGGTTCCGCGCGAAGGACGGCGTGTCGGCGCAGTACGTGACCGGCAAGGAGAAGCACCTCAAGCGCTGGATCAACATCCCGCACACGCTGATCCTGATCTGCGACGTGGTCATCATCGTCGCGGCCGTCCGCGTGTGGATGAAGGTCAAGCAGACGTCGCCGCCGCCCGACGAGGTGGTGCGCGTGACGGCGCAGCAGTGGGCGTGGACGTTCCAGCAGCCCGGCGCCGACGGCCAGCTCGACACGGCCGACGACATCCGCACGTCCGACTCGCTGCACGTGCAGGTGGGGCACACGGTGCAGTTCCAGCTCGAGTCCAAGGACGTGCTGCACAGCTTCTTCGTCCCGGTGTTCCGCCTGAAGCAGGACATCGTGCCGGGCCGCACGATCGTGGGCTGGTTCAAGGCCACGAAGCCCGGCGTGCACGACATCCTGTGCGCCGAGATCTGCGGCGTCGCCCACGGCATCATGGGCGGCGCGATCGTGATCGAGACGCCCGAACAGCACGCCGCCTGGGTGCAGGCGAACTCCACGCTCGCGGACGCGTCGTCCGCCGCCACCACCGACTCCACGGCCGCCGTCACCGGCGCCGCCACGAACTGACGGGGAGCCCGATGGCCAGCCACGCGCACGCCGACGCTCACGGGGGCGGACACGCCCACGGGAAGCAGTCGTTCTTCCACAAGTACCTGTGGTCCACCGACCACAAGGTCATCGCGATGCAGTACATGCTCACGGGCATGGCGATGGCCCTGCTCGGCGGGTTCTTCGCCTACGTGTTCCGCATGCAGCTCGCGTTCCCGGGCAACGCGGTGCCGGGCTGGGGGCACGTTTCGCCGGGCGAGTACAACATGCTGATCACGAACCACGGCAGCATCATGATCTTCTGGGTCGCGATGCCCGTGCTGATCGCCGGCTTCGGCAACTACCTGATCCCGCTCATGTGCGGCGCGGACGACATGGTGTTCCCGCGCCTGAACCGCCTGAGCTACCAGCTGTTCCTGGTCAGCGTGATCGTGCTGATCGCGTCGCTCGTGGTGCAGAACGGTGGCTTCGGCGGCGCGTGGACCTCGTACCCGCCGCTGTCGGCGAACAAGGACTTCAACCTGACGCCGTACGGCGCCTCGTTGTGGCTGGTCGCCGTGGCGCTCGAGTTCGTGGCGTTCCTGCTGGGCGGCATCAACTTCATCGTCACCGCGATGAACTCGCGCGCGCCGGGCATGAAGGCGTTCGACGTGCCGATCGTGATCTGGATGATCGTCGTGGCGAGCATCCTGTTCATGGCGTCGGTCGGTCCGCTCATCGCCGGCGCGGTGATGCTGCTGTTCGACCAGCAGCTCGGCACGGGCTTCTTCAATCCGAACCGCGGCGGCGACCCGGTGCTGTGGCAGCACCTGTTCTGGTTCTTCGGCCACCCCGAGGTGTACGTCGTGCTGCTGCCGGCCATGGGCATCGTGGCCGAGGTCATGACGGTGTTCGCGCGCAAGAAGCTGTTCGCCTACAAGACGGTGATCTACACGATCATCGCCACCGGCGTGCTGAGCTTCTTCGTGTGGGCGCACCACCAGTTCGTGGCCGGCATCGACCCGCGCATGGCGAACGTGTTCACCGTGACCACGGTGCTCATCTCGATCCCGATCGCCGAAATGCTGTTCCTGTACATCGCCACGCTCTACTCATCGCCACCGGCGTGCTGAGCTTCTTCGTGTGGGCGCACCACCAGTTCGTGGCCGGCATCGATCCGCGCATGGCCAACGTGTTCACGGTGACCACGGTGCTGATCTCGGTGCCGATCGCCGAGATGTGCTTCCTGTACATCGCCACGCTGTACGGCGGCTCGATCCGCCTGAGCGTGCCGATGCTGTGGGCGCTCGGCTTCCTCGCCGAGTTCCTGATCGGCGGCGCCACGGGCATCTACCTCGGCGCGAGCGGCGCGGACATCTTCTTCCACGACACGTACTTCGTCGTCGCGCACTTCCACTACACGTTCTTCCCGATCGCGATCATCGCGGTGTTCGCCGGGATCACGTTCTGGTTCCCCAAGATGTTCGGCCGGATGCTCAACGAGACGATCGGCAAGATCCACTTCTGGGGCACGATCATCCCGTTCAACTTCATCTTCATTCCCATGTTCGTGCTGGGCATGGGCGGCGAGCACCGCCGCATCTACGACTACACGCACTTCCCCGAGCTCGCGACGCCGTTCATGCAGAACCTGCGCATCGTGGCCACCGTGTCGCTGGTGGTGATGCTGGCGTTCCAGCTGCTGTTCGTCTTCAACTTCCTGTGGAGCATCTACCGCGGTCGCAAGGCGGAGAAGAACCCGTGGAACGCGAACACGCTGGAGTGGTCGGCGGACTCCCCGCCGCCGCACGGCAACTGGGAAGAGCTGCCCGAGGTGCACCGCGGACCCTACGAGTACAGCGTCCCGGGCCGGGCGACCGACTTCTGGCCCCAGAACGAGAAAGCCTGAGGAGAGCCGACCGTGAAGCCCATCGCCACCACGCGCAGCGCCACGGGCATTCCCACCGGCCGACTGGCCGTCTGGTGGGTGATCGTTTCCGAAATCGTCATCTTCGGCGGCGTGCTGATCTCGTACATCATGAACCGCCTCGCGCACCTGGAGTTCGCGGAGCAGGCGGCGCACACGAACACCTGGATCGGCGCGTTCAACACGTTCGTACTGCTGACCTCGAGCTTGTTCGCGGTGCTCGCGCACCAGGCGGCCGAGAAGGGCGACGGTCCGAAGGCGGCGCGCCTGCTGTGGATGACCATCGCGGGCGGCGGCGTGTTCCTGGCCGTGAAGTCGTTCGAGTGGACCACGGAGATCCGCGAGGGCTTCACGCTGCAGACGGGCGGGTTCTGGTCGTACTACTACACCGCCGCCGGGCTGCACGCGTTCCACGTCATCGCCGGCATGGCGATCATGGCCTGGGTGGCGAGCAGCGCCGCGAAGAACCAGGACCTGCACCGCGTCGAAAACGTGGGGATCTACTGGCACTTCGTGGACATCGTCTGGATCTTCCTGTTCCCCCTGCTGTACATCGCCAAGTAGGAGAGCGCCCATGTCGCACGCGCACGCCGAACACGCGCATCACCGCAACTACGTGAAGATCTGGGCGATCCTGCTGGGGCTGCTCGTGGTGAGCGTGATCGGCCCGATGACCGGCATCCGCGTGGTCATGCTGATCACGGCCTTCGGCATCGCCCTGGTGAAGGCCTACATCGTGGCCAAGAACTTCATGCACCTGGACGTCGAGAAGCCCGTCGTGCACTTCGCGCTGGGCATCACGCTCATGTTCATGGTGCTGCTGTACGCCGGGCTGGCGCCCGACGTGCAGAAGCACTCGGGCCAGCACTGGAAGAAGAACTACGTCGCCCCGGCCGCCCCGGCGCACCACGGAGCGGAAGGTCATGGCACCAGCAGCCACTGAAACGATGACGGCGCCGCGCGCGCCCCGACGGGGTTTCACCGACCATTCGCTGTTCGGGATGGCCCTGTTCGTGTTCACCGAAGTCATGATGTTCCTGGCGTTCATCAGCGGCTACCTGATCGTGCGCCGCGCGCCGGCCGTCGGGCCGTGGCCGCCGCCGAACCAGCCGCGCCTGCCGTTCGAGCAGACGCTTCTGCACACGGTCGTGCTGC
>JBGAOB010000261.1:0-6492 GCA_044222045.1 Candidatus Eiseniibacteriota bacterium
GTGCGCCACACGATCCGGTCTCCCGCGCCGGCACGCTCCACCCACGGTTCGGTCGTGGCCGTCCAGCCCGGCCCGCTCACCTGGGCGGCGTCCATCGCCGCCGCGCGTGCGCGCGCCTCGCCGTCGACCGGCGCGGGCGGCGCCACGGCCGGGCAGAGGCGGCCCAGCACGAGCGCCCCACCGCGGCCGTCCAGTTCCACGTTCAGCTCGCCGCCGACCACCGGGAGACCGCGCCACGTCTGCTGCAGCCGTACGTGCGGGACACCCGCCATCACCCAGCGCCCGATCGACCGGAGGCCGTCCTGGTCGGGGCGCCAGTCGGCCGGGCTCCACGCGCCGGCCACTCGGTCCGCCACGGCGTCGGCAACCGCGCGATCGGAGGCGAGCGCCGACGCGGCTCCGGACAGCGCGACCGCGCGGGCCGCCTCGAACGGTGCCGCATGCGCGGCGACCGTCCGCAGCACGGCGACGAGCACGACGGCGCGGACCCATGCGGGGGACGTGGTTCGGGGACGGGAGATGCACTTCGACTGCACGGCGGCCATGCGTTTCACTCCGCGCCCGGTCGGACGACGCGACGCTAGCAAAACCCCGCGCCGACCGGCCACCACGAAATCGCCGGGAACGGCCCGCGGTTCAGGAGCCCGCGGCCTCACGCTGCAGGCACGCCCCGAGCGCCGCGTGGACCTGTTCGGCCGTGAGCTCGCGCATGCAGCGGAAGTGGCCGCGCGGGCAACTGTCGCGGCCGTGCAGCGTGCAGGGCTGGCAGGGTTCGTTCCGGCACAGCACCTCGTGACCCTCGCCCGCCGGCGCGAAGCCGAGCACCGGCGACGTGCTGCCGAACAGCGCCACCACGCGCCGGCCCCGCGCCGCGGCCAGGTGCATGAGCCCCGAGTCGTTCGACACCACGCCGCGCGCGTGCCCGAGCAGCGCGGCCACCCGATCGAGCGGCTCCTGCACCCAGCGCGACGCCGCGTCCGCCTCGACCGCCGCCGCCAGCGCCGGCAGTGCGCGCCGTTCGGCCGCCGTCGAGAACCAGAGCCGCGCCCGGCCCTCGGCCGCCAGCCGGTGGTCGAGCGCCAGCCAGTGCGACTCGGGCCACTGCTTCGTGGCGTGGCGCGCCCCCGGGCACAGCGCCACCGGCGCGCCCGGCAGGCGCTGCGCCGCGAGCCAGTCGCCCGCCCAGCGCTCCGCCGCCTCGCCCGCGTGCACGACCGGCACACCCTCCGGCGCCAGCCCCAGCGGTGCGAGTGCTTCACCGTAGCGTTCGACGGCGTTCGGAACGGGCGGCGGCGCGGTCCAGCGTGCGTGCACCCAGCGCGCGCGGCGCAGCCGGTACGACGACGCGCGCAGCACCGGCGCCTTCTGGCGGAACGTCAGCACGCGCGTGCGGCTGTTGCCGTGCAGGTCCACGATCAGGTCGCAGGACTCGAGTTCGGCGCTCATCGACACCAGGTCCTCGATGCGGCGCGCGTCCTTCTCGAGTTCGCGGACGTGGTCGACGCGCGGGTCGCGCGCGAGCAGCGCCGCGTACTCCTCCTTCACCCAGTAGTGCAGCGTCGCACCCGGCCACGCGCGCCGCAGCGCCGCCACCACGGGCAGCGTCAGCACCACGTCGCCGAGCGACGAGAGCCGCAGCACGGCGATGCGCTGGAAACCGCCTTCGGGCACCGCCATCGACTTCGCGCGCCCGGCCACGATCAGTCCCGGAACTGCAGGTCGTGCAGCCGGCGGTACACGCCGCCGAGCGCGAGCAGCTCGTCGTGCCGCCCGGTCTCCACGATGCGGCCTCGATCGAGCACGGCGATGCGATCGGCGTGCTGCACGGTGGACAGCCGGTGCGCGATCACGAGCACGGTGCGGTCCTTCATCAGGCGCTCGAGCGCGTCCTGCACCAGCCGCTCGCTCTCGGTGTCGAGCGCCGACGTGGCCTCGTCCAGCAGCAGGATCGGCGGGTTCTTGAGCAGCGCGCGCGCGATCGCCAGCCGCTGCCGTTCGCCGCCCGACAGCCGCACGCCGCGATCACCGATCACGGTGCCGTAGCCCGCCGGCAGCCGGTCCACGAACGCGTGCGCGTTCGCCGCCTCGGCCGCCCGGCGCACGTCGTCGTCGGTCGCGTCGGCGCGGCCGTACGCGATGTTCCCGCGCACCGTGTCGTGGAACAGGATCGTCTCCTGCGTGACGATGCCGAGTTGCGCACGCAGCGACGCCATCGTCACGTCGCGCAGGTCGACGCCGTCCACCGTGATGCGGCCGCCCGTGGGGTCGTAGAAGCGCGCGAGCAGGTCCATCGTGGTGCTCTTGCCCGAGCCCGACGACCCGACCAGCGCCACCACCTCGCCGCGCTTCACCTCGAGCGCGACCTGTTCCAGCACGGGCTGCCCGGGTTCGTACGCGAACGACACCTGCTCGTAGCGGATCGCATCGCGGAACGGCGGCAGCGCCCCCGCGCCCGGGCGGTCCGTGATCGTGGCCGGCGTGTCGAGCAGACCGAACACGCGCTCGGCCGCGCCCAGGCCCTGCGCGATCGTCGAGCCGACCTCGGACAGGCTCTTGACCGGCGACAGCGTGGCGAGCAGCGCGCTCACGAACATGAAGAAGCGGTCGGGCGGCAGCGTGCGGTGTTCGAAGATCTCGCGCGCGCCCATCCACGCGATCGCCACGGCCACCAGGATGATGCCGTACTCGCTGAGCGGCCGCGCCGCGGCCGACACGCGCCGCAGCCGCACGAACGCGCGGTAGTAACCGGTGTTCGCGCGCTCGAACCGCTCCTCCTCGAAGTGCTCCATGCCGAACGCCTTCACCACGCGGGCGCCGAACAGCGCCTCCTGCAGGATGCCGGTGAGCTCCGCCATGCGCTGCTGCGCGGTGCCCGAGCGCTTGCGCATCTTGCGCCCGATCGCCGCCAGCGCGAACCCCACGGGCGGCACCACGAGCACCGAGAACAGCGCCAGCTTCCACGACGCCGCGAACACCAGCACGAGGCAGCCGACCAGCGACAGGCCGTCCTTCACGAGGTTGCTGATGCCCGCCGCGAGCGCGCCGCGCAGCGCCTCGACGTCGCTCGTCAGGCGCGACATGAGCGCGCCCTGCCGCTCGCCGTGGTGGAACGACAGCGGCAGCGCCTGCAGGTGCGCGAACAGCCGCCGGCGCGCATCGCGCATCGCGGCCTGCTCCACGGACACGGTCAGGTACGAGGCGGTGTAGTCGGCCAGGTTCTTCACGAAGAACAGCCCGAGGATCACGAGGCACAGGCGCTCGAACACGACCAGCGGCCGCGCCCCGGTCAACAGGTGGTCGAGCGCGCCGCGCGCCGCCCCGAGCAGCCCGCCCGCCGCGCCGGAGGCGCCGGGCAGGTCGGGCAGCGCGGACACCGTGGCCGGGCTCCCGCCGACGGTCGCGAACAGCACGCGCAGGAACGGCGAGATCAGCGTGAGGGCCAGCGTCGCGCTCGCGGAATAGACCACCATCAGCAGCAGGGCGATCACGAGCCGGCCACGGTAAGGGCGCAGCAGGCCGAGCAGCCGGACGAAGAGTCGCATCAGGCCGGCCGCGGCCGGGCGTCTCCCCGGTCGCGATCGGGGCGCGGGCCCATCTCCACGCCCTCGCCGAGCACCGCCGGCAGGTCGTCGATGCCGTCGAAGTCGTCGATCGAGTCCTCGGGCAGCGCGCTCAGCTGGCCGCTCTCCACGAGGTCGAACACGATCCGTCCCACGTCCCGCGACGTGCGCACGCCCCACTCGCGGAACACCATCGGGGCCATGACGCCGAACTCCTCGCGCGCGAGCTTCACCGCGAACTCCAGCAGCTCCTGTCCCGACAGGTGGCGGCGCACCGGGTCGGCGCGGCGTTCCTCGGGCAGGTGCATGGCGGCGGCCTGCAGCGTGGCCGCCACGAATCCGTACGCCTCGGGCGCATACCGCGCGTCGCGGCGGCGGATCGCGTGCACCGCGTCCCAGAAGGTCAGGGTCGAGCTCACCGGAAGGACTCCATCGGGCCGACTATAGGCGGGGCGGCGAAGCGGCCACAAGCGCACGCTCGGCGCGTTCGTCGCGCTGCAGCCGCACGCGCCGCTTCGCCCACGCGGCCACGCTGCGCGGGTGATCGAGGTTGTAGTGCAACCCGCGGCTCTCGCGGCGCGCCTGGGCGCACGCCACGATCAGGCTGCCCACGAGCGCGATGTTGCGCAGCTCGATCAGGTCGGGCGCGAGCCGCTGCCGCCGGTAGTCGCGCTCGATCTCCTCGCGCAGCAGGTGCAGCCGCCGCGCGGCGAACGCCAGGCGCTCGTCCGTGCGCACGATGCCCACGAGGTCCCACATCACGCGCCGCACGGTCTCCCAGTTGTGGTCCGCCACGACCTGCTCCTGCGGAGGGTGCGTGCCCTCGGACCGCCACGCCTGCGGGCGCGGCGCGCGCGGCACGCGCGCGAGCCGGCGGCGGATCTCGTCGGCCGCGTGGTGTGCGCCGACGAGCGCCTCGAGCAGCGAGTTGCTCGCCAGCCGGTTCGCGCCGTGCAGCCCCGTGCACGCCACCTCGCCGATCGCGAGCAACCCGTCGACGTCGGTGCGGCCCGCGAGGTTGGCGCGCACGCCGCCGCACATGTAGTGCGCGGCGGGCACCACCGGGATCGGCTCGCGCGTCATGTCGATGCCGATGTCGCGGAGCGTGGCGTCGATGTTCGGGAAGCGCTTGCGCACCTGCGCGGCCTTCTCGTGGCTGATGTCCAGCCACACGTGCGAGTCGCCGCGGCGCTTCATCTCGCGGTCGATCGCGCGCGCCACCACGTCGCGCGGCGCCAGTTCGGCGAGCCGGTGGTAGCGCGGCATGAAGCGCTGGCCGTCGAGCGTGCGCAGGACCGCCCCCTCGCCGCGCACCGCCTCGCTGATCAGGAAGTTCCGCACGCGCGGGTGGTACAGGCACGTCGGGTGGAACTGCACGAACTCCATGCTCTCCACCGTCGCCCCGGCACGGTACGCCATCGCCACGCCGTCGCCCGTGGCCACGTCGGGGTTCGTCGTGTACAGGTAGACCTTGCCGCAGCCGCCGGTCGCGAGCGCCGTCACGCGCGCCACGACGAACGGCCGGATGCGCGCGGTGGCCTGGTCGAGCACGTACGCGCCCCAGCGCATCCCGGCCCTTCGGGCGCCGGCCTTCGAGCCGCGAACCCAGGATGAGGTCCACGGCGAGGTGGTCCTCCATCAGCCGGATGCGCGGGTGCGCGCGCACGCGCGCGATCAGCGCCTGCTCGATGGCGCGGCCCGTGAAGTCGCTGGCGTGCACGATGCGCCGGCGCGAATGCCCGCCCTCGCGGCCCAGTTCGTAGCCGCGCGGCCCGCGGTTGAAGCCCACGCCGAGCGCGTCGAGCTCGCGCACGCGCTCGGGGGCTTCGGCCACGATCGCGCGCACGACGCCGCGGTCGCACATGCCCGCGCCCGCCCGCAGCGTGTCGCGCACGTGGCTGCGCATGTCGTCGCCGCGACCGAACACGGCGGCGATGCCGCCCTGCGCCCAGTTCGTGTTCGAGTCGTCGGCGCGCTTCTTGGTGACCACCAGCACCTGCCCGTACTCGGCGGCGTGCAGCGCCAGCATCAGCCCCGCGATGCCGCTGCCCAGGATCAGGACGTCGGTCTCTTCCAAGGCTCCTCCCCGTGGATCACCCAGCGCTCCACCGCCTCGCCCCCGGCGAGCCACCGCCAGCGCACGTGCAGCACGGCCGCGGCTTCCCACGTCGGGTCGAGGGGCGCGGGCCAGCGTACGGCATCCTTCGCGGTCAGCAACAACGTCGCGCCCGCGGCGGCGGCCCGCGCGCGCTCGCGGTCGGCCTCGCCCGCCGAGAACCAGTGGTGATCGCGGTACGCAGACGCGGTCACGGGCGCGAAGCCGGCCTCGCGCGCGCTCGCCTCGACCGCGGCCGGGTTGCCCGTGGCGGTGACCACGTGCGCCAGGGCGCCCGCTCGCGCGCCGCGCCGGCAGCGTGGTGACGCCGGCGATCGTGGCGCCCGGCCGCGTGAACAGCGCCCCCGGCGCCCAGCGCCGGAACGACTCGATCGCGGCCGCCGCGTCGACGCCGCCGGCGCGGAGAGCACCACCACGTGCGCGCGCTGCAGCGCCCGGCGCGGCTCGCGCAGGCGGCCCGCCGGCAGCAGCCGGCCACCCCCCCACGGGTCGAGGGCGTCGAGCAGCACCACGTCGAGGTCGCGATCCAGCGCCCAGTGCGAGAAGCCGTCGTCCACCAGCACCAGTGGCACGCCGTCCGCCGCGGCCGCCGCCGCGAGGTCGCGCTTGCGGCGCCCCGCGTACACGCGTCCCTCGCCGAGCGCCGCGCGGAACAGGCGCTCTTCGTCGCCCTCGCCCTGCGGCCCCGGCCGGTAGCGCCGGCACCACCGCCGCGCGCCCCGGCCGCCGCCGCTGTCGGCCAGGTGCAGCGCGGGCATCGTCTTCCGCGCACGCCCACGGTGAGGTTCCCGAAGCTCACCACGCGCGCGGGCGCGC
>JBGAOB010000262.1:0-7078 GCA_044222045.1 Candidatus Eiseniibacteriota bacterium
GTCGCACTACCTGCAGGCGCTCGACTACCAGCGGCGCGCCAACCAGGTCGTGGCGATCCTCGGCGGCAAGACGCCGAACATCCAGAACCTGGCCGTGGGCGGCGTGACCAACGCGATCAACCTCGACAACCAGTCCACGCTCAACATGGCGACGCTCTACCAGGTCAAGAGCCTGCTCGACGAGATGACGGACTTCATCGAGCAGGTCTACCTGCCCGACGTGTGCGCGATCGGCGCGCTGTACGCCGATTGGCTGCCGTTCGGCGGCGGCGTGAAGAACTACCTCGCCGTGCCGGACCTGCCGCTCGACACGAAGGGCACGCAGTTCGACCTGCCCGGCGGCACGATCTTCGACGGCGACCTGGGGACGGCGAAGGCGATCACGAGCTTCAACGACGCGTACTTCCGCGACAACGTCACCGAGGGCACCGCGCACTCGTGGTACGAGGGCGGCAAGCAGCTGCACCCGTACGAGGGCGAGACGAAGCCCAAGTACACCGATTTCCAGGCCGACGGGAAGTACTCGTGGGTGAAGTCGCCGCGCTTCCAGGACAAGGTCATGCAGGTCGGGCCGCTCGCGCAGGTGCTGGTCGGCTACGCGACCGGGCACGAGCCCACCCGGCGCTGGGCCGACAAGGCGCTCGGCCTGGCCGGTTCGATCGCGAAGGCCAAGCTGACGCCCGACGTGCTTCACGGCACGCTGGGCCGCCACCTGGCCCGCGCCATCCGCACCGCCATGCTGTGCGAGATGGCCGACAAGCACTGGAAGCTGCTCATCGACAACATCGGTAAGGGCGACACGGCGATCTTCAACGAGCCGAAGTTCCCCGCGGGCGAGATCCGCGGCTTCGGCTTCCACGAGGCGCCGCGCGGCACGCTGTCGCACTGGACGGTGATCAAGGGCGGCAAGATCGCCAACTACCAGGCGGTCGTGCCGACCACGTGGAACGCCGGCCCGCGCGACGAGAAGGGCCGCATGGGCCCGTACGAGGCGTCGCTGGTGGGCAACCCGGTCGCCGACGCGGAGCGCCCGCTCGAGGTGCTGCGCACGGTGCACTCGTTCGATCCGTGCCTCGCGTGCGCCATCCACACGACCGACGTCGAGGGCAAGCCCCTCGCGACCGTGCGGACCCGCGAGGGCGGTTGCTAGGCGATATGGCGCCGCACGCCGACGGGGCGCCGGGCGAAAGTCCGGCGCCTCGTGTCGCCGTCCTCGGGCTCGGCAACGTGCTCATGGGCGACGACGCGCTCGGGCCGTACGTCACGCGCGTGCTGCAGGCGCGCTGGGACTTCGCGCCCGGCGTGCTGGTGGCGGACGTCGGCACGCCCGGGCTCGACCTGACGCCGTACGTGGCCGGCGTGGAACGCGTCGTGTTCATCGACACCGTGGCCTCGGCCTCGCCGCCGGGCACGCTCAAGCGCTACCGCAAGGACGAGATCCTGCGGAACCCGCCGCCGCAGCGCGTGAGCCCGCACGATCCCGGGCTCAAGGAGACGCTGCTCACGCTCGAGTTCGCCGGCCGCGCGCCCCGCGAGGTGCTGCTGGTGGGCGTGGTGCCCGTCGACACCGAGATGCGCACGGGCCTGAGCGCGCCGGTGCAGGCCGCGGTGCCCGCGGTGCTCGAAACGGTGCTCGCCGAACTGGCCGCGGCCGGGCTGCCGGCCGCCGAAGCGGCGCCGCCGCGCGCGCCGGACCTGTGGTGGGAGGCGGCGCCGTGACCCGCGAGGCGCGCGAGCGGCTGCTGGGGCTGCTCGTCGCGCTGATCGTGCTGCACAGCGCGGTGCTGGGACTGGCGGCGGTCGTCGCCCCGGACTGGGGCCTGCGCTTCACCGGCTTCGGCGGGGCCTCGCCGATGTTCTTCCCGCGCCAGGTGGGCGTGTTCCACGTCGTGGTCGCGCTCGCGTACGCGATCGAGTGGCGGCGCTACCGCGGCGTCGCGATCCTGCTCACCGCCAAGTCGGCCGCGGTGCTGTTCCTGGGACTCGAGCTGCTCGCCGGGCCGAAGCCGTGGATCGTGCCGGTGTCGCTGGCGGGCGACGCGGCCATGGCGCTCGCGGTGCTGCTCGTGCGCCCGCGCGGCCGCTGACCGCCGCTCACGCGCCGCGCGCGTCCGCCGCGGCGTCCTCCTCGGCGGTCCGCTCGCGCGCGGCCTCGAGGTCGTCGAAGACCTGCTGCACCTGGTCGACGCCGATGCGCAGCGTCATGGTGACGTGCTCGAAGATGCGGTCCTGCAGCCCGTCGGCCTCGGGATCCTCGAGCAGCGTGCGCGTGCAGATGTCGCTGAGCGTCTCGAGCGCGCCGCACAACTCCTCGCAGGTGAACCCCTGCGCGTGCCGCGCCTCGGCGATGTCGTGGCAGTAGCCCATGAACACCGCGCGTTCGCGCGTGCGCACCGCGTTCATCAGGTTGCGCAGCACCATGCGGTGGTTCCACGAGCTCGTCTCGTCGTCCAGTTCCTGGTAGTGCGGGAAGCGGTCGGCGTTGGCCGGCGCGTGCAGCGTGCCGTTGTAGGCCTCGGCGATCGCCGCCTCGTGCTTCTCGAGCAGCTGGTGGATGCGCAGGTTGCTGCGCACGCGCACGTGCTTCATGGCCGCGCGGTTGCGGCGCTGCCACTCGAGCGGGTCGACCTTGAGGTTCTCCATCAGGAAGGGCATGCGGCGCAGGATCTCGAGCCGCGGCCGCGTGCCCCAGTGCAGCAGCCGGCGCGTCTCCGTGGAGTCGATGGCGAGCACCTCGTCGATGTACTGCGCCATCCACGGACGTTCGAACGGCCGCTCGCCCAGCAGCTGGCCGACCAGGTCCATCACGTGCATGCCGGGCCCGCACATCGCCTTCGGCATGTGGAACGGCCGCCCGCGCCGGCCGGTGAAGTGCTCGGTCACCGAATCGTAGAGTTCGCGATGGTTGACCGCGCGGTCGGCGCCGCAGATGAGCACCTGGCCCTGCTGCAGCTCGCCGACGCGGTGCAGCAGCGCGCGGAAGAAGGGCGGGATCTCCTGCACGTGCACGTAGGGGATCGCCGACTCGCCCCGCCCGCCCAGCATGCGCCGGTTCCACGCCGAGCCCAGCCACGTGCTGATGAACACGAACAGCGGCGGGTACTCGCACCAGTCCGAGAACGCCGCGGCGAAGCGCACGATCACCGAATGGAACGAGGCCGAGAACTCGCCCAGCATGCGCTCGCCCTCGCGCTTGGTGCGCGCGTAGATGTGTTCGCCGTCCGGGGCGCTGTGTTCGTTCAGCGTGCCGCCGAGGGGCGGAAACCGGCAGGCGGCGACCGAGCTGGAGAAGACGAAATGCCGGATCGTGCCCAGCGCGCGGCACTCCTCGAGCACGTGGCGCGTGCCCTGCACGTTGGTGCGCTCGTACTCGGGGTGGTCGTCGCCGGTGAAGTCGTAGTGGGCCGCGAGGTGGATGCACACGTGCGCGCCGCCGTGGCCGGCGATGTCGCGGAACACGTGCGACAGCATGCGGCGGTCGCCGATGTCGGCCTGGTACCAGCGGATGTTGGGGTGCACGGGCGCGCCCGAGCGCTGCTGCGAGCGGCGGGCGAGCCCGATGATGCGGTACTCGTCCTTGAGCGCGTCGAGCAGGTGGCGGCCCATGAACCCGGAGGCGCCGGTGACGAGCAGGATGGGCCGGTCCTGCGGACCGCGGTGGGCGCTCACGACGCCGGCCCCGGCGGCTCGACGATCGCGTCGGCGCCTTCGATCCGCACGGCGAGCACGCGCAACGCGCGCGGTGGCGGCCCGGCGACCGGCTCGCCCTGCGCGTCGAACTCGCCGCCGTGGCAGCGGCACACGTAACGCTCCGCGCCGGGGCGCCATTCGACTTCGCAGCCCATGTGCGTGCACCACAGCGAGCGCGCGACCACGCGGTCGCCGTCGCGCAGGAGATCCACGGGGCGCTCGCCCATCACCACGCGCACGTGCGTGCCGGCCGGCAGCGAGGCGAGCGGTACGCGCAGCGGCGCTTCGGTGCGATCGGGCGCGGCGTCGCCGCCCGGGGCGCAGCCCGGCGCGGCCAGCACGCCGGCGGCGGCCGGCAGGCCCAGGAAGGTCAGCAGCACGCGGCGGCGCTCGGCGGAAAACTCGCTCACGGCTCCCCGATCCGGTCCTCGACGGGGGCCGCGGCCGCGGACCCCTCGGGGGACTCCGGCCGGCAGTCTAGCCCATGCCCCGCGGGGGCGACACACGCCGGGCCGGGACGCGCGTCCCGGCCCGGCGCGGGCGCTTCAGGTCGCGAGCGCCGACCACCAGAGCGCGTTGAAGAGCAGCGGGAACGTGCCGTCCGTCTGCGCGCGGTGCTGCGGGCGGAAGCCGAGCAGCACGAGCTTGCCCTTGCCGATCGTGACCGCGACGGCGGCCGAGCGGCGCACGAGTTTGTCCTCGCCCGTGATCCAGCCCGACAGCAGCACGTCGCGCGGGTCGGCGGGGTAGGTGGCGAGCACGGCGCGGTCGAGCTCGCCGCCGGGCGGCTGGGTCGCGAACGCGATCGGCTTGTCCACGAACAGCGCCGCTTCGGCCGGCATGCCCCACGTGACGGGGTGACCGGGCGTGACGCTCGCGCGCAGGATCGAGCCCGGGCACCCGAACTCGGCCGGCGTGACGCGCGCGAGCGCGTTGGCGACCGGCAGGTTGAACTGCTCGAGCACCCAGTCGCACGCCGCGCCCATCGCGATCAGCGTGCCGCCGTCGTTCACGAACGCCTTCACCGCCGCGACGCCGGAGGCCTCGAGCCCGCCCCGGAAGCCGGGGGGCAGGTCCGGCTGGTAGCCGGAGCCGCCGTCCTCGCGCCGCGCCTTGCCGGTCGCGATCGCCTCCTTGGGCACGTCGGGCAACACGAGCGCGTCGAACGACGAGCACAGGCCGCCCTTCTGCACGAGCGCGTTGCCGACGGGCTTGGGCTCGAAGCCGTTCTGCTCGAGCAACCAGCGCGTCCAGCCCTCGTCCATCGACGCGGTGAAGCCCTGGTAGAGCGCGACGCGCGGCATGGCGAGGGCGCGGCGTCCCGCCAGGGCCGCGGCCGGCGCGTCGGTGAGCGCGAGGCCCTCCGGCAGCGCGGCGTCGGCCGCCTTCGCGGCCTGCGCGTCGAGCCACGCCGTGCCGCCGGCCACGCTTCACCGGCGTCGCGGTCGAGCACCGTGACGCGGCCGCCTGAGCACGCAGCGCGGCGTGGAGCGCGCGCGCCCGCTGCCGGGCTGTCCGGCGGCAGCGCCGCCTGGCCGGGGGCACGCGCCGCGCGCCGTTCGCCGGGCACGAAGCGCGGCGGCGCGACCGCCGACACGCGCCGGTTCTCGCGCACGACCTCGACGCCCATCATGAGCGGCAGGGACCACGCCGCGACGTCGTACGGCCGCACGATGTCCTTGCCCGCGACCAGCTTCACCTCGGGGTAGCGCTGGGTCGTGAGCATTTCGCGCACGAAGTCGCCGTACGGTTGCGCGAGCGGCACCCACAGGTCGCCGTCGTTCACCCGGTACACCTCGACGCCGTGCTCGACGAGCAGGGCCGCGAGCTTCCAGGCCGTCGCCCGGTCGCGCTGCGCGCCGGGGATGCGGAAGCCGTCCCCGGGCGGCGCCTGGGTGACCGCCGCGCGCGCGCGCGTCGCCACGTCGCGCAGCACGTCGCGGCGCAGGTTCGCGCACGACTCGAGGATCGCGTCGGAGGCGATGCGCTCGTAGTCCATGATGTCGCGCAGGCGCCACCAGCCGCCCGGCCAGGGGTTGGGGAAGTTGGTCTGCGCTTCGTAGTCCACGAGACCCTTGCGCCCGCCGGCCAGTTCGCTCGGGTCCACGTACAGCGGGGTCGCGAGCCGGCACGAGGCGACCTCGGTGAGCAGCCCCGAGATGTTCTTGAACCACGCCGTGTTCTTGGTGCCGCCGGGCCAGTAGGCGTCGAACGCGTAGCCGTAGATGACGCCCGACTTGCCGGCCTGCTCCAGCCGCAGCGCCATGTCGGCGCCCATGCGGTTCACCTCGCGCCAGACGAGCGGGTGGATGTCCGCGTCGACCGGCTCGGCGTACGGCGGCATGAAGAGGCGCGGCCCGGTCGTGCCCATCTGGTGCTCGTCGAGCCACACCTGCGGGAACCACTCGTGGTACACGGCGCGCGTCATGGCCTTCGTCTCGGCCTGCGTGAGCATGTACCAGTCGCGGTTGTTGTCGTGGCCGACGTAGTGGTGGTAGAGCCGCGGCTGCCGCCCGCCCTCGTAGGGCGTGCCGAGCCACTGCCGGTACCACTCGGTCTCCATGATCTGCCCGTCCGGGTTGAGCGACGGCACCAGCAGCAGCACGACTTCGTCGAGCCGGCGCTTCGTCTCGGCGTCCTCGGCCGAGGCCAGCGCGTGCGCCCACTCCATCGCCATCTGCGTCGAGCCGATCTCGGTCGCGTGGATGTTGCAGGTGATGAGCAGGAACGCGCGGCCTTCCTCGGCGAGCGCGGCGATCTCGGCGTCGGTCCGGCCGCGCGGGTCGGCGAGCTGCTTCGCGATCTCCTTCAGGCGCGGCAGGCGGGCCTGGTTGGCCTCGGACGTGATGACGGCCATGACCATGTCCTCGCCGAGCGTGGACTTGCCGAGCGTCTGCACCTGCACGCGCGGCGAGAGCCGGTCGAGTTCGGCGAAGTAGGCGCGGATCTGGCGGTAGTCGGCGAGCACGCGATCGGCGCCGATCTCGAGGTGCAGGAACGCGCTCGGACTCGGCAGCGGTGCGGCGGAGGTGACGGGGGCGAACGCGGCGAGGGCGGCGGTCGCGAGGGCGGCGGACAGCAGGGGGAGCGTCGGTCTCACGGGAACCTCCGGGTGGAAGCCGCATGCTGCCACAGCCGGCCGCCGACCGGCGCGCGCGCGCGGCACGAGCGCGGCGCATCGGGGCGCGGGCGCGGCCGCGAGCCCGCTCTCGGCTCGGCGGACGCCGGGTGACGTTGTACAGTGCGCTTCCCTCGAGACCCTGCCGGCAGCGATCCCCCGACCTCCGCGTCTCCTTCGCGCGGTGCCCGGCGGTCCGTGGGCCGGTCGCACCTCCAGGAGGTCGCTTGCCGGAACCCCGTCGCGAGAGCGGACGATCGTGAGGCCCGC
>JBGAOB010000263.1:0-6503 GCA_044222045.1 Candidatus Eiseniibacteriota bacterium
GCGCGTGCGGGCGGCGGCCCAGGTGCTCGAGCAGCGCGAACGAGTCGCTCCAGTCGGCGCGCGCGAGCACCAGCCGCCCGCCGCCGGCCGAGGCGGTGAGCGCGGCCACGTCTTCGCCCGCCACCGCGTCGTCCAGCACCACCACGTCGGGTTCGTGCGCGTGCACGAGTGCCTGCCACGTGGCGCGCGCCTCGGCGCCCGGCATCGCCAGCACGAGCCGCTCGCGCGGGGGCGCGGCCGGCAGGTCGCCGAACACCATCGCGCTGCGCTCCTCGCGCAGCGACTCGGCGAGCAGGCAGGCGAGCGTGGTGCTGGCGCCCGAGCGCGGCGGGCCGCTCACCACCACGAGCCCCGCGGGCTGGTGCAGCACGTCGCGCAGCCGCGCGAGGTCGGTGGCGTTCAGGCCCAGCTGCTCGATCGCGGCGGGCGCGCCGCCTTCGGGCGGCAGCCGCAGCGTGACCACCGTGCCGCCGTCGCGCACGAGCAGCGCCACCTCGAACGGGATCGGGTCGGTCGCGGTGGGGCACTCGAGCCGAGCCATGCGGTGCAGGTCGCCGCGGCCGTCGCCCACGGGCGCCCCGAGCAGTTCGAGCTGCGTGAGCAGCGCTTCGTGCGTCTCGACGGGCTCGCGGGCCACCTCGACGAGGCCGCTCGCGCGCCGCTGCACCACCCGCACGTGCGCGGCCCCCGGCACGAAGTGCACCGCGGTGGCCCCGGCGCGGCGCGCGGCGAACAGGTGAAAGTGCAGGAAGTTCGCGCCCGAGCGGTCCCACACCACGGGCGAGTGGTCGCCCTCGTGGCGATGCCCCGGCGGCAGCGCGGCGGCGTGCGCGCCCAGCAGCGGCGCGAGCACGCGCCGGATCGCGGACGGCGTCGTGACGCTGGGCACGATCGAGCACCCCGCGATCGCCTCGAGGTGCGCGTTCGCCTGCATGTCGGTCGGGTCGCTGAAGGCCATCGACAGGCCGTCGTCGGTGCGCAACAGCGGCACGGCGTGCAGGCGGTAGAGCAGCCCCGCGGGGAACTCGCGCAGCAACTCGGGATCGAGCGACTCGCTCTGCAGGTCCACGAGCGGCAGGCCCAGCTGGCGTGCGAGCCCCCAGCCGATGTCCTCCTCGGTGGCGGCGCCGATCTCGACCAGCGTCTCGCCGATGCGCAGCCCCGTCTCGTGCTGGCGCGCGAGCGCGGCGTCCACCTGCTCGGGCGTGACCACCGCCGCTTCGAGCAGGATGGAGGCGAGTCCGTGGTAGGTGCGAGGTTCGGTCATGAGGGGTTTCCGGCAGTTGCGGGCGTGTGGCGGCGACAGACGCCCGGAGTCTCGGCCGGAGCCGGGCGGAGTTGAGGGACGCGCCGCCCCGCGGGGGCGCACGGACGGATGCGGGCGCGCGGCCGATCGGGCATGCTGCACGCCTCGCGCGCAGCCGCCCCGCGGCGGCATCGACCACCCCCCGGAGGACCGTCGTGGAGGACTTCACGCGCCGCGCCGCGGCCGCTTCGGACCGAGTCGAGCTGGCGCGGCTGCTGGTGGCGCACCTGCGCCAGGCGGTGTCGCCCGCGTGGGTGGAGGTGTGGCTGCGGCGCAGCGACGGCCGGTTCGCGAGCACCGGCGAGGGCCCGGCGGGCGAGGCCGCGCTGCACCTGGACGCCGACGCCGTGCTGAGCGAGCAGCTGTGGCGGGGCGCGTGCTGGGACGGCGTGGAGCTCGCGACGAGCGCCGGCGCGCTGGGGCTGCCGCACGCGCCGGTGGGCCGCGTGCCGATCGTGGACCGGCGCGACCAGCCGGTGGGGCTGATCGCGCTGGGCCCCGGCGCGGCGGGCGCGTACGCGGACGACGACCGGCAGCGCGTGAGCGTGGCGGCCGGGCACGCGGGCGTGGCGTTCGAGGTGATCCGCCTGGCCGAGCGGCTCGCGGACCGGATGGACCACGACCGCCGCATGGAGCGCGAGCTGGGCATCGCGCGCGACGTGCAGGCGCGGCTGTTTCCGGAGCGGCCTCCGGCGCTCGCGCACGGCGAGCTGGCCGCGCATTGCGTGCAGGCGCGCTCGGTGGGCGGCGACTATTACGACTTCCTTGCGCTGGGCCCGGGGCAGGTGGGGCTGGTGCTCGCCGACGTGTCGGGCAAGGGCGTGCACGCGGCGTTGCGCATGGCGCACCTGCACGCCCACCTGCGCAGCCAGGCGGGCAGCGCCCCGCAGGATCCGCTGCGCGTGCTGCGGCAGGTCAACCGGATGATGCACGAGTCGTCGCACCCGGGGCAGTTCGCGACGATGTTCCTGGGTGTGTGGACGGACGCGGCGCGGCGGCTCAGTTACATCAACTGCGGGCACAACCCGCCGCTGCTGCTGCGCCGCGACGGGCGCGTGGAGTGGCTGGAGGCGACGGCCACCGTGCTCGGGCTGTTCGCCGAGTGGGACTGCGCGCTGGGCCGCGCGGCGCTCGAGCCGGGCGACGTGCTGCTGGCCTACAGCGACGGCGTCACCGAGACCGACGGCGAGAGCGGCGAGTTCGGCGCCGAGCGGCTGGTCGAGGCGGTGCGCGCGCGCGCCGCCGACGGCGCGGAGGCCGTGGTGGCCGAGGTGCTCGCGCGCGTGCAGGCGTACGGCGGCGGCGCGGCGTCCGACGACCTGACGCTGCTCGCGCTGCGCGTGCGCTGAGCGAAGCGCTGGCGAGACCGGCGTCGCCTCGTCGGGCGGAGGCACGGGCGGGCGAGCGGTTCGCGCGCGTCCGGCACCGGACCGCCGCCACGAAACCGGCCGGGCCCGCGAGAGGCGAGCCCGGCCGGCGTGCGTGCATCGGCGCGCGGCTACTGCAGCACGCGCTGCTCCAGGCGCTGCTGCGCCTCCCACCAGAACGAGCCGCGCGGTTTCTGGCGCGGCGCGATCTCGTTCATGGTCGTGGCCTCGTACAGCCGGCCGTTCAGCATCACGTGCGTCAGGCTCTCGGTGTCGCGGATGTTCGCGAGCGGGTTCCGGGCCATCACGACCAGGTCCGCCAGCTTGCCGGGCTCGATCGAGCCGATGTCGCGGTCGTAGCCCAGGTACTTCGCGCCGCCGATCGTGGCGCAGCGCAGCGCCTCCATCGGCGTCATGCCGCCCAGCACCATGCTCCAGATCTCCCAGTGCGCGCCGAGCCCCTCGCGCTGGCCGTGCGCGCCGATCTGCACGCCCACGCCCGCGCGGTGCAGCTTGGCGGCCTCCTCGGCCACCGTGACGTGGTTCCACTCGTCGTCGGGTGCGGTCTGCGGCCGGCGGGCGCGCGCGTCGAGCAGCCGGCGCGGCACGAAGCGCTGGAGCTGCGCGTCGTTCCACACCTGCGTCTTCGCGTACCAGTAGTGCTCGCCGTCCAGGCCGCCGTACGCCACGTTGAACGTGGGCGTGTAGCCCACCTGCGTCTGGCTCCACAGCTGCACCACGTCGTCGTACACGCGCGCGATCGGCAGCGCGTGCTCGATGCCGGTGTGGCCGTCGATCACCATGGTCATGTTGTGCGGGAACAGCGCGCCGCCCTCGGGCACCACGTTCATGCCCAGCTGGCGCGCGGCCTCCAGCACCTGCTGGCGCTGGTCGCGGCGCGGCTGGTTGTAGCTCTTCACGCTCTGCGCGCCGTAGGCCTTCATGCGACGCAAGTGCATCAGCGCATCGCCCAGGCTGTCGACGTCGGCGCGGAAGTCGCCCTTGGCGCCGTACAGGATGGTGCCGGTGGAGAAGATGCGAGGCGCCACCACGAGCCCCGCGCGCTGCATCTCGGAGTGCGTGAAGATCTCGAACGAATCGTTCGAAGGGTCGTGCAGCGTGGTCACGCCGAAGCCCAGCGAGGCGTAGTCCACCCACGAGCGCTGCGGAATGCGCTGCTCCGAGCCCATCGCGCCGTGCCAGTGCGCGTCCACGAAGCCGGGCGTGACGGTGGCGCCCTTCAGGTCGATCACCTGCGCGTCCTTCGGCACGGTGACCTGCCCGGCCGGGCCGACGGCGGCGATGCGGTTGCCGGCCACGAGCACCGTGGCGTTCTCGAGCACCTCGTCGCCCTTCATGGTGATCACGCGAGCGCCGGTCAGCGCGATCGCGCCCGTGGGCTTGTCGGCGGGCACGTCGAAGCCGATGTCCTGGCGCGTGGGCGCGGACGCGGCGAGGGAGTCCGGCGCGCCGGGCGCGAACGTGAACACGTCGCGCAGGTCGCGCGTGAACCACTCCGGGCCGAGCGTCCAGTGCAGCGACTTCGAGTCGCCCGACCAGCTCAGCCAGTCGCCGGCATCGCTCGACACGAGCGTGCCCGGCAGGTCGCGCATGCCGGGGCCGATGTCCACGGGCCGCCCGGCGCGCACGAACGGCGCCACCCACACCTTGTACTTCTCCTTGAACGCGATCCACTTCTCGTCGGGCGACAGCCGCGCCTCGGTGAAGTAGACGCCCTTCAGGTGCACGTGCTCCTCGGTGCCGTCCAGCGCCACGCTGAACAGCGAGCGTTCGTCCTCGTCGCCGCCCGCGATGTCCATGAGGAACACGCGGTCGTTCGACGCGCCGAAGTGCGGCCACTGGCCCTTGCGCGTGACGAGGCGCGACGGTCCGCCCGTGGCGCTGACGCGGTAGATGCCGGGATCGCTCGACCACGCGGGGCTCACGAGGTAACCGCCCGTGGTGGCGCGGTACACGATCGTCGCGCCGTCGGGCGAGAACGCCGGCTCCACGTAGTGCCCGGGCTGCGAGGTGACCACGCGGCCCGCGCCGCCCGCGGCGGGTGCCACGCGGATCGATCCGAGCGTGGAGTCGTTCCACGTGGCGTACACGATCGACTTGCCGTCGCGCGACCACGACGGGAACAGCTCCCAGTGGTCGGACTGCGTGGTGAGCCGCCGTGCCGCGCCGCCCGCGAGCGGCTTGATCCACAGGGTGCCCAGCGCCGAATAGACGACGCGATCCCCCTGCGGCGACACGCTCGCCCAGCGCAGCTGCCGCGTGTGGAACACGTCGGGCGCCACCGCCACGGGGAAACGCACCGCGTCGGTGATCCGGCGCTCGCCCGCGACGTGGAAGGGGATGTCGCGCGCCGCGCCGGTGGCCACGTCCACGCGGTGCAGTCCGCCCGCGGCCCAGAACACGATCTCGCGCGAGTCGGGCGTCCACGCGATCGCCGGATAGGTGCCGTGGATGGCCCAGATCTCCTGCAGGTCGCGGTCGAGCTTCCCGTACACGGGACGCTCGACGCCCGAAGCCAGGTCCATCACGTGCAGCACGCTGTGGAACCGCACGCGTCGGATGTAGGCGAGGCTCCGGCCGTCGGGCGACGGCGTGGGCCGGCACGCGCCGCCGGGGCCGCCCGCCACCTGCGTGATGCGGCCGCTCTCGCGGTCGAGTCGCTGGATCACGTAGATCTGGCCGTTGCCGTCCTTGTTGTACTCGAACGAGCCGCCCGGCGTGGCGTCCATGCTCCAGTAGAGGTATCGCCCGTCGGGCGAGAACGCCGGCTCGCCCTCGTCCTTCTGCTCGGTGCGGCGCTTCGTCATCTGCACGCCTTCGCCGCCGGTGCGGTGGTACAGCCAGATCTCGCCGGCGCCCGCCGAGCGCGTGGACGTGAAGTGCTTGCGCGCCGCCACGTACTCGCCGTCGGGTGACCACGTGGGGCTGTTCAGCAGCCGGAACGTCTCCTGGGTCACGGCCTGCGGTTTCGAGCCGTCGCGGTTCATCACCCAGATGTTGTCGCCGCCCGCGCGGTCGCTGGTGAACGCGATGCGCCTGCCGTCGGGGCTCCAGCGCGGTTGCTCGTCCCACGCGAGGCCGCTCGTGAGCGCGCGCGCCTCGCCGCCTTCGATCGGCAGCGTGTAGAGGTCGCCCAGCAGGTCGAACACCAGCGTGCGGCCGTCAGGGGAGACGTCCACCGACATCCACGTGCCCGTGCGCGTGTCCAGCTTCACGTCGCGATGCGGCCCGGGCGGCGCGTCCACCTTCCACGCACCGTCGGGCGACACGGTGGGCGCGTTCGCGCCCGAGCCGGGCGGCCCGCCGTTGGCTTCGGGGCGATCGTCGGGATCGCCGCCGTGCACGCCATCCGCGAACGCCGCGGGCACGAGGAGGGAGACCAGCAGGAGCAGGGCGGCGGCGGACGCGGCAGGACTGCCGCGGAAGACGCGAGCACGCATCGGGCGACCTCGGGGCGACGGGGGTGGGTCAGGAAACGAGCGCGGAACCTAGCATGCCCTCCCACGTCCGCGCGGCATCGAAACCGAAGCCGTGACGAACGCGGGGCGCGGGCGGGCGGGCGAGGGGGAGGGCAGGTGGCGGCCGGGGCAGGTTCGCGGCGTGGCGGCGGCGACGGCGGCGCGCCGGTCGGAACTCAGCGCGGCTTCGGTGTCACGACGAATGCCCGCACGCCGCCCGAGTCCGCGTGCATGTCGCAGATCACGAAGTAGTGGCCCGGGCGGAAGTCGACGAAGCTCCACACGCGGCCGCCGGGCCCGAAATCGGAGCAGTCGCCCACGGGAATGCCCGGGCCGGGTGGGATCTCCTTG
>JBGAOB010000264.1:0-6307 GCA_044222045.1 Candidatus Eiseniibacteriota bacterium
CCGAGCGTCGCGCCGCCTTCGGCCACGCACGCGAGCCGCAGCGAGCAGCCGGGCAGCACGGCGGCGAACGCCTCCCACACCTCCGGCCGGTGCGCGGGCGAAGCGGACGGATCGGCGGCGAGCAGCTCCCCCCAGTCCGCCGGGGCGCGGTCCCGCCAGCGCGCCTGCACGCTCACGTCCCTGTCGATCAGCGCAGCACGACCACGCGCGCCGTGGCTTCGTGGCCGCCGGCCCGCGCGTGGACGAAGTAGATGCCGGGGCGCACGCGGCGGCCGTCCTGGTCGCGGCCGTCCCACACCACCTGCCCGTTGGCGCTCGTGCTGAAGCGGTGGAGCAGCCGGCCGTTCAGGTCGTAGACCTCGCCCGTGTACGCGGTCGAGTTGCCCGACAGCCGCAGGTCGAGGCCGATCGCCGGCGACGGCGCCGGGTTGGGCCACACCTTGATCGCGAGCGCGGACACGGCCGGCGGCGCCGGGGGCGTCCAGCCCGGGTCGAAGCGCGTGAGCCCGCCCGCGGTCGCGAACCACACGACCCCGGTCGTGGGATCGGCCGCGATCGAGCGCACTTCGTCGTTCGCGAGCGGCGAGTTGCTCGTCTTGTAGTCCTCGTAGCCGCCGCCCGGCTTGTAGCGGCGCACGCCGTCGACCGACGCGACCCACGCGGTGCCGTCGGGCGTGACCGCCAGCGGGTGCACGGCGCCGAGCGGCGCGGGCGCGCCGGGCAGGTCGAGCGTGGCCTGCAGCGTCAGCGTCTCGGCGCTGTAGCGGCGCAGGTTGGTCGTCGTGTGCACGTAGAGCAGTTCCTTGTGCACGGCCAGTCCGAACACGTCGAACGTGGACGTACCGGCGATCAGGCCGAACGTGGGCATCTGCGCCTTGTCCGCGGGAATGGTCGCGTACGCGACGCCCGTGCCCGGGAAGCCGGCGAACATGCGGTTGCGGTTCGGGTAGTGCGCGAGCGCGCGGACCTGGTTGTCGGGCAGGTTGGCGTTCGTGGTCTTCCACACCGCGACCAGGTCGCCCGCGGCCGAGAACACGTCGATGCCCACGGGCGGGCGGCCGCCGCGGTCCGAGGTGTCGCCGCCGATGTACGTGTAGCCGCTCGTGTCGCAGACCGACGACCAGCCGCTCGTGTGGTACGAGATCGAGTCCGGGCTGCCGCCCACGGCGAGCAGCGGGCGCACGACGTGCGGCGGGTTCGCGTTCGGGTCGTAGCGCTCGATCGCGGTGCCCCACGACGACAGCCAGATGCGGCCGGCGGGATCGCGCTGGAGCGTGAAGTTGTACTTGGGATTCGCCCACGACGTGTCCTGCCCCGCGCCGCAGCAGCCGTCGTCCCAGTTGCGCCACGTCGTGCCGTCGTAGCGCGACACGCCCTGGTCGAACGTCGCGACCCACACGCGCGTGCCGTCGGCCGCCACGTTGAGGAGGTTGTTGTCCACCGGGCCCGGCGGCTGCACGGTCGCCCACGGGCTGCCCTGCACGCGCAGCAGGCCGTCGCGCACCGCCAGCGTCACGCCGTCGGGATCGGCGCCGAACTCCACCTCGCCGGGCGAGGCGGCGTTGGCCACGGGCGAACCCGCGAGCAGCACCCACGCCGTGCCGGACCAGCGCCACAGGCCGGTCGCGCTGCTGCAGGTGATCGCGCCGAAGTCGTCGCGCAGCAGGCGCACGGTGCCGGGGCCGCCGACCACGCCCCACTGCTGCGCGCTCATGTTGAAGCGGTAGGTCGCGCCGCCGGCGAGCACGAACAGTTCGTGCCCGGCGCTCGCGAGGCTGAAGACGTTCTTGTTCGTGAGTCCGTTGTCGAGCGCCGTCCACGTGAGCAGGCTCTGCGACTTGAGGCCCACGTACACGCCGTCGGTCGTCGCCGCGAACACCGAGTCGCCGATCACCGCCACGCCGCGCACGATGTTGCTGCGGAACGGCGACACCGCGCCGATGTCCGGCACCGAGCCGGCGATCTGCTCGCCGTCCCACAGCGCCAGTCCGCGGTGCGTGCCGATCCACACCGAGTCGCCGGTGGCGCGCAGCGCGTACACCGTGTCCGAGGGCAGGCCGTCGAACGCGTTGACGAGGTTCCAGGTGGCGCCGTCCGCCGACAGCCGGCTCGCGCCCTTCGCGGAGGTCGCCGCCCACAGCTGGCCGGAGCGGTCGAACGCGAGCGCCGTGACGTCGTTGCTCGCGAGCCCGCCGGGCTCGCGCGTGATCGATTCGAACGCCCCGGTCGAGCGTACGTAGCGCAGCAGGCCGGCTTCGCCGCTCGCGAGCCACACGGTGTCGCGCATCGCGAGCACGTCGTTGCACGTGCGCAGCCGCACGTACGTGGTCCACGCACCGGACGCGCGTGCGGGCGCGGGCGCGATCGCCAGCAGCGCGAGCGCGGTGAGTCCCAGGATTCGGCGGAACATGCGGGTCACTCCAGGCGGCCGAAGAGGTCGAGCAGGCGGAGGCGCCACACCAGTCCGGCGGCCTCCCAGATGATCTTGCGGCTCATCTTGGACACGCCGGCGCGGCGGTCCACGAACAGGATGGGGATCTCCTTGATCCGGAACCCGCGCTTCCAGCAGCGGAACGACATCTCGATCTGGAACGAATAGCCTTCCGACTTCACGCGGTCGAGGTGGATGCCCTCGAGGGCCCGGCGGCGGAAGCACTTGAACCCGCCCGTCGCGTCGGCGAGCGGCAGGCCCGTGATGATGCGCGTGTACACGTTGGCGGAGTACGACAGGATCAGCCGGCTGAGCGGCCAGTTCACCACCGTGACGCCGTGCAGGTAGCGGCTGCCGAGCACGATGTCGGCGTCCTGCGCGGCGCGCAGGAACTCGCCGATCGCGTCCGGGTCGTGCGAGAAGTCCGCGTCCATCTCGAAGATGTATTCGGCCCCGTGCTGGAGCGCGTAGCGGAAGCCGTCGCGGTAGGCCGAACCGAGCCCCATCTTGCCGGGACGCCGGATCAGGTGCACGCGCTCGGACTTCTTCTGCCACTCCTCGACCAGCGCCGCGGTGCCGTCCGGGGAGTTGTCGTCGACGATCAGCACGTCCAGCCCGTACGGCAGCGCCAGGAGCTTCTCGAGCATGGGCTCGATGTTCTCCCGTTCGTTGTAGGTCGGGATGATGACGAGCTTGTCCATCACGCGGCGCCCTCCGCGGCGGGCGCGGCCGCCGGTGCGCTCCGGCGGCGGCCGGTGAACCAGCCAGCGGCGAGCAGCGCGAGCGCCACGACCGCGCAGCCGAGCGACAGCGCGAGGCCCGTGCGCACGCTGGGCGACGCGTAGCGGAACACCACCACGCTCTTGCCCGCGGGCACCGCGACCGCGCGCAGCGCGTGGTCGGCGCGCAACAGCTCGGCGGGCTTGCCGTCCACCGTGACCGTCCAGTCCGGGTACCACATGTCCGCCAGGCGCACGAGCGCCGGGCCCGGCGTGTCCACGTCGATCACGACCTCGTGCAGGCCGTACTTCGAGATCGTCGCCGTGGCGCCGTCCACGGGCCCGAGCGCGAGCTTCGGGTCCTTCACGAGCCACGTGAAGTTCGCCGGGTCGTGCACGCCGCTCTTGAGCGAGTCGATCGCCGCTCGCCCGGTGTCGGGCACCACGCCGTACGCGCCGACCACGGTCGCGCGCGGCAGGGCGAGCAGGTTCTCGTAGATCGCCGCCGAACCCTGGTAGACCTCGCGCAGGAACGGCGGGGCCTCGTTCGGGTCGAGCGGCTGGCCGAGCGCGATGTACTTCACGTTGAGCACGCGCCACCAGCGCGGGTCGTTCACCGCGCCGGTGTCCATCAGGTCCTGCATCAGGCGCGGCTTGGCCGCGTGCGCGCCGCCGAGCGTGGCGATGCCGAAACCGGCGAGCCGGTTGTCCTGGAACTGCTGCGGGATGAACACGCGGAAGCTGCCCGACGGCCCGGCCTTCTCGAAGAACTCGACGACGTCGTCGCGGCCGTAGTCGAGGCTCTTCTGGACCGGATCGCCGACGACCGGGGACATGAGCTGGTTGCCGACCGGCCACAGGTCGAACAGCAGCGCGCCGAGCACGAGCACGCTCGCCAGCCCGGCGGCGAGCTTGCCGCGCAGCGTCAGCCAGGCGACGACGACCACCGCGAGCCCGGTGAACGCCACGCGCCCGAGGTCGGCGGCGAAGGCCGCGAACGCGGCGTCGGCCTGCTGCGGGGTGAACGGCTGCTTGAGCGCCAGCGCGGCCGCGACGTACGGCCCGTGCAGCGCGCCCTGCCCGAACACCGCCGCGAGCGCGGCGAGCGCGCACAGCGCCCCCAGCCCGAGCAGCACGCGGCCGGTGCCGTCCTCGCCCTTGCGCTCGCGCGCGTCGAGCACGTCGCTCCACCCCCACGCCGCGCCCAGCGCGACCGCGAAGTGGAACAGCAGGATGACCATGACCGGCACGCGGAACTTGTTGAACTGCGGGAAGTGGTCGTAGAGGAAGCCGTACAGCGGGAAGTGGCTGCCGAACGACACGAGCAGCGCGAACAGCCCGAGCACCACGCTCCAGATGCGCCACGCGCCCGTGCAGCGCACGAACATGACCGCGGCGAGCAGCATGGCGACGATGCCGATGTACGCGTTCGGGTAGTCCGTGAACGGCATCGCGCCCCAGTAGGTCGCGCCGCCGAAGCCGACCCAGTTGGGCACCACCAGCGCGCCCAGCTCGTACGGCGCCATCGACCACGCCGTGGCGTACGGGATGCCCACGCCGCCGGCCGCGTCGCCGGTGCCGCGGATCGAGTACTGCGAGTACTCCTTGAGCGGCAGGTTGTAGAAGCCGGCGATGCCGAACGCGAGCGCGGCCGCGGCGCCGATGCCGACGGCGCGCAGCAGGCGCGGGACCAGCTGGCCCGGGTCGCGCAACGCCGCGAGCACCTCGGCGCCCGCGAGCAGGCCCACCGCCATCCAGGTGTACACGCACACCTGCAGGTGGCCGCGCAGGAACTGGAAGCCGCCGGCGAGCGCGAGCCAGCCGAGGTCGGCGAGCGAGCCGCGCCGCAGCCAGCGCGACGCGAGCCAGACCATGAGCGGCAGGTAGGCCGAGTCGACCAGCTGCGAGCCGTGGCCGTGCGACCCGACCGCGATCAGGTTGGGCACGAACGCGAACGCGGCCGCCCCGAGCAGCGCGCCCTCGGCGCGCGCGCCCCATTCGCGGGCGAGCAGGAAGAAGAAGAACGCGCCGAGGAAGTAGTAGAGGATCATCCACGTCATGTCCGGCAGCGGCACGACCTTCTGCACCAGCGCCAGCGGCCAGTCGGGCGGGTAGATGAGCGGGTTGTACGCGCCGCTCGCGAACGACGGCATGCCGAGGAACACGAACGGGTTCCACAGCGGATAGACGTGGTCCTTCCACAGCATCTGCTCGCCGATGCGCACGAACCCGGCGGGCGCGGTCGCGTCGGGCGAGACGAACGTCTTGCCGCCGAGCGAGACCTCGTGGAAGAACAGCACCGTGAGCAGCGCCAGCACGACCGCCGCCCACGAGGCGCTCAGCGTCAGCGGACGCGCCGGTTTCGGATCCCGCTTCGGTACGGCCTTGTCTCGAGCCATGTCCCCGCCTGCCGGAATGGAAGTCCTACGCGGCCCCGAGCCGCGCCTCGATCTCGTTCACCATGCGCGCCGCCAGCACGTCCCAGTCGTGGGGACTCGCCAGCGTCCGCCGCCGCGCGCGGTCGGCGGGCGCGTCGAGCGCCGTCGCCAGTGCGCGGGTCACTTCTTCGGTCGTGGTAGCGAAGAGGAGGTCGGGTGGGCTTTCCTGCAGGTCGAGGACGGGAGTGGTGATCACCGGCAGCCCGGCGGCCAGGTACTGGTAGACCTTGTTCGGGTTGATGCCCTGCACGAACGGGTCGCTCGCGCGGAACGGGATCAAACCCACGTCGAGCGCCTGCATGTACGCGGGCACTTCGGCGTAGGGCTTGGGCCCCAGGACCGCGACTCCTTCGCGCGAGGCCAGCTCGGCCACCGCCGCTTCGGTCGCGGGCGAACCCGGTCCTATCAGTACCACCGTCCCCCCCCGCCGGTTCCGGCGCACCGCCTCGAGCAGTTCGAAGTCGAGGAAGTGCGACAGCAGCCCGACGTACCCCAGCCACGGTCGCGGCAGCGCGCGGAGGTCCGCCGGCACTTCCCGCGGGGCTTCGAAGTGGGACATCTCCACGCCGTTCCCGAGCAGGATCAAGGGCCGATCGGTCTCCCCGGCGAGCTGCCGGCGGTAGAACTCCGATACCACGAACACGGCCCGGGCCTGCCGGACCGTGCGTTCCCAGTACCCGCGGGCCCACTCCGGGCTCACGGAGAACTGAAAGGGACTG
>JBGAOB010000265.1:0-6446 GCA_044222045.1 Candidatus Eiseniibacteriota bacterium
GGCGGCCTGTGCTCGGCCCCGGGATTTCCGCGCTCGTTCGCGCTTCGCACACGTCAGGCGCGTGCGCGTGGCCGTTCGCGCGCGCCTCGCGCACGCTGCCGCAGGGCTTCGATCGACGGCCGCGACCCGGCCGGAGCGACGTCCCGAAACGCTCCCCCAACCTTTTCCCGGGACCTCCCGTCCAAGGAGACCATGAATCCCACCTGTCGAGTCCGGTCCCTGCTCGCGGCGCTCGCGTGCGCCCTGACCCTGATCGTCTCGTTCTCTCCGGCACGCGCGGCGGGAGCCCGCCCGGGGCCGGCGCTCACCATCCAGCGCGCCGCGGGGCCGATCGTGCTCGACGGCGACCTGTCCGACGCCGGTTGGCAGGGTGTCCCGCCGGTCACGCAGTGGTTCGAGACCCGCGTGGGCGACAACGCCGAGCCGGCCGTGGCGAACGTCGCCTACCTGGCGTACGACGCCCGCTACCTGTACGCGGGTTTCCGCTTCGACGACCCGCACCCCGAGATGATCCGCGCGCCGATCGCCGACCACGACGCCCTGTCGGGATCCACCGACTACGGCGGCATCATCGTGGACAGCCACGACGACGGGAAGACCGCGCAGATGTTCCTCGCGAACGCGAACGGGCTCCAGTACGACGCGATCACGAACGACGCGACGGGCGAGGACAGCGCCCCGGACTACTACTGGGACGCGGTCGGCCGGAAGACCGCCACCGGCTGGAACCTGGAGATCCGCGTGCCGTTCTCGTCACTGCGCTACGCGAAGGACGCCGCGCCCCGCTGGGGCATCCTGCTGTACCGCAACTACCCGCGCGACCGGCACTACCAGTTCTTCTCGGCGCGCATGCCGCGCGACGTGAACTGCTTCGTGTGCAACGCGAGCGCGCTCACGGGGCTCGCCGACCTGCCGCACGGTTCGCACGTGGTCGCGGCGCCGTTCGTCACGGCGCAGCGCGCCGACGCGCCGCGTGGCGATCTCGGCAGCCCGCTCGCGAACGGAGACGTGGAATCCGACGCCGGCCTCGACGTGAAGTGGAGCCCGTCGGCGAACCTCACGATCGACGGCACGCTGCACCCGGACTTCTCGCAGGTGGAATCCGACGCGCCTCAGATCGTGGCGAACGAGAGGTTCGCGCTGTTCTTTCCCGAGAAGCGCTCGTTCTTCCTCGAGGGCGTGGACCTGTTCTCGACGCCGATGAACGCGGTGTACACGCGCACGATCACCGCGCCCGAGGAGGGCCTGCGCGCCACCGGCCGCGCCGGCGGCACCGCGTTCACCGCGCTCGTCGCCCACGACAAGGGCGGCGGTTCCGTGATCCTGCCGGGTCCGCAGGGCTCGGACGACGCGCCGCAGGACTTCCACTCCACGGTCGGCGTCGTGCGCCTGCGCCACGATCTCGGGCGCTCGTTCGTGAGCCTGCTCGCGACCACGCGCGAGATCGAGAGCGGTGGGTGGAACCGCGTCGTCGGGCCCGACTTCCAGTGGCGGCCGCGCGCGGCGGACACGTTCACGGGCCAGGTGCTCCTGAGCGACACGCGTACGCCGAACCGCCCCGACCTCGCGAGCGAGTGGGACGGGCGCTCGCTCACCGACCGCGCGTTGCAGCTGAGCTGGTCGCACGGCACCGAACACGTGGACTGGTACCTGCAGGGCCAGGACTACGGCAAGGACTTCCGGGCGAACAACGGCTTCATGCCGCAGGTGGGCTACCGCGAGGTGTACTTCGAGACGGGCTACACGCTGCGACCGAAGAAGGGTTTCGCCTCGCGCGTGCGCCTGTTCACGGCGAACTACGTGGATGCCACGCCCGGCAACGACGTGCTCGCGCAGCGCGTGTCGGCGGGCGCCGGCATGGACGGCCGCTGGAACAGCTTCATGCGGCTGGAGCTGAACCAGGACGCGTTCCGCGTGGGCGACCAGTTGCTGCGCCGATTCCGCCCGTTCGCGCACGTGGACCTGAGCCCGAGCCGGCTGCTGAACAACGTCGCCGTGGAGGGAACGTTCGGGGACGAGATCGACTTCGCGAACGGGCGCGAGGCCAGCGGCGCCACGCTGACCGCCAGCGCCACCGTGCGCCCCGGCGACCACCTGGAGATCGGCGCGAGCGCCAGCCGCCGCTGGCTCGACGTGGACGCGGCCGGGGCGAGCGGGCGGCTGTTCACGGCCGACGTGGAGCGGCTGCGCGTGACCTACAACTTCACGTCGCGGTCGTTCCTGCGCGTGATCGGACAGCACGTGCGCACGACGCGCGACCCCGCGCTGTACCTGTTCCCGGTGCCGTCCCGCAACGCCGACTTCGGCTCCTCGCTGCTGTTCGCGTACAAGCTGAACTGGCAGACCGTGCTCTACGCGGGATACGGCGATCAGCGCACGTGGGCCGAGGCGACGGACCGTTTCGAGGCGAGCGGGCGCCAGTTCTTCACCAAGCTCTCGTACGCCTGGCAGCCGTGAGCGGGGCCGGGGTGCGGCCGATCTCCGGCCGCGCCCCGGAGCCGGAATCGCGGGTGAAGTGCTGGGGAGGGGCCGTGTTCGCGTGATACGCTCCACGCGTACGAAACCCCCTGCATCCTCTCGTTCTCACGAGGTGCCTCCATGCACTCGCATCGCCGCAAAGCACCGTTCCTGCTGGCGCTCGCCCTCGGGCTGCTGGCCTTCGTCCCGGCGGCGTTCGCCGCCGCGAACCACGTGGTCATCAGCGAGTTCGCCACGCGCGGTCCCACGGCCGCCACGGACGAGTTCGTCGAGCTGTACAACCCCACCGACAACCCGGTGGACATCAGCGGCTGGAAGCTCCAGTACAAGTCGGCCACGGGCACGACCTGGAACGACCGCGCCGCGCTGCCGGCGAACACCAGCATCCCGGCTCACGGCTTCTACCTGATCGCGAACCAGTCCTACCTGGGCACCGTGACCCCGGACTTCACGTCGGGCTCGTGGAACTCGGGCACGGGCATGGCCGACAACGGCAACGAGCGCATCATCGATGCCGCCCTGGTCGAGGTGGACCGCGTGGCGTGGGGCACGGGCAACGACCCCGAGGGTGGCGTCACCACGCCGAACCACGGCACGTCGGCGAACAACCTGAGCATCGAGCGCAAGGCGCTCGCCGGCTCCACCGCCGACTCGCTGTTCACGGGCGGGCTGCACGCGCTGCTCGGCAACGGGCAGGACACCAACGTCAACGGCAGTGACTTCGTGGTGCAGTCGCACGGCCGCAACCCGCAGAACAGCGGCAACCCGCCGGAGCCCGCGTTCGCCTCGGGCGGCAACGGCACCGGCCGCGCCAGCGTCTCGCCGACGCCCGTGTACGCCGGCCACCCCGTGTCGTCGCTCGTGTTCTCGGTGGCGCAGGACTCCAACTACACGCTGACGAACCTGGCGATCGTGGTGCCGGGCACCTGGACGTGGTCGCACCTCACGTCGTCCGTGACGCTCGCCGGTTCCGCGTTCGCTTCGGCCGCGGCGTCGATCACCGGGGACACGCTGTTCGTGACCGGCGCATCGCTCACGCCCGCCGACAGCGGCACGGTGACGATCGCCGGCCTCACCGCGCCCGCCGTGAAGGGCAGCTCGCTGTTCCACGTGCGCACCGCCGTGGCGGCCGGCACGCTGACCCCGATCGTGCAGCACCCGAGCGTGCGCGTGCTGGAGCTGGTGCCCATCGTGACGATCCACGTGAACGACGCCACCGGCGTGGCGACCGCGCCGTACGCGGTCGGAGCCGAGGCCACGATCACCGGCATCGTCACCGCGAACCTGAGCACCACCCGCACGGACGTCTACGTGCAGGACGGCACCGCCGGCATCAACGTGTTCAATGCCGCGCTCGCGCCGCTCACGCTCGCGCCCGGTGACAGCGTCACCGTGACCGGCACCATTCTCCAGTTCCGCGGCCTCACCGAGGTGCAGGCGGACTTCAACCTCATGACGCGGCACGCCGCGGGCCGGCCGGTGCCGGAGCCGCTCGTGCTGAACTGCGCGCAGGTCAACGCCACGTTCCACGCCGACGGCACCGAGCCGAACGAGGGTCGCCTGATCCGCATCAACGGCGTCAGCTACAACTCGGTCACGAGCACGATCACCGACGCGTCGGGCACCACGAACATCTTCATTCCCGCCAGCTGGCCGGCGGCGCCGAGCGTGTTCGACGTGATCGGCATCCTGAAGCAGTTCAAGCCCGGCACGCCCGCGCCCGGGCCGCCCTACACGGCGGACTACGAGATCTCGCCGCGCACGCCGGACGACATCATCGCGCACCCGGGCCCGATCATCCTGACCGGCCCGGTCGAGGACCAGATGGCGCCGAACTCGGTGCGCCTGAGCTGGACCACCGACGTGGCGTCCACGAGCATCGTGCGCTTCGGCACCACGCCGGCGCTCGGCGACAGCATGGTGGATGCGAATCCCGTCACGTCGCACGCGCCCACCGTGACCGGGCTGCTGCCGGCGACGGTGTACTACTACAGCGTCGGTTCGGCCGACGGGAACGGCGCGAACTTCTCGCCGGTCGGCGTGTTCAGCACCGCGTCGCCCGCGCAGACGACCGGGGCGATCCACGCGTACTTCAACAAGAGCGTGAACACGAACCTCGCGTGGCAGACGCCCGCGAACGGCAACCAGGACCTGGTCGCCCGCCTGGTGACGCGCCTGAACAACGCGAAGCGCTCGGTGGACGGCGCGATCTACAACCTGAGCGGCACGCCGGGCGCGCAGCTGGCGGCGGCGATGATCGCCGCGAAGAACCGTGGCGTGAAGGTGCGCATCGTCTGCGAGTACGACAACAGCACGAACGCGCCGTTCGGAACGCTGAGTTCCGCCGGCATCCCCGTGATCACCGACCGGTTCGACGCGATCAACTTCGGCGCCGGCCTGATGCACGACAAGTTCGTGGTCATCGACGGGCGCGGCGGGGCGCCGGACAGCGCGTGGGTGTGGACGGGTTCGTGGAACCCGACCGACCCGGGCACGAACGACGACTACCAGAACGCCATCGAGATCCAGGACCAGGCGCTGGCGAACGTGTACACGCTGGAGTTCAACGAGATGTGGGGCAGCGGCTCGGACACGCCGAACGCCGCCGTGTCGCGGTTCGGGGCGCGCAAGCTCGACGACACGCCGCACAAGTTCGTGGTCGGCGGGCGGGCGCTCGAGTGCTACTTCAGCCCGTCGGACGCCACGGACTACCACATCCAGCAGACGCTGTACGGGGCGCAGCATTCGATCGGCTTCGAGCTGCTCACGCTCACGCGCAACAACCTGGCGACCGCGCTGATCTCGCGCCACAACGCCGGCGTGACGGTGCGCGGCGACCTCGACAACAGCACGGACAGCGGTTCGGAGTACGCGAACCTGGTGACGGCCGGCGTGGACGTTCGCGTGAAGACCGGCGGCGCCGGGCTGCTGCACCACAAGTACGTGCTGATCGACGCGGACAACCCGCACTGGGACGGCACGGTGCTCACCGGTTCGCACAACTGGTCGGCCGCCGCCGAGCAGTCGAACAACGAGAACACGGTGATCGTGCACGACACCGACCTGGCGAACCAGTACCTGCAGGAGTTCGCGGCGCGCTACTACCAGTTCGGCGGCACGGACTCGGTGCGCGTGACCGACGTGACGGGCGGCGCTTCGGTGCGCGCGCTGTCGCTCTCGCAGAACTGGCCGAACCCGTTCCGTGGCCGCACGACGCTGGCGTACGCGCTGCCGTCCGCGCAGCGCGTGAAGCTCAGCCTGTACGACCTGCAGGGGCGCGAGGTGCGCACGCTGGTCGACGGTGAGCAGCCCTCGGGGCGCTACGAGGTGGAGATCACGGCGAAGACGCTGCCGACCGGCGTGTACTTCTACCGCCTGCAGGCGGGGGGCCAGTCGCTGCAGAAGAAGCTGCTGCTGCTCCGGTAGGGAGCGGCCGAGGGTTACCGCGCTCGCGGTAGGCGAGGGGGCGGCGCTCGAAAGGGCGCCGCCTCTTCCCATTCGGAGTGGAGCGGAGACTGTTGCTCCCCGGCGCCAACGCCTCGCCGGGCCACGGGATGCCTGCTCCCGGCCCGCCGCCCGCCGAACCGGCTGTCCCCCGGGCGGTTCCGGCCGGGAGCAACACTCTGCGCTCCACCGTGGAAGCGCTTTCCTGCGGAGCGGCCATCATTCCGCGATTTCGTCATTGACTTGTCACGCCCCCCGACTAGAGTGCCCGCTGGCCGTTCGGGACGCCCCCTCCCGTGAACGCATTCGCTCCCCCGCGAATCCCGGCGCGGCCGCCCCTGGTCGGTGGCGCACGCGCGTCCCGCGTCCTGCCGGCCCCGCGAGGTCCCCAGCACCTGGAGGTGCCATGCGCCGTTCCCGCATGCCCGCGTCCGGATTCCTCGGTCGCGCCCGCTCGCTCTTCGGAGCGTCCACGCCCACCACGTTCCGCGTTCCCGTGCCGCCCTGTGTCGACTGGCGCGGCG
>JBGAOB010000266.1:0-6407 GCA_044222045.1 Candidatus Eiseniibacteriota bacterium
CAGCGCGCGAAGCGCTATTCGACGATCGCGACCCGCGCCGTGGCGGCGTGCGCGCCGTTCACCACGCGCACGAAGTAGAGCCCGGGCGCCACGAGGGCGCCGTTCGAGCCGCGGCCGTCCCAGCGCAGCGCCACGTCGCGCACGGGCCCGGCCGGCCCCGCATCGAACGACAGGCCGCCGTCCACCAGCACGCGCACCACGCGGCCGCTCACGTCGAGCACCGCCGCGCGCACGCGCTCGCGCAGGTCGAGCCGGGCGTTCAGCGTGGCGCCCGTGCCCGCGCGCGCCGGGTTCGGCGCCGGCGCCGACAGTGCGAAGCGTGGCCGAAGCGGAGGGGGCGTGCCCGCGACCGGGAACTCGCCGTCGAACGCCACGTGCTGCGCGTAGAGATCGACGTCGTTCGCGATGCGGCGATCGCGCCACGCGGCGAGCAGCCCGCCGCGCTGGTCCGACACGATCGCCGTGCCTCCGCGCTCGTCCGGCCCGCGCGACAGCACGAGGCCCGAGTCGCCCCACGCGAGTTCACCGGCCGGCGTCACCCTCTGCGCGCGGATCTCCTGCGGAACGTAGAGCGGAAACGTGGTGGGCTGCGTCCACGCCAGCAGCAGGTCGCCCGTCGGCCCCGGCGCTGCCGAGAGCGCCATGGCGGGCCTGCTCGGGCCGAAACTCGGGGTGACCAGCAGGCTGTCGCCGTTCCACGCGAGCCTGCCGTCGGGGAGCAGCCGCCGCACGGTCGTGGTGGATCGCCCGTGCATCGCGTACGCGCCTCCGGAGCCGTCGGCCACGAGCGTGTCGCCCGCGGTCTCGGTGATGCTCCACAGCACGACGCCGTTCGGATTCCAGAGCGGCGCGCCCGCGGCGTCGAGCCGCTGCGCCAGCACGTGGAAGACGCCCATGTCGTGCCACTCGACGATCGCGCCGCCCGCGCCGTCGCTGACGATGGAGGGTGAGAAACGTGACGGCCCGAGCGGTGCCACGCGCGCGCCGATCGCGCCCCAGGGAAGCGTGCCCGCCGCGGTGACGTGCTGCGCGATGACGTCGTGGCGCACGCCGTCCCACGCGTTCCACGCGATCAACGCGCCGCCGGCGCCGTCGGCGGAGAGCATCGGCATGGAAAGGTAGTTCGTTCCGGCCGTGCTCAGGGACAGGGGCGCGCTGCCCCAGGGGAGCGATCCATCCGAGGCCACGCGCTGCACGTAGAGGGGCAGCGACGGCGCCGCCGGAACGCGCCCGATCATCACGATCAGCACGCCGCCCGCACCGTCGGGCACGAGCCCGTACGGCTCCATGTCGAGGGTGTCCGCCGCTGCGAGCACGCCGTCGGGCGCCCACTGGAACTGCCCGTTCTGGCCGAAGTGCTGCGCGTACACGCGCGTGTGCGGCGCGGTGCGGGCGTCACGCCACGCCACGAACACGCCGCCCGCGCCGTCGCCGACGATGCGCGGCATGTCCTGCTGCACGACCTGCGAGGCCACGGTGACGCCGGCCTGCGGCCAGAGCCGTTCGCCGAACGCGCTCACGCGTTGCAGGCGCGTGCGCTCGACCACGCTTCGGTTGTCCGACCACGCCACGATCATGCCGGCCGCGCCGTCGGATACCACGTGCACATCCTGCTCGTTCGCGGTGGTGCCGGACACGAGCACGCCCACGGCGGGATCGGTGGGCCAGTCGGCATGGGCGGGACTGGCGAATGCGAGCAGCGCGCTGGCGAGGGCGAGTGCGGCGGCGCGGGCGGAGTGACGCGAGGGCATGACCCAACCTCCAGGTGAGATCCGTCCCGATGGGGGAAGGACGAGTCGTGTTGGGCTCGGGGAAGCCTGCGGGACGAGTGTGGCACGCGGGGGGCGGCGGCTCACCCACAAAGTGACCAAACGCGCACTGGCCGGGGATCGGCGTTGCGGGCGCGCGGCCCGCGGAGCCGAGGCCTGCCGCCGGTCGGGACGGGGCGGGCGTTGCTGCACCGACCGAGTCCCCGAAAACGCCACGAGGCCCCGCGCGGTGTCGCGCAGGGCCTCGGGATCGTTGGGATGGTGCGCCGCGAAGGAATCGAACCTTCAACCTACTGATTAAGAGTCAGTTGCTCTGCCAATTGAGCTAGCGGCGCAGAGCCGTGGCGCACTCATCGAAGTGCACCGAACGGACGCGGGAATCTAGTGGTGCGGGGCGCGAGCGTCAAGTGAGCGGGGCCGCTCCGGCCGCGTCCGGAGCGTGCGCCGGCGCCGCGTGCGGCGAGCCCGCGAGTGATTCCGGCCGCGCGCATGGCCGGGCGCGGATCGCGCGTGCTAACCTCGCGCACCTTGTCGAGCCCTCCACGAGCCATGGAAGCGTCTGCGGCGGCCGGTCCGCACGCGAACCCGCGCCGGTCGCAGCTCCTGCGATGGTGGCTGCCCGTGCTGGCGTACGTGGCGATCATCTTCGTGCTGAGCTCCCAGCCGAACCTGCGGTCGCCGCTGCACTTCCAGAACTCGGACAAGGTCTCGCACCTGTTCGAATACGGCGGCCTGGGCTGGCTCGTGGGGCGCGCGCTGCGCGCCACGTTCGGCTGGCGGCCCTGCGCCACGGCGGCGCTGGTGGCCGTGGGCGTGGGCATGGCGATCGGCGCCACCGACGAATGGTGGCAGTCTCACGTGCCGGGCCGGGACGCGACCGTGCTCGACTGGTGCGCGGACTCGACCGGGCTGGTGCTGTCGCAGATCTTCGACCTGTTGTTCGCGAAGGACGATCCGCCGCGCGGCTGATCGGCCACGCACGAACCACCGCGGCCGCGGCGGGCCGCAGGCGACACCGCCGCGAGGAGAATCGGACGTGACGCTTCCGCTGGAAGGACTCGGAGACTGGCGCCGCAGCCACACGTGCGGCGCGCTGCGCAAGGGCGACGCGGGCCGCGAGGCCACGCTCATGGGCTGGGTGCACCGCACGCGCGATCACGGCGGCGTGCTGTTCGTGGACCTGCGCGACCGCTACGGCGTGACGCAGGTGGTGTTCCACCCCGAGACCGGCGGCAAGGAACTGCTCGAGCGCGCGTCGCGACTGGGCAACGAGTGGGTGATCGCGGTGCGCGGGCAGGTCATGGCGCGCCCGGCGGACGCGACGAACCCCGACCTGCCCACGGGCGAGGTCGAGCTCGACTCGCGCGGGCTGCGCATCCTGTCGGCGTGCGAGCCGCTGCCGTTCCAGGTGAACGAGGAGTACAACGTCGCGAGCGAGGACCTGCGGCTGCAATACCGCTACCTCGACCTGCGCCGCCCCGAGCTGGCGCGCATGATGGCATTGCGCCACGAGGCCGCGATGGCGGCGCGCCGCTACCTGACGGGCCAGAGCTTCCTCGAGATCGAGACGCCGCTGCTGGTGAAGCCCACGCCCGAGGGCGCGCGCGACTACGTGGTGCCCAGCCGCCTGCACCACGGCCGCTTCTACGCGCTGCCGCAGAGCCCGCAGCTCTACAAGCAGACGCTGATGATCGCCGGCTGCGACCGCTACTTCCAGCTCGCGCGCTGCCTGCGCGACGAAGACCTGCGCGCCGACCGCCAACCCGAGCACACCCAGATCGACGTGGAGATGAGCTTCGTCACCGAGGACGACGTCTTCACCACGATCGAAGGCCTGTTCCGCGCGCTGTGGAAGGACACGCTCGGCGTGGACGTGACGGCGCCGTTCCCGCGCATCACCTACGACGAGTCCATGAAGCGCTACGGCTCCGACAAGCCCGACCTGCGCTTCGGGCTGGAGTTCACCGACGTCACGGCGATCTGCGCGCAGAGCCCGCGCAACGTGGTCGCGAACGGCGCGAAGGCGCCGGGCGGCATCGCGGTGGCGATGACGATCCCGGGCGGCAGCGAGATCAGCGGAACGCAGCTCCGCAAGTTCGAGGACGTGGTCAAGGCGGCCGGCGCGGGCGGGCTCACGTTCTTCAAGGTGCAGGACGCCGATCGCGAGAAGCAGCAGGTGATCTTCCCGGGCGCGCTGCTGGACGAGTTCCTCGCGCGCTGCGGGGCGAAGACGGGCGACGCGGTGGTGTTCACGAACGGCCCGTGGGAGCGCACGTGCAAGGCGCTCGGCGTGCTGCGCACGCAGCTGGGACAGGTCGAGCTCGAGAAGCGCGGTCTGCTCGGCAAGACGGGCGCCGAGCAGGAGTGGCGCTTCCTCTGGGTGCGGCAGTTCCCGCTGTTCGAGTGGAACGAAGACGCGAAGCGCTGGGAGCCGAAGCACCACATGTTCACGATGCCCAACCCGGAGCACCTCGACTACCTCGAAACGGATCCGGGCAAGGTGTACGCGCAGCTCTACGACCTGGTGCTGAACGGCAACGAGCTGGGCTCGGGCTCGGTGCGCATCCATCGGCCGGACATCCAGGAGCGCGTGATGAAGGTGGTGGGGCTCACGAAGGAGCAGGCGTACGAGAAGTTCGGCTTCCTGCTGGACGCCTACCGTTACGCCTCGCCGCCGCACGCCGGCATCGGCCTGGGGCTGGATCGCATCGTGATGCTGCTCGGCGGACGCGAGAACATCCGCGACGTGATCGCGTTCCCGAAGACGGCCTCGGCCACGTCGCTGATGGACGGCTGCCCCAGCGAGATCGAGGACGTGTCGTTGAAGGAGCTGGGGATCAAGTTCTAGTTCGATTGGGGTTCCGATCTTTCGTTGGCCGTGCGTCGTGGGTTCGTCTGCGGGGTGTTGCCATGATCAAGTTCATGCTGTTCATCGACGGGACGTGGCTGTATTCGAACACGAGCCGGTTGGTGGAAGCGGCGGGCAAGGACGACTTCTCGCTCGACTTCGGCAAGTTGCCGCGCGTGCTGGCCGAGCAGGTGGCCGCGCAGATGGGCGATCCGGAATACACGGTGGTGCGCACGCACCTGTTCGGCAGCTACGCCGACAACGTGGACCCGCGTGACGCCGAGCCGGTGCAGCGGCGGCTCGACTTCTACTCGATGCTCCGCGAGCAGCACCACTACGAGATCGAGGCGTTCCCGATCAACTTCCGCGGCAACCGCCTGCGCAAGACCGATCGCGAGCCGTCGAATCCGTTCGAGCCCAAGGAGAAGTGCGTCGACATCGCGCTCGCCACGGCGATGCTGTTCAACGCGGCGATGCCGAACGCGTACGACGTGGCCATCGCGGTGCTCGGGGACCAGGACTTCAAGCCGGTGCTGCAGAGCGTGCGGCGGCTGGGCAAGCGCGTGGCGATCGCCAGCATCCAGGGCACGTGCGCGGAAGACATCCAGGACCCGCGCGACGAACAGCGGCTGCGCGACTTCAAGCTGATCTGGCTGGAAGACCTGCTCGACCGCATCGAGCGCCGCTACGAGCCGCACCAGCTGGAGTGCCAGTCGCCGGGGCACAAGGGCGACAAGCTCGTGTGGACCACGTACTACCCGAAGAAGGGCCAGCGTTTCTACTGCGAGGCGTGCCGCGCCGAGTTCACGCGCGGCAAGCCGGGAGAGAACGGCGCGGATCGCTCGCAGATGGTGTGGGCGCCCATCGGCACGCCGCTCGCCGGCATCGTGCGCAACAAGCGCATGGACAAGAACTACGGCTTCATCCGCGTGGACGGCTTCGGCGCGTACGACGGCAGTGAGTACTTCTTCCACGAGACCGACCTGCAGGACGGCACGGCGTTCGGCGACCTGATGGAGGGCGAGCGCGTGGAGTTCGAAGTGAAGGCCGACCCGCCCGCCGACAAGGCGCCGCCCGCGAAGAACGTGCGACGCGTGAAGATCCCGACGCGCTGAGCGGCGGCTCCAGCGCGCGGTGTCGCGACGCCGCGCAGACTTTGCGAAGTCCTGTGTTGACGGGTCTTCGCGGGCCGAGAGCGCGACCTCGCGGTTCGCCTCGCCGCTTCGCGTGTGCGCGCGTGGCGTGCGCGTGCACGGCGCGACGCTCGCTTTCGTTCGCGCGTTGTCGTGGCGCGCCTCGTTTCGCGGCGTGCGGGCGCGTGTGGCGGTCGAAAACGCTCGTGCTATGAAGTGATCGTCCCCGCGACGACTCGCCCCCGACGCGAGTTCGCGATGCCGAGCTACACGCTGTCGCACCTGGAAGACCACGACGTTCAGAAGGGCCTGCTCGCGGCGGTGCCGGTGGAACGCACGGCCACTGCCGCCGTGCTCGCGCACATCGCCGAGTTCGACGCCCGGCAGCTCTACCGGGACCAGGCGTGCTCATCGATGTTCGTGTACTGCGTCCGGGAGCTGGGGTACTCGGAGGACGGGGCGAGCAAGCGCCTGCACGCCGCCCGTGCGGCCCGGCAGTTCCCGGTGCTCTTCGATGCGGTGGCCGACGGGCGACTGCACCTGAGTGGCGCGTGCCTGCTCGCGCCGAAACTGACCGCTGACAACGTCGACGAGTTGATCGCGGCGGCGGCCGGTCGGAGCAAGGCGGAGATCGAGTACCTGCTGGCGGCCAGGTTC
>JBGAOB010000267.1:0-6505 GCA_044222045.1 Candidatus Eiseniibacteriota bacterium
CCCGGCGCTGTCCGAACGCGCCCGCGTGGCGCTGGTGCTGCGCACGCTCGGGGGGCTGACGACGCGCGAGATCGCCCGCGCGTTCCTCGAGGACGAAGCCACCACGGCGCAGCGACTGGTGCGCGCCAAACGCAAGATCCGCGACGCACGCATTCCGTTCGCCGCGCCGTCCGCAGCGATGCTACCCGCGCGACTCGCCGAAGTGCTCGGCGCGCTCTACCTGGTTTTCAACGAGGGCTACGGCGCATCGGGTGGCGACTCGTACGTGCGCGCGGCCCTTTGCGAGGACGCGATCCACCTGGCGGGCGTGCTCGCGGCGCTGCTCCCCGGCGAACCCGAGGCGGCGGGACTTCTCGCGCTGATGCAGTTGCACCATGCGCGACGCGCGACCCGCGTGGGCGACGACGGCGCGATGGTGCCGCTCGAAGAGCAGGACCGCGCGCGCTGGGACCGCGCTGCGATCGCCGACGCTTCGGCGCGGCTCGATCGCGCCGTGGCGATGCGCCGCCCGGGTCCCTACCAGGTGCAGGCGGCGATCGCCGCGTTGCACGCGGGCGCCGCTCGCGCGGCCGACACCGACTGGCCGCAGATCGTGCAGCTCTACGGCGCGCTGTTGCGCATGCACCCCACGCCGGTGGTGGAACTGAATCATGCGGTCGCCTTCGCCATGGCCCGCGGTCCCGAGTGGGGCCTGGCGCTGCTCGCCGACCTGGATGCGACGGGCGACCTCGCGGGGTACCACCTGTTCCACGCGGCGCGCGCGGACCTGCTCCGCCGCGCTGGCCGTTACGCCGAAGCGGCGTCGGCCTACCGCGCGGCAGTCGCGCGGACGCGCCACGACGCCGAGTTGCGCTACCTGGAGCGACGCCTGCGCGAGGTGAGCGCCGTCGGGGAGTGAGCCGGCCGGCCCCTCAGGCGGTCCGGAAGCGCTCCACGTAGTCCGCGACCGCCGCCTCGAGCCCCACGTCCCGCCGGGCCTTCTCGGACAGGAACCACTTGTGCTCGAGCACCTGGCAGTAGAGCTCCGCCGGCTCGGCGCCCTTTTCCACGAGCGGCATCAGCCGCGCGAGCACCGGCTGCCAGCGCTCCGACTCCCAGTGGTACGCCGCCGCCGCCATGGGCACGCTGCGGCCCGTCCGCGTGGAGAGCTGCAGGCGGAACTCCTGCAGGTCGTTCAGCATCAGCTCGGCCTGCCGCTCGCCCGCCACGATGCCCGTGAGGTTGTGGAAGTGCCGCCGGTGGTAGTCGCGGTCGGTGACGATCGTGCGCAACCGCAGCCGGTTGCCCTCGCCGGTCTGCACGAGCTCGATCTCGCCCACCGAGAAACCCAGCGCGTTCAGCGCGCGCACGCGCTCCTGGATGCGCCAGCCCTCGTCGGTGCTCAGCACCAGCTCGCGGCTGATCTCGCCCCACAGTGCGTCGTAGCGGCGGCGGATCGTGGCGCCCGTGTCGTCGCGCCGCATCTCGTGCGGCAGTTCGGCGAGCGCGGCCAGGTCGGCGAGCTCGCCCTCGACGTTCTCCTCCATGATCAGCAGGTCCTGCTCGCGCTGGCCGTTCGACAGCTCCTCGTGCATCTCGGACGTCTCGGCATCCACGAGGTAGGCGCGCAACTCGCCCGCGTCGCGGCGGAACAGCGTGTTCGACAGCGAGCAGTCGCCCCAGTAGAGGCCGCCCAGGTGCAGCCGCACGAGCAGCCCCGCCATCGCGTCCAGCAGCCGTTCGCGGTAACGCTCGAGGCCCTTGCTCTGGAACAGCACGCGGTAGGGCAGCGACGCGTCGAGGAAGCGCGTCACCAGCACGCTGCCGGGCTCGCCGTCCTCGTGCACGACGCCGGCGTGCCCCACGGCCACCACCGAGGGCAGGTCGCGGTCCTCCAGCTGCAGCAGCAGGTTGTACTCGCGCTCGGCGTTGCCGCGCGGCAGCTCCTTGAGCGCGTACACCGCCACGCCGTAGCTCACGAACAGCACCTCGTGGCGCGACAGACCTCGCTGCAGCTGGACGATGCGCGAACAGTGGCCCGCCCAGTCCTTGAGCGGCACGGCCCAGGGCAGGTCGAGGAAGTCGGGGTGTCCGGGGCGCAGGTCCAGCGAGGCGAGTCCGGGTGAGGCGGGCATGCGGGAGTTCCGTTCGAGGGGGGTGGTGGCCGGTGCGGGGCCGGGATATTGCCCGCTCGCCCCCGACCGCGCGACCCGGCCGGGAGCGGTCGCGCGGACCGGCCGAGTTCGCCGTCGGGAGTGTTACCCTGCCGGTCCCGATCCGACTCGCACCTCCGAACCCCTGGTGAACCCCCGGTGACGCTGCTGCCTCGAGAGAATCCCGGCGACATCGAATCCACCGCGCTCCTGCTGGAGCGGATCCGCGGCGGCGACGAGGCCGCCCGCGGGCGCCTGATGGCCCGCTACCTGCCCGTGCTCCGATCCTGGGCCCACGGGCGGCTGCCCCACCACGCCCGGGGCATGGCCGACACGGATGACGTCGTGCAGATTTCGCTCGTTCGGGCATTGAACCGTCTGGAGGCGTTCGAGCACCGGCACGAGGGGGCGTTCCTCGCCTACCTCCGCCAGAGCGTCGTCAACGCCATCCGACAGGAGATCCGCCGCGCCTCGCGCAAGCCGTCCGGCGAGCCGCTCGATCCCGACCAGCCCGACACGGGCCGCTCGGTGGTGGAGCGCGCCATCGGGCGCGACATGCTCGAGGCGTACGAGGCGGCGATGCTCGAGCTCACCGAGGATCAGCGCGAGGCCGTGCTGCTCCGGCTCGAGTTCGGGATGTCGTACCCGGAGGTCGCGGAAGCCATGGGCAAGCCCTCGCCGAACGCCGTCCGCATGCTGGTGGTGCGCGCACTGGTCACGCTGGCCGAACGCATGCGGGCGCACGCGTGAGTCCGCACGACGTGGATCCGGCGATCGAACGCGCGGCCGAGGCCGTCGCCGACGCGGCGCCGCTCGACTGGGCGGGCGTCACCCGCGAGCACCCGGAGCACTCGTCCACGCTCGAGCAGCTGCACGCGCTGGCGCTCCTGGCCGAGGCGCATCGCGAGGCACGCGAGTCGTCGCCCGCGGCGGTGGACGACACCGAGCCGGTGGCGTTCCGCTGGGGCGAGCTCGACGTGATCGCGCGGCTCGGCGAGGGCGCGTTCGGCGAAGTGTGGCGCGCGCGCGAGCCCGCGCTGCGCCGCGAGGTGGCGCTGAAGCTGCGGCACTCGGGCGCCGGCAGCGCGCGCTGGCTGGACGAGGCGCGGCGCCTGGCGCGCGTGCGCCACGCGAACGTGGTGGTGGTGCACGGCGCGGCCGAGCACGACGGGCGCGCCGGACTGTGGACCGAGCTCGTGCGCGGCGAGACGCTGGAGCAGCGGCTCGCCCGCGAGGGCCCGTTCGAGGCGCGCGAAGTGGCATGGATCGGCGCCGACCTGTGCCGCGCGCTCGCGGCCGTGCACGCCGCCGGGCTCGTGCACGGCGACGTGAAGCCCGCGAACGTCATGCGCGAGCGCGGCGCCGGCGGCACGCCGGGGCGCATCGTGCTCATGGACTTCGGCTCGGGCCGCGAGAGCGGCGACCCGGGAGCGGTGTCGGCGACGCCGGCCACGGCCGCACCCGAACTGCTCGCGGGCGGCACGCCCGCCGCGGCGTCCGACATGTGGGCGCTGGGTGCGACGTTGTACCGGCTGCTCGCCGGCTCGTGGCCGTACGAAGCCGCGGGCGTCGACGCGCTGCGGCGCGCGCACGAGTCCGCGCCGCCGTCGCTGCGCGCGCGGCGTCCCGACGTGCCCGCGGCGCTCGCGGCGGCCATCGAGCGCGCGCTCGCTCGCGACCCGGCCGCGCGCTTCCGTGACACCGGCGAGCTGGAAGCCGCGCTGCTCGCTTCGATCGCACCCGCCGCGCGCGTCGCGGCCCGCCCGCCGGGGCCACGCGTGAACGGCTGGCTCGCGCTCGCGGCGGTGCTCGCGGCGGCGAGCGCGCTCGCGTGGTTCGCGCTGCGGCGGCCCTCGGCGCCCGAGCCCTTGGCGTCACGCGCGGCCGAGCCCGCACCGGCGACGGCGCCGACGCTCGCGCCGACGGAGGCCGGCGCGCCCGCCGCCGCACCGGCGACGACCGCTCCCGCACGGGGCGCGCTCGCTCCGGAAGTGACGCTGCTGCGCCGCTCGGGCGCCGGCGTACAGCCACTGGCCGACGGCGGCCGCATCGCCGTGGGCGACCGGCTCGCGCTCGACGTGCGCAGCGACGAGCCCGTGTGGGTGTACGTGTTCGACGAGGACGCCGCGGGCGAGTCGTACGCCCTCTTCCCCGCCTCCGGGCTCGCCACGCGCAATCCGCTCCCGGCGGGTGTCGTGCACCGGCTGCCCGGTCCGCGCGCGGGCAAGCCGTTCGCGTGGGAGGTCACCAGCGCGAACGGCGCGGAGACGTTCGTGGTGGTGGTGTCGCGCCGGGCTCTCGCCGCCGCCGACCGCGTGGTGGCCGCGCTGCAGACGCCCGGCGCCGACGAACCGCTGGCTGCCGCGGCGCCCGCCGAGGAGCCCGCGCGCGGCGTGGGACGCATGGTGGAGGACGACGTCGTCGGGGGCGGGCCCGCCACGCGCCTGGCCGAGCGGCTGGCGCGCCAGCGCGATCCCGGCGTGTGGCTGCGCACCATCCGGGTGAGCAACTCGCCATGAGAGCGGCGCCGGCATCGGGCGAGAAGCGGGCGCGACCGCACGGCGCGCGGCGTTCCGTCGGACGCCGCGCGCGTGGTGCGTGTGGCGCGCTCGCCGACGCTGCTCGCGCTGGCGAACGGGGCGGCCGCCGCACACGCGGCCCGTGGCCCCGCGCCGGGGATCGAGGCCGCGCGGGCGGCGTTCGCGCGGCGCCACTATGCGGACGCCGAGAGCCTCGCCACGCTCGGACTGGCGCGAGGCGAGCGCGGGCGCGCGCCGACCGCGGCGGATTCCGCGACGTTGATCGACGTGCTCGTGATGGCGCGGTGGCGCAACGACCGCGAGCGTCTGCCCGACACCGGCACGCTCGCCGAGCGCAGCCTGGCGATCCGCACGCTCGCGCCCGGGCGCGATTCGCTGGACTACGCGTCGAGCCTCGAGTCGATGGCCTACGCGCGCGGCGCGGCGGGCGACAACGCGGGTGCCGGCGTGCTCACCGCCCAGGCGCTGCGCCTGCGCGAGCGCGCGAGCCCGCCCGGGGACGCGGCCCGCATCCGGCTGATGCACCAGCGCGGCTCGTTCGCGCTGCGCGCGGGCGACCAGCACGGCGCGGTGGCGTGGTACACACGCACGATCGAGGCACTCGAGCGCTGGGGCGACTCGACGCGCACCGACCTGCCGCGCGCGTGCATGGTGCGCGGTTCGGCGCGCTATTCGTTGTCGGACTACACCGGCGCCGCCGCCGACCTGGGCCGCGCCGTGGAGTTGTTCGACGCGAACGGCGGCCAGCCCGCGCGTGACCTGCTGTTCGCGCTGAACGTGCGCGCCATCGTGCAGGGCCGGCGCGGCGCGACCTGGAGGGCGCCGAGGAATCCGCGCGGCGCGCCGTGGCGCTGGCCGCGCGCGAGATGGGGCCGATGCACGCGCAGACCGGCTACGCGTACCGCGCGCTGGGCTACGCGCGCGTGCTGCGCGGCGACCAGTCGGGCGCCCGCGATGCGTACGTGCAGGCGCTCGCGGTGCTGCGCGTGGCGCGCGGCGAAGCCGACGAGTTCACGCTCGACACGCGGCGGCTGGTGGCCTCGCAGGCGAACAAGTGCGGCGACTTCGCCCTCGGCTACGCCGTCGCCGACACGCTGCTGCGACTGTTGCCGATGGCGACGCAGTCCGACTCGCAGGCGGTCAGCAACACCACGCTCACGAAGGCGTTCGCCGCCGACGGCCTGGGGCGCACGCGCGCGGCGCTCGCACTGTACCGACGAGCGCTGGAACTGGGGCTGGCTTCGTACCCGCCGATCAGCGACGACGTGGCGCTGCTGTACCGCGACGTGGGCGGATGCGCACTGGAACTGGGCGAGTGGGCGCTCGCCGACTCCATGCTGACGATCGCGCAGCAGGTGTACACGCAGGCGCTGGGCCCATCACACGCGGAGATCGCACCCGCGATCGAGGGCCTCGCCCTGGCCCGGCAGGCGCGCGGCAACCTGGCCGGCGCCGACACGCTGATGAACCGCGCGCTCGGCATCCTCACGGCTCGCCTCGGATCCACGCACCCGAACGTGGCGGGGGCGTGGACGAATCGCGCGCGCCTCGACGTCGACCTGGGCCGCTATGACGACGCCGTGCACGCCGCGCTCACGGCCGCGCGATCGTCCCGCGAACAGTTCGCGCTCGTGGCAGAGGGCCTGTCGGAACGCGACGCGCTGCGTTTCGCGTTCACGCACGCGAGCGCGCTGCCCGTGGCGCTGACGCTGGCCGCCGAGGGCCGCCTGCGTGACCCGGCGTCGCGCGCGGCCACGTGGGACGAAGTGATCCGCGCGCGCACCCAGGTGCTCGACGAGATGGCCCGGCGTTCGCGTCGCGCGGGTGACCCGG
>JBGAOB010000268.1:0-6309 GCA_044222045.1 Candidatus Eiseniibacteriota bacterium
CGGGAGCTGGACGTCGGCCATGACCGGCGACGGCTGGAGCTTCAGGTCCTCCGGCGTCGGCTCGCGGTACTCGGGCACGATGCCGTGCAGGCCGTCCTTCACCGCCTGCGCCTCGCCGATCTCGGCCACGCGCTCGAGCGTCGCGACCTCGGCGCGCAGCACCGACTCCTCCTTGGAGTGCAGCTCCCACGTCATGATGCGCTCGTGCCGCGTGATGCGCGTCATCTCGGTGTGCGAGTGCAGCTCCTCGTAGAGCTTCTCGCCCGGACGCAGGCCCGTGAAGACGATGTCGATGTCCTCGCCCTCGCGCAGTCCGGCGAGGCGGATCAGCTGCCGTGCGAGATCCTGGATGCGCACCTGCTCGCCCATGTCGAGCAGGAAGACCTCGCCGCCCCGTCCCATCGCGCCGGCCTGCAGCACGAGCCGCACGGCCTCGGGGATCGTCATGAAGTAGCGCCGCGCCTCGGGGTGCGTGACGGTGATCGGGCCGCCGCGCTGCAGCTGGCGCTGGAAGAGCGGGATCACCGAGCCGTCGCTGCCGAGCACGTTGCCGAAGCGCACGGCGCAGAAGCGCGTCGCGCTGCGCATCGAGGCGCTCTGCAGCAGCATCTCGCACACGCGCTTCGAGGCGCCCATCACGCTCGTCGGGTTGACCGCCTTGTCCGTCGAGATCAGCACGAACTTGCGGGTGCCGTTGCGGTCGGCCGAGTCGACGAGGTTGCGCGTGCCGACGACGTTGTTGAGCACGGCCTCGCGCGGGCTGACCTCGAGCAGCGGCACGTGCTTGTGCGCCGCGGCGTGGAAGACGACCGCTGGCTTGTAGCGCCGGAAGACGCTCTCGATGCCGTCGGCGTCGCGGATGTCGCAGACGATCGCGTGCACCGGGAACGCGGGGCGCTGCGCGACCAACTCGTTGTGCACGAAGTACAGGCCGTTCTCGGCGTGATCGAGCAGCACGAGTTCCGACGGTCCGAACTCGAACACCTGGCGCGCGAGCTCGGAGCCGATCGAGCCGCCGCCGCCGGTGACGAGCACGCACTTGCCGCGCAGGAACTCCTGCACCTCGTCGAGGTCCAGCTGCACCGGCTCGCGGCCGAGCAGGTCCTCGATGCGGATGTCGCGCATCTGCGCGAGCGTGGGCCGGTTGCTGTGGTGGATGTCGGAGAGCCCCGGCAGCGTCTTCACGCGCACGCTGGACTCGCTGCACACACGCGCGATCTCGCGCAGCACGCGCCCGGGGATGTCCGGGTCGGACACCACCACCATCTCGACGTGCTTCTCGCGCAGCACCGCCGGCAGGTCGCCGATCGTGCCGAGCACCTTCAGGCCTTCCACCAGGTGCCCGGTCAGCCGCTCGTCGTCGTCGATGAAGCCGACCGGCGTGAGCGACTCCTCGCCGGACAGGTGGCGGCGCATCTCCTGCACCAGGTGCACACCCGTGTGGTCCGCGCCCACGACCAGCGCGGGCACCGCGTGCGTGTTGAACGGGCCCAGCACGCGCTCGCGCGACAGTCGCCACGCGAACCGCACGCCGCCCACCAGCACCAGTTCCCACAGCCACGTCAGCACGATCACGCTGTGCGGGAACATGCGCTCCGGCGTGAAGAACACGAGCACCACGAGCGACGCCGCGCTCAGCGTGACGCCCTTGAAGATCTGGAACAGCGTCACGGTGCTCGCGTAGCGCCACAGCCCGTGGAACAGGCCGGCCACGAAGAAGCCGAGCAGCGACAGCAGCGTGAACGCGGGCGCGATTTCCTGGTAGCGGGACCACCACACCGCGGGCACCTGGCCCTCGAAGCGGAGGACCAGGCCGGCCACGTAGGCCAAGTTGACGATGGCCGCGTAGCCGATCGTCAGCAGCAGGAATCGAGGCGCTTTCCGAAATCCCATGGTTCGTTCCGGCGGCGGGGGCCGCCGAGTCGCGGAGTAACTCTCCCAGGTGGGACCACAACCAGATCGCGAACGGCGGAGCCCCTCCGGCACCGCATTCGGCATGAGAGACCCGGCCCGGTCCGATCTGGTCACGACGGGACGACCCGGCAGGCGTGAGCCCGTCGGCAGAACCCGCAGCGTTATCGGACGGCCGGCTCCGCGGCGCGAGTGGGGTATTGGGAGAGCTCACGCCGACAGCAGACTGAGAAACGAGTGCCGGAGTCTAGGCGGGCGGCCCGGATGGGTCAAGCAAAGGCACGGAAAAGAGTTAGCCGTGGTCCCCCGGTGGGCGGAATCACCGCGTTTCGGGGGTTTCCGCGCCTCGAGGACCTCGACGGAGCACGCCCCGGGTCCACGCGGGGATCAGCGCATTTCCCGCCACAGCCCGACTTCGGCCGAGATGCCGTCCCGGAACGAGCGGGGCGAAAAGCCCAGGTCGCGCCGGGCCGGGCCGATGTCGACCGCCTTGGACTCCGTCAGCCGCAGCACCTGCTCGGGCCGGACGGGGAACGGAACGCGCCAGCGGCGGGCGAGTACGGCCGCGCCGTGCGCGGGCGCCAGCGGCACGGGCAGCACCCACACGGGACGCCCCATGGTGCGGGCGATCTCGTGGATCATCGCGCGCAGCGGCATCGCGTCCGGGCCGCCGACGTCGAACGCCCGCTCCCCCGCCGCGTCGCGTTCGAGCGAGGCGAGGATCGCCTGCACGAGATCGTCCACGTGCACGGGCTGCTGCGGCGTCACCCCGCCCAGCGGCGCCGGCACCACCGGGAAGCGGTCGATCCAGCGCACGAGCCGGATGATGTTCCGGTCGCGCGGCGTGCCGTAGATCATGCTCGGTCGCAGCACGGTCCACGACAGACCCGAGCCCACGAGCGAACGTTCGCCCTGGCGCTTCGCCTCGGCGGGCTTGCTCGGGAGCTTCGTGTAGACGCCGGCCGAACTGACGAACGCGCCCACGCGCACGCCCGCGCGCTGCAGCACGGGCACGAAGCCCGGCGTCAACGACATGCCCGCCAGGTGCACGACGCCCTCGGCCCCGTCGAACGCGTGATCGAGCGTGTCGGGCCGCGACAGATCCCCGCGTCGGATCTCCACGCCGGAGCGCTCGAGCACCGTCGCGTCGCGCCCGGGCCGCACCAGCGCGAGCACGCGCGAGCCGCGGTCGATCAGGTGCGGGATCAGTCGGTCGGCCACGAAACCGAGCGCGCCGGTCACCGCGACCGTCGAAGGCCAGCGGCTCATGCGCACGCTCCGCCGCGGACGGCTAGGATGCGCGGCGCGGCGCTCGTGCCGCGGGTCGGCGGCGGAACACGCCGCGCTCCACGGAGGACGCGATGGACGATTCGGAGATCCGGCTGGAGCGGCTGGAGCGCCGCGTGCGCCGGCTCGGCGGCGTGACCGCCATGCTCGCGTGCGGCTGGCTGGTGCTGATCGTGTGGAACTTCGCACCGCGCCCGCGGCTGGACGCGCGCGAGTTCGCCGTGCGCGATTCGGCCGGCCGCCGGCGTGCCGCGCTGATGGTGCGCGACGACGGCCTGCCCGCGCTCCGGCTCGACGACGTGAACGGTCAGCCGCGGCTCTACGCGATGCTGCGCGCCGACGGCACACCGGTGTTGCGGCTGAGCGATTCCGCGTGGGTGCATCGCGCGCGCTTCGAGATCGACGAGGTCGGTCGGCCGCGCGTGGCGCTCGCCGACTCGGCCGGACGCACGCGCGCGCGCTTCACGCTCGACGAGCGCGGGGAAGGCGTGCTGGACCTTGGGGCGGGATCGGCGAAGCCGTCGCGCTGAAGACGCGCGGCCCGCGGGCGCGAAGCGCTCACGGGCCGCCGCGATCACGATTGGTAGCGCTACGGGGATTCGAACCCCGGTTTGATGGCTGAGAACCACCCGTCCTGGACCCCTAGACGATAGCGCCACGAAGGCTGGAGGTGCCCCGTGCGGGCGAAGCGGCGGGCACGATACTGATTCGCACCCGACAGGGTCAAGACCCGCGTACGACATGCTCCTCCGAGAAGCCCGCAGCCGCCGTCGAGGACGGCGGCTGCGTTCGAACTGGCTGCCCGGCAAGGATTCGAACCTCGACTAACAGGGCCAGAACCTGTCGTGCTGCCGTTACACTACCGGGCAAAGAGCGCGCGGGAATCTAGCAGCGCCCCCGCGCGGGACGCAAGCGCACATCAGGCGCGGGGCTGTTCCGACTCCGTGGCCCACCGCGCGGCCGCGCCACGCAGGCGCTCCACGCAGCACTCGCGGCCCAGCAGCCAGATCACGTCGAAGATGCCGGGCGCCGTGGTCCGCCCCGTCAGCGCCACGCGCGCCGGGGCGATCACCTCGCCGGGCTTGACCCCGAGTTCGACCGCCAGGCCGCGGGTGGCCGCCTCCACGCTCGCGAGCGTCCACTCCGCGTCGACCGCGAGCCGATCCGCGAGCGCCGCCAGTCGCGGCCCGGCACCGGCGCGAGCGAGCAGGTCGGCCCACGCGGCCGGGTCCATCTCGAGCCTGTCCGAGAGCGCGAACGCGCCCACGGCCTCGGCGTCCGCGAGCGTTCGCAGCCGCTCGCCGAGCGCGCGGACGAACCCCGTGCGCCACTCCGGGCTCCGCGACGACAGGTCGTGACCGTGCGCGGCGAGGTACGCCGTCACGCGCTCGGTGCGGTCGGCCTCGTCGAGGCGCTTCAGGTGCTGGCCGTTCATCCACTCCAGCTTCTCGACGTTGAACACGGCCGGGTTCGCGCCCACGCGCTCCAGCGAGAAGAGCTGCTCGAGTTCCTGCAGCGTGAACAGCTCGCGCTGTCCGTCGTACGCCCAGCCGAGCAGCGCGAGGAAGTTCACCATCGCCTCGGGCACGAAGCCCATCTCGCCGAACGCCTCGACCGACGTCGCGCCGTGCCGCTTGGACAGGCGCTTGCCGTCGGGACCCAGGATCATCGACGCGTGCGCGAACACCGGCGGCGCGTGACCGAGCGCCTCGTAGAGCATCCACTGGCGTGGCGTGTTCGAGATGTGGTCGTCGCCGCGGATCACGTGCGTGATCGCCATGTGCGCGTCGTCCACGACGCAGGCGAAGTTGTACGTGGGCAGCCCGTCGGAGCGCACCAGCACGAAGTCGTCGAGCACGTTCACCTGGAACGCCACGCGGCCGCGCACGACGTCCTCCCACGCCACCTCGCCGTCGTCCGGGCGGCGGAACCGCCACGCGGGCCGGCGTCCTTCGCCCTCCAGGCGCGCGCGGTCGTCCGCACTCAGCGTGCGTCCGCGGCCGTCGTACCGCGGGTCCTCCCCGCGCGCGATCTGCGCCTCGCGCAGGGCCTCCAACTCCTCGCGCTGCGCCTGGAAGTACGGGCCGTGCTCGCCCCCGCGGCCCGGGCCCTCGTCCCACGTCAGCCCCATCCACCGCATGCCGGCGAGGATCGCGTCCACCGATGCGTCGGTGCTGCGCTCGGCGTCGGTGTCCTCGATGCGCAGCACGAACGTGCCGCCGCGCGCGCGCGCGAACAGGTAGTTGTACAGCGCGGTGCGGGCCCCGCCGACGTGCAGGTACCCGGTCGGGCTGGGGGCGAAACGGACGCGGACGCTCATGGTCGGATCGTCTCCCGGAAGGACGTGGTGCGAGCGGGCGCGGAACCTAGCGCGGCGCCTCCGCACGCCGCAAGCGGCCCGCCGCCGCGCGCGCCCGGGCGCGAATCCAAGACGCCACGGCGTGCGTTTCGGGCGCATGGATCGCGGCCGCGGCGCTGGTCGGCATCTTACCGCCGGCGCCCGCGGCGGCGGCCCGGCGCGAAACACCGCGGCCACCCCGGAGGGTGGCCGCGGAAAGAGCGCGTCCGGGCGGGCCCGGTGCCGCGCCGGTTCACTGCACGACGACCAGCTTCTGCGTGACCGACTTGCCACCGGTCGTGAAGCGCGCGAAGTACACGCCGCCCCGCACGGGCTGCGAGCGCTCGTCGCGCAGGTTCCAGTCGAGCGAGAAGCGGCCGGCCTGCGCCATGCCCGAGCCCACGCGCGCGACGCGGCGTCCGGTCAGGTCGTAGATCGACAGGTCGTACGTCTGCCCGGCGTACGCAGCCGGCACGCCGAACGAGAGTCGCGTCCGTCCCGACGCCGGGTTGGGCGCGGGGCGCGCGAACTCGAGCGCCGTCACCGGGGCCTCGCCCGCGCCCGGGCCGTCGACGCCGACGAACGTCGTCGCGCCGGCGAAACCGGTGCGGCGCGCGTCGTGGTGGAACTGCGGCCACGGCGCCACGCCCGAAGGCTGGAACGGGAAGTTGTAATCCCAGAGGTAGATGTTCTTGTCCCAGTCGGCGACCACGATCTCGGTCATGCCGTCGCGGTCCATGTCGGCCACCGCGGGCGTGCCGCGCACCTCGCCG
>JBGAOB010000269.1:0-6292 GCA_044222045.1 Candidatus Eiseniibacteriota bacterium
GCCCGCACGCATCGACGTCAGCGTGCCGTTCATCGCCCGCACCGCGTAGCTGCCGTTCGCCAGCCCGGCGAACGTGTAGGCCCCCGTGGCGTCGGTCGTGGTGGCCGTCGAGTACGTCGCGGTGGTGCCCGACACGGTGTAGAGCTCGATCCGCGCACCGCTGCGGCCCGAGCCGCCCGCGGCGAGCGCGGTGGCCATGTCGCGCCCGGCGCCGCCGCCGTAGTGGAGATCCTCGAAGACGTGGCCCGAAAGCGTGAATGCGAGCGCGTCATGCCCCGCGGCGCCCAGTGACGACGCGCACAGGCACGCGAGCGCGAGGCGACGGGCGATGCTCCACCCGCGCCGCGCCAGCTGCCGGCACCTCGTTCCGAGCACTTTCGACATCACGCCATCCCTGGAGTCCACCGGGGCCGTTGCAGCCCCCTCACGCGGCCAGCAGCTGCTGCACCGAGCCCAGCAGCACGTCCATCTCCACCGGCTTCGACATCACGAGGTCCACCCCGGCGTCCTGCACGTTGGCCTCGTCCTGCTGGATGCCCCATCCGCTCAGCAACATCACGCGCGTGTCCGGCGAGTTGCGCTTCACGTCGCGCGCGACGTCCCAGCCGGAAAGCCCCGGCATGCTGAGATCCGTGATCACCACGTCGTAGCCCTGGCCCGCGAGCAACGCGAGCGCTTCGGCGCCCGAGGCCGCGGTGTCCACTTCGTGCCCCGCGGTGGCGAGGAACTCGCGGCAGATCTCGCGGTTCTGTTCCTCGTCGTCGATCACGAGCACGCGTCCGGTCACGTGACTCGTGGCCACGGGCGCCGGCGGCGGCTCCGCGTGCGACTCGGCGAGCGCCGGGAACGCCAGCGTCACGCGCGTGCCGCGGTTCGGCTCGCTGAACACGGTCACCTCGCCGCCGAAGCGCGTGACGATGCCGTAGACCACGCTCATGCCGAGGCCCTGGCCGCTGTCCTTGGTGGTGAAGAACGGCTCGAACATGCGGTCGCGCGTCTCGGGCGTCATGCCCGTACCGTCGTCCTCGACCTCGATGACGGCACGGTGGTCGCGCACGTACGTACGCAACGTGACGCGGCCGCCTCGCGGCATCGCCTCGACCGAGTTGAAGATCAGGTTGCTGACCGCCTGCGACAGTTCCTGGAGATTGCCGGCGATCGGCGGCGTGTCGCGCAGTTCCGCCTCGATCTGCACGTCGACGCCGCGCGAGCGGGCTTCCTCGCGCCACTTGGGCTCGGTGAGCCCGACCGCGAGATTCGCGACGTTCTTGAGTTCCACGGCGTGCGCCGGGCGGTCGCGACGGATGCGCGAGAACTCCTGGATGCGGCGCACGGTCTCGGCGCCCTGCAGCGAGAGCTTCTCGATCAGCTCCGCCCACGAGATCAGCCGGTCCACCCGGGCGCTGTCCGACCGCAGCTCGCGCTGGATGAGCTGGCTGCGGCCGAGGATGCCGTTCAGCACGTTGTTGAAGTCGTGCGCGATGCCGGCGGCCATCTCGCCGAGCGCCTTGAGCCGCCCGGTGCTGACCACCTGGTCCTGCGTGGCGCGCAGACTCTGGTACGCGCTCACGAGCCGGTCCGACTGGCGCGCGCGCTCGATGGCGACCGCGGCCTGGCCGGCGAGCGACGACAGGTACGCCACGTCGTCACGCGAGAACGGCGCGCCGTCGCGCCGGTTCGACACGTTCAGCACGCCGAGCACGTCCTGCGACGTGCGGATGGGAACGCTCAGCGACACCGGCATCGACACGAAACCGCCGGAAGCGCCCGGCCAGCCGCCGAGCCGGGCCGCCTCGGTGCGGCCGTCCTCCGACGCGACCAGCGCCCGGCCCTCGCGCGCCACGAGCCCCGCGACGCCCTCGCCCACGCGCACGCGCGTGTCGCGCACGACTTCGTCGCCCAGCCCGCGCGCCGCGGCGATGCGAAGCTCGTCGCCGGTCTCGTGCACCAGCATCAGCGACACGCGCTCGGCGTCGAATTCGTCCTCGACCAGCCCGACGAAGAAGTCGAGCAGCTCCGACAGCGACGAGATGCCGCTCATGCCGATGCCCGCGGCGTTCAGCGACCGGAGCCGTCGCACGGCCAGCCGCAGTTCGAGGTTCTGCTGCGCCTGCTCCTCGGCGAGGCGGCGGTTCTGCAGCGTCAGCGCGCGCTTCTCGAGCGCGCGCTCGACCACGGCCAGCACTTCGTCGAGCTCGAACGGCTTGTGGATGTAGTCGTACGCCCCCTTGCGGAGCGCTTCGATCGCCGTCTGCGCGGACGCGTGGCTGGTCATCATGACCACCTGCGTGTCGGTGCACCTCTGGCGGATGCGATCGAGCAGCTCGAGGCCGCTCACGCCGGGCAGGATGATGTCGAGCAGCGCGAGGTCGTAGGGGTGCCCCTCGAGCTTCGCGAACGCCGCTTCCGCGGTGCCCACCGTGTCCACGACGTAGCCTTGCTCACGCAGCAGCGTCGAGAGCACGAATTGGATCGTCTCCTCGTCGTCGACGACGAGCACACGTTCTGGAAGCGTGGGTGCCGCCTCGGCCATGACCTCCCCCGGGGACGCGCAAGTTCAATGCTCGTCGAGGTATCGGCCGGGATGAGCGCTGGCCTTCATGTGCATGTGCGCGCCGGAACGTGCGTAACGTGTTGGCCGGCGCGGCGAAGCGGCACCGTACCCACGCGCCGAATCGGCTCCCCGGAATGCACCGGGGCAACTTCCGGGCAATGCGGCGGTTGGGCCCTCGCGGCGGGCGCGTGCCGCGCGTGACGCGGTGGCGAGCGGGCGCCCGCGGGTTCGGCCGCCGACGCTGCGGCGGCCGGATCGGCGACGGCAGGGCGGTCAGGCGCCGGGTGGCGTCCCCGGTCGCGTGACGCCCGGCAGGCCGTCCAGGCTGCGCACGTTGTGCTCGGCGCGATAGGCCGCGAGCCCCGCGTCGCCCTTCGATTCGGCCCATCGGATCAGCGTGTCGCGCTCGCCCGTGTACGTGAAGCGCGGCACGCTGTAGCCGCACGAGTCGGCGATGCGCGAGAGGCGCACGCGCACGATCGCGCGCGTGCCGGGCAGCGCGGGGAAGCGCCCGACGAGCTCGGCGTACTCGGGCATGCCGGGTTCGAGCACGTCGCCCGCGCCCTGCAGGCGCACGATGCGCGGCGCGCCGTCCATGGCGAAGAACGTGAGCACGATGCGGCCGTTCTCGCGCAGGTGCGCGATCGTCTCCACGCCGCTGCCGGTGAGGTCGAGGTACGCGACCTCGCGCGGGCCGATCACGCGGAACGTGTCGTGCCCCTTCGGCGAGCAGTTCACCAGGCCGTCGGCGGCGATCGGCGCGGTGGCCACCACGAAGAAGCGCTGCGCCGCGAGCCAGGTCTCGAGTTCGGGAGTGATCGCGTCGAACGACTTGCCCATGCTCCGGCTCCTCGGGTCGGATGGCGGGTGAATCGGCGCGGGTGGCCGCCGCGAAGCGATGCGGGATGCGACCGCGCGGCCGACGGACCGCGCGGCGCACGCTCAGTAGCTGAAGCCGAGCAGGCCCGGGTCGGGCATCATGTCGGGGCTCCACGCGTCGGGCAGGATCTCGACCTCGGCGGGCTTGCTCACGGCGCCCTCGGTGGCCTGCTTCACGTCGGCCATCATCTGCGGCGCGTACGGGCAGAACGGCGTGGTCAGCATCATGCGGACCAGCGTCTGCTCGGGCAGGAAGTGGATCTCGCGGATGAGCCCCAGGTCGATCACGCTGAGCTGGATCTCGGGGTCCATCACGGTCTCGAGCGCCGCGCGCACGGCGAGCTCCTGCTGGCTCGGCATGCTGGAGAACTGCGGCGGGCCGGCCTGCTTCGCGGGCGGAGGCACGCCCTCGGCGCTCGCCGCCGGCGCGGCCGCGGCGGGCGGCGCGGGCACCTCGGGCTCGGGCGGCAGCGCCTCGCCCGTGTGCGGGTTGATGCCGCTCGACTTCCGGGACTCTTCGCTCATGACCACCCCACCTGGATCTCGTCCCCCTGCACGCGCACTTCGTACGTCGGGACGGGTGTGAATGCGGGCGCCGACAGCGCGGCGCCGGTTCGGATGTCGAAACGCGCCCCGTGACGCGGGCACTCCACCTCGCAGCCTTCGAGCACGCCCTCGGCGAGCGGCCCGCCGTCGTGCGTGCACACGTCCTCGATCGCCCAGTAACGACCTTCCACGTGGAAGACGGCCACCGGCACGTCGTCCAGGCGCACAATTCGGCAAGTGCCCTCGGGGATCTCTCCCACGCGGGCCACGGTCACGAATCCCACGTCACTCCTCTTCGTCTTCGCCCGGCCAGTGCGTCAGTCCGTAGACGCCGGCCTTCACGGTCTTGAGCGCGAGCAGCGCGCACTTCAGGCGCACCGGGCCCAGTTCGAGCCCGAGCATCTCGAGCACGTCCTCGCGCGTGAGCTGCTTGATCTCGTCCAGCGTCTTGCCCTCGATCGCCTCGCACAGCATGGACGCCGAAGCCTGGCTGATCGAGCAGCCGGCGCCGCTGAACCGCACCTGCACGAGCCGCCCGTCGGTGATCTTGAAGTCCATGCGCAGCTTGTCGCCGCACAGCGGATTGGCGTCCTCGTACGTGACGTCCGGGTTCTCGATCGTGCCGTGGCAGCGCGGGTGCTTCGCGTGGTCCAGGATGTTGTCGCGATAGAGGTCGTCGAACGCGCCGCCGCTCATGCGAACACCTCGCGCACGCGCTGCAGTCCCGCGATCAGCGCATCGACGTCGTCCTTCGTGGAGTAGCAGTGAAACGACGCGCGCGCCGACGCCGGCACGCCCAGCTTGTCGTGCAGCGGCATCGCGCAGTGCTGGCCCGCGCGCACGCAGATGCCGAGCCGGTCGAGGCCCGACGCCACGTCGTGTGGATGCACGCCGGCCATCACGAACGCCACGAGCCCGCCGCGCCGGTCGGCGGGCGGCCCGAGGACGGTGAGCCCCTTCACCTCGGCGAGCCGCTCCATCGCGTAGGCCACCAGCTCGCGGTCGTGCGCGAACACGTTCGCCATGCCGAGCTGCTCGAGGTAGCGCACCGCGGCGCCGAAGCCGATCGCCTCGGCGATCGCCATCGTGCCGGCCTCGAACTTCCACGGCAGTTCGTTCCACTTCGCGCCCGTGAAGCGCACCTCGGAGATCATCTCGCCGCCACCGAGGAACGGCGGCATGGACGCCAGGAGCTCGCGCCGCCCCCACAGCGCGCCGATGCCGGTGGGACCGAGCATCTTGTGCGCGGTGAACGCCACGAAGTCGGCGCCGATCGCACGCACGTCCAGCGGCATGTGCGCGGCGCTCTGCGACGCATCCACCAGCGTGGTGGCGCCGGCCGCCTTCGCCACGCGCACGATCTCGGCCGCCGGGTTCACGGTGCCGAGCACGTTCGACACGTGCACGAACGACACGAGCTTCACACGCCCGTCTGCGAGCAGCCCGGGCAGCGCGTCCAGGTCGAGATCGCCCGTGCCGGTCACCGGCACGAAACGCAGCTCCACCTTCCGCTCGCCCGCCAGGATCTGCCACGGCACAAGGTTCGCGTGGTGCTCCATCTCGGTGAGCACGATCGCGTCGCCGTCGCTCAGGTTCGCGCGGCCCCACGCGTACGCCACCAGGTTGATCGCCTCGGTGCTGTTGCGCGTGAAGATCAGTTCGCGCGGGCTCGGCGCGTTCACGAACGCCGCCACGCGGCGCCGCGCGTCCTCGTACGCGGCGGTGGCCTCCTCGGCGATGCCGTACACGCCGCGGTGGATGTTCGCGTTGATCGTGCGGTAGTAGCGGTCCATCGCGGCCAGCACGGCCTCGGGCTTCTGCGAGGTGGCCGCGCTGTCCAGGTACACGAGCGGCGTCTCGCGGGGCGCCGTCAGCAACGGGAAGTCCGCCTTCACGCGGGCCGCGTCGAAGGCGACGGCCGGAGCACCCGTGGGCGCCCCGGCCGCGAAACGTCGCCTCGTGTCCATGTCCTCAGCCGATCTTCCGCTCGATCTCGGCGCGCAACTGGCTGCGGACCGATTCGAGAGGAATGCGCTCCAGCACCGGCTCGAAGAACGCCTCGACGATCAGTCGCTGCGCCTCGGTCCGGGGCAGGCCGCGGGCCATGAGGTAGTACATCTGTTCGTCGTCCACGTGACCGATCGTGGCGCCGTGCGTGCAGCGCACGTCGTTCGCGAGGATCTCGAGGCCGGGAATGCTGTCCGCGCGGGCCTGGTCGGACAGCAGCAGGTTGCGGTTCGCCTGGTAGGCGTCGGTGCGCTGCGCGCCCTCGGCCACCTGGATCAGGCCCTGGTAGATGCTGCGCGCGCGGTC
>JBGAOB010000270.1:0-6466 GCA_044222045.1 Candidatus Eiseniibacteriota bacterium
TCACGAAGCTGCCGCGGTTCGGTCGCAAGCCCTCACCCGAGCCGATCGCGGCGCGGACCGGCACCGACGGCGGGTACGAAGCGTACTGATCGCCCCTCCCGCCACTCGCTCACGCATCGCACGGGCCCGCTCGACCGAGCGGGCCCGACGCGTTCAGGCCGCGGGCGGCGGCGCGGCCGGAGCGTCCCGGCGCACGAACACCCCGCGCGCGAACCACGCCACGATCGCCATGGAGCACAGGGACAGCGCGGAAGCGAGCGCGTACGCCGCACCGGGGAAGTGCGGGCGCGCGTCGGGCCGCGAGAACGTGGCGAACGCGCCCGTGAGCACCGGCGGCCCCGCGATGGCCGCGATGCTCTGCAGGCTGGCGACGCCGCCCTGCAACTCGCCCTGCTCGCTCGGCGGCACGGCGCGCGACAGCGTGGAGTTCATGCTCGGGAACACCAGCCCCTGCAGCGCGAACACCGCCATCACCACGTAGGCCATCCAGCCGTAGGGCACGAACGCGTTCGCGAGAAACCCGCACGCTCCCATCGACAGGCCCGTCAGGATCGCGCGCTTCTCGCCCAGCTTCGGGATCAGCCGGCGCGTGAGGAACGCCTGCGCCAGCGCCATCGTCACGCCCGCGAACGACAGCGACAGTCCGACCTCGTGGTCCGTCCAGCCGAACCGCAGCCGCGAGTAGAACGCCCACGTCGCGGGGTACGACTGGTGCGCCAGCATCCACAGGAACCACGCCACGAACAGCGGCGTCGCGCCCTTGTGCCGCGCGAGTGATGCGAACGTGCCGAACGGGTTCGCGCGCCGCAGGTCGAACGCGCGCCGGCGTTCGGGGGCGAGCGACTCGGGCAGCAGGAACCAGCCGAGCGTGGCGTTCGTCAGCGCCAGGCCGGCGGCCACGAAGAACGGCGCACGGGGCCCGAAGCTGCCGAGCAGGCCGCCGAGCGCGGGACCGATCGTGAAGCCCAGTCCGAACGCGGCGCCGATGAGCCCGAAGTTCTGCGCGCGACGCTCCGGCGGCGTGACGTCCGCGATGTAGGCGCTCGCCGGAACGAACGTGGCGCCGGCGATGCCGGCCGCCGCGCGACTCACGAACAGCCATCCGAACGTGGGCGCGAGTCCCATCACCAGGTAGTCGAGCCCGAACGCCAGCATGCTCGTGAGCAGCACCGGCCGGCGGCCGAAGCGGTCGCCGAGTCCGCCCATCACGGGCCCGAACAGGAACTGCATGGCGGCGAACACGCCCATCAGCCAGCCCGAGAGGCGCGCCGCTTCGCCCAGCGTGGTGTGCGTGAGCGACGTGATCAGGTCGGGCATCACGGGGATCACGATGCCGAAGCCGATGGTGTCGATGAGCAGCGCGCTGAGCACGATGGCGAGCGCGCGGCGTTCGTGAGCGACGGACATGCCTCCCCTTCCAAAGCGCGTGGCGGCCGTCCGCGGACGACCGCCACGTCCTCCGACAATCGCCGGCCCCTGCGGGCTCAGCGCACGACGATGGTTCTCTGCAGCACCTGCTCGCCGAGCCGGAACCGCACGTAGTAGACGCCCGAGTGGACGCCGGCCGCGTTCCAGCTCACCTCGCCTCCGCGGCTGGGCGCCGGCGCGTCGGCGAGCCACTCGCGCACCTTGCGGCCGGAGACGTCGAAGAGCCCGATCGAGACCGGGACCGCCGAAGGCGCGGCGTACCGCAACCGGAACTCGCGCGGCCCGAGCGTCAGCACGCGCGCGTCGACTCCGCCGCCGGCCGCCGGTGCGCCGGCCACGTTACAGGCTTCCGACGCGTCGTAGAAGTCCTCGTAATACGGGGTGTCGTCGCACCACGAGCCGTCGCCCGGATTCGGATGCACGCAGAGCGGAACGTACACGTAGCAGCCGATGCCGTCCGCGTCGTACGCCGTGATGTAGACGTAGTACGTGCGCGTGTGGCTCGCGCTGTTCTGGTCGGCCCGCAGGTAGACGAGCGTGTCGTTCGCGACGATCGCCTCGGGACACACCGAGGTGTCCGCCGAAGCCCCGGAGCGCTCGTTCGTGTAGGCGCGCCCGATCGACCAGTGGACCGGTTTGCCCTCCGGATCGTGCAGGCCGGTGAACGTCACACCCACCCAGCGGCGGTCCGCCGGCCAGAGCCACTCGGTGGTGGGCTCCACGAGTTGACACGTGGGAGGCAGGTTGTACACCGGGATCGTGAGCGAGCCCGTGGCGTGGTACTGCGGCCGGCCCTGGCGCTCGGCGTAGACCGAAAGGAAGAGCGCGGTGTTGAGCGGCGTCGAGAGCGGCACCACGAGGTTCGCCTGCAACGTGTCCACCTGCCCCGCCTGCAGCGTGATCACGGTGTCGGCCAGCACGAGCGTGGCCGCCCCGACCACCGAGGGCCTCAGCACCACGGGACCCAGGCCGCCCTCGTTCGAGATCATGAACTGGAGGGGCGTCGTGACCCCGCGCTGCACGGACCACGGGAAACCGGGATCCAGGAACATGACGTCGAGCCGCTGCTGGTTGTATTCGCGCGACAGCACGCGTTCGAACGCGACGCCGCTCGAGTCGGTGCCGCGAGCGACCACCCGGAACGGCGACGCGGGCGTCACGAACCGGAGGACGTACTCGCCGGCGGTCACGCGCGGGTCGGATCCGCTCGCGGGCAGCGCCGCGATCGTGTGGCCCGCGAGGTCGACGGCGTGGAAGCCGACCGTCGCCACGGGGCCGGCGAACGAAGCGATCGCCTGCACCGTGTCGCCCGCCGCGGGGAACAGGCTGTCCACCGCGAAGAGCCCTTCGTGCCCGGTGTAACCGCCGTCCTTCGCGAGCGTGAAGCCGACCGGCAGGAGCCGCGAGGTCACCGTGGCGTCCACGCGGTAGCGTCCGCCGCCGTTCAGGGCGACGTGCCAGGTGCCGGCGGGCGGCGACGTCAGCCGCAGCAGGTACAGCTCACGGCTCCCCACACCCGGGGCGAGCGTGTCCGGGGGCACCGTGCTGCCGTCGGGCCGCAGCAGGTGAATGTCCGCGCGGCGCGGCCAGCTCGCCGCGAACGACAGCGTGCTCACGCCCGACTCCACCTGGAACGCGAGCACGGTGTCGGCCACGGCCGAGCCTTCGACGCCCACGACCGCCGACGGTCCGCCCGCGAGGTTCGAGCGCAGGATCTGCGAGACCTCCTGCGGGCCGGCATAGCCGTTCACGCGGTAGCTCGGCGCGTTCGTGTCCTGCGCCAGCCGCAGGAGCGACGAACTGTAGAGCGGCACGGCCGCGATCGTGACCGGATCGGCCGGGTCCACGCGCTGCTGTCCGCCCTGGCCCTGCTCGCTCGCCGGCAGCGTCGGCCCGGGCTTCGGCAACAGGTCCGCCGGACCCCAGCCCGGTCCGCCCTTCGGCGAACGGTGCAGCCCGTCGGCCGGCGGCGCGGTGCCGGCGCCGTACGTGCACGCGCTGAACAGCACGGGAACGATCGAGATGTGCTTCCGGTTCGCCTCCTGCACCACCAGGCCGGCGAGCCCGCCGTCCTTCGCGTCGGCGTCGGTGAACAGGAACAGCCGGCCGTCCTCCTCGCACTGGTCGATCGCGCTGAGCAGTCCGGTCATCGGCAGCTCGGCGCAGTCGTCGCCGTCGTGCGCCTCGAGCCCGTGGAGGCTCGAGAGGAACAGCGCCGACCGGTCCGTCACGTACGGCGTGCCGACGTACGGGTCGTTGAACCACTCCAGCAGGTATTCCGACGGCTCGTCGTCGGTTCCGGCGAGTTCGCCGACCACCTGGTTCATCGCCTGCTTCGCGATCGTGATGTAGCCGCCCATGCTGCCCGTGTTGTCGATCACGGCGCCGAGCGTGGGGATCACGTCCATGAGCGCGCGGATCGCGCGCGGGTTGTTGGCCACGGTCGGGTCGTCGAGGATCTGGTTCAGGAAGTCCTGCGACGCCTGCACCGCCAGCGCGCGCGCCGCCACGTAACCCGGACGCGACGCGTCGTCCTTGTTGAGGCCGCTCGAGCAGCCCGGCACGCCGTGGCGGCACTTGCCCGCCGGAACGCCGCACAGGCCCATCGAGAACAGGAAGTACCCGGAGGTCAGCGTGGTGGTCCCGGCGCCGCCGAGCGTGCCCGCGTCCGCAGGGCAGGTCGCCACCCCCGCGCCGGGCCCCGCGTACGTCGAGCGCCCGAGTCGTGCGTCGATCCCGCCGGTGCCGAGTTCGACCCAGTTCGTGTGCGCGTAGAAGTCCTGCAGCGTGTGCAACGCTCCGCCGAGTGACCGACGCGCCTCGTCGCCCTGCGGCGGATCGGCCGTGATCTTCGCGATCACGTCCGCCCGCAGGTTCACGAGCCGCGCGGTGCCGGCGGCGAAGGCCTCGTCGTCGAAATGGAACGAGGCGTTGCCCTGGCAACTCAGGCAGTCGGTGTCTTCGTTGGCCTTGCGGATCTGCCGGATCGCGCGCTCGGAGAACTTGTAGGTCTTGCTCTGCACGGTGCGGGTGGTGGCCCGCAGCGCTTCGCTCGTGATGCCCAGGTGGCCGGCATCGTTCGGCTTGAACGCGGAGGCGATCGACGGCAACAGCAGCAGGGTGAGCGCGGCGAACAGCGGTACGGATCGGCTCGAGAGGCCTCGCGGCATCGGGGACTCCTCGGTTGCGGCCGGCGCTCCAGCGGGTGGCCGGAAGCGGAGCGCGAGGCCCGGCGGGACGAACCGTGGGGTGGCCGCACGCTAGCACGCGGGCGCGCGATGTCGTGCGGCTTTTCGCGCGTGCATGGGGCCGCCGCGACCGCCGGGCGCCGAAACGTGTCTGGACGCACGAATTCCGGGGGCGCCCCCGCGCTACTCGATCACGGACCCGGGCCCCGCCTGGATCGCCTGCTCGATGCGGTATCGCTGCGTGTCGAGCACGAAGTCGATCAACCAGCGCGTGAACTCCACGCGGAAGAAGTCGCTGTGGTTGTTGATCACCGTGCGGTCGGTGCGGACCACCACCGCGGGCGGCGTCGCCGGCAACGGCAGCAGCGCGCCCGCCGGTCGCGCGACGGGCTCGGCTCCAGCGCGAGGAAGCCGGTTTCGGCGGGCGGCCCCGGAACGCCGCGCTTCATCTGCTGCACCACCTTGCGCGTGGCCTCGCGCCGGCCGGCGCCGGACTCGGGCAGCCCGGCGGGCTCGAGGTCGGCGAGCCGCCGCGCCGCGCGGCGCCGGTTCTCGGGCGAGTCGTGCGCGAGCCGCAGGCGGTGCGTGACCTGCGGCGTCCAGCTGCCGAGCGCGTGACCGAGCATGCGGGCCTGTTCGTCGCTCTGCACGGCGACACCGAAGTGCGACACGTACCGCCCCAGCGTGAACAGCGTGTTGCGCGCGGCGTCGTTCTCGGCCGACACGACGGCGAGCACGGGCGTCTGGTCGGGCCGGAACTTCGTGCCGCGCACGAGCTGGTCGATGCGCCGGTAGCTCGCCGCCTCGATCGCCGGGTTGATCAGCACCACCAGGTCGCCGAGCCCGCGCACGAGCCGCCGGCACGAATCGGCCGGCGCCGTGAGCGGATGGTGCAGCCGCTGCCCGGTGCCGCCGTCCTGCGGGCTCGCGGCGCCGGTGATGCTGGCCGCGAGGCTGCGCTCGAGCGCCTCGCGCGTGGCGTCGAACAACGCGTGCCCGCCGAAGCTGTGGCCGATCAGCACCAGGCTCATCACCTTGGCGTCGTGCGCGTTGGTGGCGCGCTGCAGCGCGTCGAGCTCGCGCACGAACGACGCGAGGTCGCCGCGCCCCACGCGCCCGGCGGCGGCCTTGCGCGTCCAGAACGTGAAGTAGATCGGGTAGTTGACCGCATTGATCGCGGCCACCGGGATCTCGGGCCACGCCTTGCCGCGCCAGCCCACGTAGATGCCGTACACGGCGGCGGTGGGATCGCCGGTCATCTGGCGGCGGATCTGCTGCAGCGTGTCGCGCTGCAGCGCCTCGCCCAGGTAGTGCAGCGTCGACCGGAACGCGCGCAGGTCGGAATCCTTGCGCGACGCGTCGTGCCGCCATCCGTGCACGTACAGCACCACCGCGGTGTTCCGCGTACGCGCCATGGCCTGCAGGCTGTCGAGGATCGCACGCGCCTGCGTGGGATCGCGGAACCAGCCGTGCTCGTCGCACTCCACCGTGGACAGCCGCACGGGCACGGGCGTCTCGGTGACGGCGAGTTCGTTGCTGCCCGGCGCGTACGTGCGGTTGTAGAGGTGGTTCAGCCGCGTGGCCGGCAGGATCGCGAGCCCGCCGCCGGCGATCCACGCGGCCGGCGAACACGAGGCGCACGCGAGCACCGCCAGCAGCAGGGCGGCGAACGTGGCGGGACGCAGCGGACGGGCGAACGGCGCGAGCATGGGATCCCTCCCGGTGGCGGAACGTGCCCGCGCAAGATAGCGCCCGCTACGCCCGCGCCGAAGCGCGAAGCGGCGGGGAGTGCTCCCCCCGCCGCTTCGGTGCTCGTGCGTGTCGCGTCGCCCGGGTCACTCCACGCGCAC
>JBGAOB010000271.1:0-6437 GCA_044222045.1 Candidatus Eiseniibacteriota bacterium
CGCGCGCACGCGCTCGGCGCCGTCGCGGCCGGCGTAGTGCCGCGTGATCCATTCCACGGTGCGCACGGTCGCGCGCGTGCCGGTGCGCGACTTCCACGCCGCGAACGGCGCGAACACCGGCGCCAGCCGCCGGCTCGTGACGATCACGTACGGCACGCTGCCGTGCATGCGGCGCGGCGTGAGCAGCAGTGCGTCGTCGGGCGCCACTTCGTCGGGAAACAGCACGTCGTCCGCAGGCGACGCCGGGGCCCGGGGCGGCACCTCGGGCGGGACGAGGTCCGTCGGGTGCTGCGCGCGAACGGGTGACGCCAGTGCGAGCGCGCCGGCCATGGCCAGCGCGAGGAGCGGGGAGCGCATCGCGACCTCCGGTGTGTGGGGCTGCCAGGTGCGGCCGAGAGCCGCGGGACCGGAGTCGCAAGAGAAGTGGGGCATGCCTCCCGGGGCGGAATCGTTCGGTGGGTGGTGCCACCCGTCGTACCGGACACCGCGTTCCCCGGTTCCGCGATTCGGTCGGCGAGACTCCGGAGGGCGATCGGGAGCGCGCCCGCCAGGGGGGCGCGCTCCGCGAAGCGGCCCGTGCCTACCGCACCACCGTCAGCCGCCGCGCGAGCACCCGGTCGCCCGCGGCCATGCGCACGAAGTACGCGCCCGACGGAAGCGCGCGGCCGTCGTCGCCGGTCAGCGCGAACGAGGCGGCGTGCGTGCCGGCGTGGTCGTCCCCGTCGCGCAGCGTGCGCACGCGACGGCCCGCACCGTCGTAGAGCGCCAGGGTCACGCGCCCCGCGCGCGGCAGCGTCCAACGCAGCACGGTGGCGCCGCGCGCCGGGTTCGGCTGCGGCGCGGCCAGCTCGAGCGCGGCGGCCGTCGGCGCCGGTGCGTCCACCGTCCCGCTCGGCACCACGGTCGCGGCGGGCGATTCGTTGCCGTGCGTGTCCACCGCCGTGACCTTGTACACCCACGGCGCGCCCGCGGCGTCCACCCAGCCCGTGTCGGCCGGCGCACCCACGAGGTTAGCGGGCGACGGCGTGAACGCGGTGTTCGGCCCGCGGTAGACGCGGTAGCCCGCGAGGTCGGCCTCGGCGTTCGGGTTCCACGTCAGCCGCGTGCTGCCGCCGGCGTAGCGCGCCGCGAGCGGCCCCGGCGACGCGGGCGGCAGGTTGTCCACGGAGTAGCCCGAGTCGTTCGCCGAGTACCACCATGCCGTGCCGCCCGAGTTGCGTGCCTGCACGCGGAACAGCGTGCGCGGGTTCGAGCCCGCCACCGAGTCGCTGGTGGTGGGCGTGACCACGCCGTAGTCCTCGCTGCGCTGCGCCGCCACGGTCTGCACCAGCTCCCAGTACGACGTCGTGGCGTCGGGCTCCTGCACGCTCACGAAGCGCTCGGCACTCGCGCCGCCGCGCATCGCCGCCAGCGCCAGCGCCGGCGGCGCGGAACGATACAGGCGGTACTCGCTCACCGTGAGCCACGGCTCGTACTCGAGGTAACTTGCCTTCCACGACACCTTCACCTGCCCGCCCTGGTCGTTCGGCACGTCGCGCACCGACACGATCGCCGGGTCCGCCGAGCCGAGCGCGCCGAAGTGATCCACGCGCGTCCCGTAGACGTCGCCCGCTCCGACCGGGTCGCGCGTGTCGTTCCACGCGAGCAGAGCATCGCCGTCGGGCGTGGCCACCAGCTCGTGGGCGAGACTGACCGGGTATCCGTTCGTGACCGAGGTGTTCGCCGCCACGCCGTCGAACGTCCACATCCGTGAGCCGGCCGCGTTCAGGCGCTGGGCGAAGATGCCGCCGTACAGATCGAAGCGCGCGTCGTACCACGACACGATGGCACCGCCCGCTCCGTCGGGCGCGATGCGCGAGTAGTCCTCGACCGCGATGTTCGTGCACACGGACACGCCCGACGCGCCCCACATGGCGCCGCCGCCCGAGGTCACGTGCTGGGCGTAGATGTCTCCATTGCCTGTCGCGTTGCGAGTGTCCGTGAACGAAAGGAACGCGCCGCCCACGCCGTCGGGCGCAGCCGCGATCGCGTACTCGCTGCCGCTGCCGTTCGCGACGGGAATGCCGCCGGAGCCCCAGCGTGCGGATCCGCTCCCGTCGACGCGCTGCCCGTACAGGTCGGTGCTCGTGCCGGCCCGGTTGTCGCCCCAGAAGATCAGCGCCATCGACTGCGGGTCGAGCACGACGACCGGCCCGAACTGGTTCCCGGTGGCGACGCCGACGGCGAGCCCGTTCGTCGTCCAGTAGTTGGCGATGGAAGGGCCCGCGGTCACGACGAGCTGCGCGTAGATGTCGCCCGCATCGGCGCGCTGATCGCGCCACGCGATCACGGCCGCGTTGAACGCGGACGTGAGCGACGAGGCGATCGCCACTTCGCGCTGGTCGTTCGCGGCGTTGCACACGACGATGCCGTTCGCGGTAGTGCCGACCTGGCCCGCCGACGTGATCACCTGCGCGTAGACATCGCCGCTCCCCGGCACGCGCCAGTCCGCCCACGCGACCACGTACGAGCCCGCGCCGGTTGTCGCGATCACAGGGGCGTACTGGTCCAGCGCCGCCGTACACACGGCCACGCCGTTCGCGGTCCACTGCACCGCGCCGGCGGCGTTCACACGCTGCGCATAGACGTCGGAGGTCGCGCCCGAGCGGTAGTCCTGCCACACCATCACCGCGCCGCCCGCGCCGTCGCTCGCGGCGTCCACGGTGGTCTGCCCACCCGCGGCCGCGCACACGACCGTGTGCCACCGGAGCGTCCCCGTGGCGTCCACGCGCTGGGCGTGGATGTCGCCGTTCTCGACGTAGGCCACGATCATCCCGCCGGTCCCATCCGGTACGGCCGAGGGGCTGTTCTGGACCGAGGTCCCGGCGGCGATCGGCAGGCCCGCGGTGGGGTCGTTCGACCAGGCCGCGCGGGCGTCGCGGGAGGGGAGCAGCAGCAGTGCGAGCAGCGGGAGCAGCGCAAGACGGGCGAGGCGCATGGGAGTCTCCGTGGGGGATGAGGCCGGTCTACCGGAGACTGGGACCGTCGCGGCGGAGCCGAATCACAGGGCGGGCCGGGGAATTTCGTGGGTTCGGATGGGCGAAGTGCCCCACCCGCGCCTTCCCGGCGCCGCCGCTCCCGCGTCGCGCCCCGCCCCACGTCGGGCGGGCCCGGGCTCTTCATGGGCCGGCCGCCCGCGAGCGCGATCTTCCTTCGGTCCACCGCGTTCTGGAAGAGGGCGCTCCTCGGCGTGTCTCGGGCACGCTTCCGATACGGCCCGCTTCCACGCCTTGCGGCCCGCCGCCCTCTCGCACTCTCGGCTCGCCGTTCATGAATCGTCCGGGCTAGGCTGCCGCGCGACATGAGCCCGAACCCGCCCGCCGCGCCCGATTCGGCGCCAGCCCCGCCCTCCGGTCCTTTCGCCGGCATCACGCGCAACGTGGTGGTGCTGGGCGTGGTGTCGTTCTTCACCGACGTCAGCACCGAGATGATCGTGCCCGTGCTGCCGCTGTTCATCACGCGCGTGCTGGGCGCGTCGGTGACCAGCCTGGGCGTGATCGAGGGCATCGCCGAGGCGACCGCCGCGCTGCTGCGCATCGGTTCGGGCTGGCTCTCGGACGTGACCGGTCGGCGGAAACCGCTGCTCGCCGCGGGCTACGGACTTTCGGGCGTGGCCAAGGCGCTGCTCGCGCTGGCCGCCTCGTGGCCGGCGGTGCTGTTCCTTCGCTTCGCCGACCGCTTCGGCAAGGGGCTGCGCAACCCGCCGCGCGACGCGCTGCTCGCCGATTCCACCGAGCCCGCCACGCGCGGCCGCGCGTTCGGCTTCCACCGCGGGCTCGACACGCTGGGCGCCGCGGTGGGCCCGCTCGTGGCGTGGGCGCTGCTCTCCGGGCAGCCCGCCGGGCTCGAGGACTTCCGCCGCATCTTCGCGATCTCCGCGATCCCCGCAGCGCTGTGCCTGGTCACGCTGCTCTTCTTCCTTCGCGCGCCGCATCGCGCGGCCCCGCCGTCCCGCGCCGGCGCGGCGCCGTTCCTGCCCTCGGGCGCGTTCCGGCGCTTCCTGCTGGTGGACGGTGTCTTCCAGCTCGGCAACAGCAGCATGGCGTTCGCACTGCTGCGCGCCGGCTCGCTGGGCGTGTCGCCCGCGCACGTGACGCTGGTCTACTTCGCCTACAACATCGTGTACGCGCTGCTGTCGTACCCGCTGGGCGGGCTGTCCGACCGCATCGGTCGGCGCCCCCTGCTGCTGGCGGCGTACGCGCTCTATGCAGGCGTCTACGCCCTGTTCGCCTTCGGCGACCGGCCGATACTGTGGACCGCGGCGTTCCTGGTGCTGGGGCTCCACAGTGCGCTGCTCGAAGGACAACAGAAGAGCCTGATCGCCGATCTCGTGCCGGCCACGCAGCGCGGCACGGCCTTCGGCATGTACTACGCCGTGGTGGGGCTGGCGCTGCTGCCGGCCAGCGTGATCGCGGGGCTGCTCTGGGATCGCCGGGGCCCCGTGGCCACGTTCGGCATGGGCGCCGCGTTCGCCGCCCTCGCCGCGGTGCTGCTGATCACACTGCTTCCCGCCGAGCGGGAAAGGTCCGACCGTCATGCGCACTCCGGGTGAGTTCGAACGTATTCGTGGGCTGGTCGCGGGGCTGCCGCCCGGCGAAGGCGTGATCGTGGGCCCCGGCGACGACGCCGCCGTGATGCGCATGCGCGACGGCTTCGACCTGGTGGCCACCACCGACGCGTTCGTGGAGGGCCGCCACTGGCGCGCCGGCGCCATGGCGCCCGAGGCGCTCGGGCTGCGACTGGCCGCCGCGAACCTGTCCGACCTGGCCGCGATGGCCGCCGTGCCGCGCTGGGCGTTGGTGTCGGCCGGCGCACCCACCGCGACCGACGCGGACTGGATGGAAGGCGTCGAGCGCGCGTGCGCGGTGGCGCTGGCCGCCGACGGCGCCGCCGTGGTGGGCGGCAACCTCGCCTCGTCGCCCGGCCCCGCGTGGTGGAGCCTCACGTTGCTCGGCGAGGTGGAGCGCGGCGACGCGGGGACGCGCTCCGGCGCGCGCGCCGGTGACGTGCTGGCCGTGACCGGCTGGCCCGGCCGCGCGGCCGCCGTGCTGGACTGCCAGGCCTCGGGCGTCGGCGTGCCCGACGCGCTGCGCGCCGCGTACGAAGCGCCGCCGTCGCGCGTGCGCGCCGCGCGCGCGATGGCCGCCGCCGGTGGCGTTCGCGCCGCGGTGGACGTGAGCGACGGCTTCGCCAGCGACCTCGCGCACCTGTGCGAGGCGAGCGGCGTGGGTGCCGAAGTGGAATGGTCGCGCTGGCCCGCCGACCCCGCGCAGCGCGAAGCCGCCACGCGGCTGGCCGTGCGCGCGCAGGCGTCGGAGCGCAGCGCGATGGCGATCGAGCTGGTGTTCCGACCGGCGCCCGGCGACGACTACGAGCTGATCCTGGCGGTGGACCCCGAGCGCTGGGACGTGGTCGCCGCGGCCGCCGCGAGTGCCGCGTGCCCGCTGACCGCGATCGGGCGCGTGACCGAGGTGCGCGGCCTGGTGGGCATCACGCCCGACGGCCGCAGCGCCCCGATCACGCCGCGCGGCTGGGACCACTTCGCGGCGTAGCGGGCGGGCGCCGCATGGCGGGCCGGCGAAGGCCGCGCGCCGCCGCACCGTGGGACGAGATCGCGGACTCGCCGACGCCCGCGCTGCACGCGGCCTTCGCCGCGCATCACGCCGCCTCGGGGCGGACCTTCCGCGCGCCGCGCGGCCCCAGGCTGCGGACGGCGGCGAGCACGCGTTGCCCGAGCGGCGCGTCGGGAATGTGCGCGGCGTGAGCGGCCGCGGCCAGCGCCTGTTCGCGACTGCAGCCGAGTGAGCGCAACGCCGGCACCAGTTCCTCGGCCTTCGCGCGGGCGGCGGCTTCCGCGGCGCGACGTTCGCGCTCGGCATGTCGGGTGGCCTCGCGCTCGGCGCACCGGGCCTCGCGTTGCTGGCGTTCCTGCGCGCGGGCCAGCTCACGTTCGCGCGCTCGGCCTCGTGGCGTTTGGCGGCGGCGCGACGCTCGGCTTCGCGTGCGGCGCGTGCAGATTCGTCTGCGGCGCGTTGCTGCTCGCGCTCAGCGTTGCGCGCGGTTCGTTCAGCGTGGGCCGCTGCGCGTTGCCGTTCCGCGGCGTTCGACGCGGCATCGGCGACGGACTCGCGCGTGCTCGTTCACCCGCCGCTCCCGGAGCGCCGCCTCGCGCGTTCACCCGCGCCGCTCGGCCTCGCGCTGCTGCGCGCGCGCGCCGGCCCTTCGCCTCGTCGCGCTTGTTCTGCACGAACTCGCGCCCGTAGAGCTTCTCGGCCGCGTGCAGGTTGTGCGCCCGGCAGCGGAGCCGGACGTTGCCCAGCGAGCCGTCGCCGCCGCGTGACGGCGGGATGATGTGGTCGAACTGCAGGTCGTTCGTCTCGTTGCAGCGCTTGCCGTTC
>JBGAOB010000272.1:0-6252 GCA_044222045.1 Candidatus Eiseniibacteriota bacterium
CGATTGACGAGCACGTAGCCCAGCTGCGCCCGCAGCGTGCGCGCGACGTCCGCGCCGTCGCCGCCCAGCGAGATCCCCACGACGTCGAGCTTCTTTCGCCACTCCGCGGCGACTTCCGCCTGCCAGCGCGCGGCCACGCCATCCCCGCCCGGAACCGCCTCGGGCTCGCCATGGAACGGGATCAGCAACGCCACCTCGCGCGAACCGCCGGCCGGGACCGACAGCCGGTACGTCATCACGCCGGTCGCCCGCTCCTGCGGATCCACGAGCTTGTCCGCGGCGGGCAGCGCGCCGCCTCGCAGCATCGCGACGGGATCACCCTGATCGAACGTGGCGCAGCGGAAGTCGTCGATCGGCGCCAGGCTCCGCACGACACGGTCACCGTTCACGCGCACGAGGTCGCCCTCGCGCTGCAGCTCGCGGATACGCGCGGCGCCGCCGGCCGTGTTGAGGAACTGGCTCGGCGGGTTCACCTGGAACGGCCGGATCGCCAGGTCCAGCTCGACGACCTTGCCCTCGGTCGAGGTGTTCCGCAGCACGTAGCGGGCGACCAGCGCCGATGCGCCGGACGTGCCGCGGGCGAACGCGGTCGTCGTCAGCTCCACGCCGCTGGCCTGCCAGCGCACGCTCGGGATCGGCAGGTCGCCGCCGTGCTGGAACGTCTCGCCCTTCACGTCGGCCCACGTGACCAGGCGGTCGTCCACGCGCAGGAACGGCTCGATCGAGAACTGCGCCCGCCCGGTCTCGAGGCGCGCGTCCTCGTCGAACAGCCCTTCGTCCGGGTCGCCGTCCACGCCCACGACGGTCCAGTAGCTCTGCTCGCGCGAGTAGCCACGCGGGAAGTTGCCGCGCGAGGCGCGCTCGGCCATCGCCATGAACAGTACGTCCGCCGTCGACGCCCAGCCGAGCGGCATCACCTCGACGCGCGCGAGCGCCGCCTTCGCCGCGTTCGGGCCGGTCAGCCGCAGCCGCACGATGCGCGCCTCGGCTTCGCCCAGCGCGAGCCAGTCGCGCCCCCCGTCACCCTTCGCGACCGTGCGCAGCATCCTCCACGCACCGTCGTCCCCCGCGCCCTCCACGACGTAGTCGCGGCCCGGAGCGCCCGGCGCCCAGTCCAGCACCAGCCCGCCGAACTCGCGCGTGGTCTGCAGGTCCAGCTCCAGCCACGGAGCCGCGTCCTTCGGTGCGGGCTGCCACATGGTCGTGGCCAGCGTGTCGAGCACGCCCCCGGGTGCCGTGCCCCGCGAGGACGTCGACGCGCGCGCCAGTACCGGCGGCGGCGTGGCACTGGGCGGCGGCAATGGCTGCAGCGAGAGCTCGTCGAACCACACGGTGCCCTGCCCGCCCTGGCCCGCGGTGATCGCGAACTCGAGCGCGGCCGCGTGCTTCAGGTCGCCGCCGCCCTGCGGGCCCCAGGCGAACGACACCTGGCGCTTCTTGATCGACTGCGCGGTCCACTCCGCCGGAAACTCCACGTCGCGACGGTTACACCACCACACGTTCTCGCCGCTCGCGTCGAGCAGCTTGAACTCGAGGTTGTTCGGCTTGCATGCGCCGCGCATCCGGAACGTGAATGCGTAGTTCTCGGGCAGGTCGAGCGACACCGCCCGGTGCAGCACGGCGTAGCCACCGCCCTTGGCGAAGTTGAAGTCCACCCGCAGGGCGCGACCTTTCGGGCCGGCTTCGGTGCCGATCTTCATCTCCACCCCGCTGGCGGGCATCGCCTGCCAGCGCGAAGCGTCCTCGCCGTCGTCCACCACGATCGCCGGCGGCAGCAGGGCGCGCTTGGACGCCGCCGCCTTCGGGGCGGCCGTCGCCGCGCGGGCCGGCGTCGCCCCGAACATGCCGAGCACGCACGCGAGCACCACGCCCGCGCGACGAACGAGCCTCCACCTGCGGTCCATGTGGGTCACCCCTTCACGCTGCCCTGGAGCACGCCCTGGATGTAGTACCGCTGCAGGGCGAGGAACACCATCATCACGGGCAGCACGGTCAGCACCGAACCCGCCATCATGAGCTCGGTGTCCTGCACGTGTTCACCGACGAGGCTCGCCAGCGCCACGGGCAGCGTGTACTTGCGGTCGTCGCTCAACGTGATCAACGGCCACAGGAAGTCGTTCCACGAAGCCAGGAACACGAACAGCGCGAGCGTCGCGAGCACCGGAGCCATCGTGGGCAGCACGATCGTCCAGAAGATGCGCCACTCGCTCGCGCCGTCGATGCGTGCCGCGTCGAGCAGATCGTCGGGCAGGCTCAGCGCGTACTGCCGGATCATGAAGATGCCGAACACGCTCGCCATCCACGGCACGAGCACGCCCGCGTAGCTGTTCACGAGCCCGAGGCTCTTCAGCAGCAGGAACAGCGGCAGCATGCCCACCTGCGACGGGATCACGAGCGCCGTGAGCAGCGCCCGGAACGCCGCCTCGCGTCCCGGGAAGCGCAGTTTCGCGAACGCGTAGCCCGCCATCGAGTTCATGAACAGCGACAGGATCGTCGCGCACACGGAGATGATCACGCTGTTCGTGAGGCTGCGGGCCAGGTTCAGCTTCGTGAAGAGGTCGGCGTAGTGCTCGAACGTGGGCACGCTCGGCAGCAGCCGCGGCGGGAACGAGTTCGCCTCGCCAGTCGGCATGAACGACGCCGACACCATCCACAGCAGCGGCGTCAGCGTGAGCAGTGCGCCCACCACGAGCGCCGTGTGCAGCAGGATCGACGGCAGGGTGCGTTTCACTTGCGGTCACCTCCCTGCAGGCGCATCTGGATCAGCGTGCTCGTGAGGATGATCGCGAAGAGGACGAAGGCGATCGCCGACGCCATGCCCATGCGCCACCAGCGGAAGCCCTCCTCGTACATCATCAGCACGACGCTGGTCGTGCTGCGCAGCGGGCCACCCTGCGTCATCACGTAGGGCTCGGAGAACAGCTGGAAGTTCCCGATCATGGTGGTCACGCCCACGAACAGGAACACCGGTGCGAGGCCGGGCAGCGTCACGTGTCGGAACTGCTGCCACCAACCGGCGCCGTCCAGGTTGGCGGCCTCGTACAGTTCGTCGGGAATCGCCTGCAGTCCGGCCACGAAGATGAGCATGTTGTAGCCGAAGTTCTTCCACACGGCGAGCACGATGATCGCGAGCAGCGCGAAGTGCGGGTCGCCGAGCCAGTCCACCGTCGGCAGCCCCATGCTCGACAGTGCGTAGTCGAACAGGCCGTACCTGGGGTGGTACAGGTAGCGCCACACGATGGCCACGGCCACGAGCGTGGTCACGACCGGGGCGAAGAACACCACGCGGAAGAACGTCTTGCCGCGCACGAGCTTGTCGTTCACGAGCAGCGCGGCCACGAGCGACGTGATCACCGAGAGGGGCGCGCCCAGCACCACGTACACGAACGTCACGCGCAGGGCGTTCCAGAATTCGGGATTCGCCAGCACCTTCGCGTAGTTGCCGCCCCCCACGAAGCGCACCGTGGACGGGTCCCCGATCGCGTAGATGTCGAAGTCCGTGAAGCTCAGCACGAAGCCGGCGATCACCGGCACGAAGAAGAACAGGGCGATCAGGCCCACGGCCGGGCCCGCGAACATCCACCCGGCGCGCGCCTGGTCCCGCGTGGTCACGAGTCTCACGACGGCTTCCCTCCTGCGGCCAGCGTGCGGGCGATCAGCCAGCGGCGCTTCTCCAGCAGCTGGTCCACGATCCGGTCGAGCGTGGCGAGCGCCGAGTCGGGAGGCGTCGCACCGCGGATCGCGCGCTCGGACTGCTCGAGCAGCCGCGTGGCGATGAACTCCCACTCGGGCAGCTTCGGCGTGGCGGCGGTGCGGCCGAGCTGCGTCGCGAACGCGCGCATGCGCACGTCGTTCGCGAGCGCCGTGTCGGCCCAGGCCTCGCGCCGCGCGGGCAGGTCGCCCGTCAGCCGCCAGAAGCGCACCTGCTGCTCGGGCCGCGACAGGAACTCCACGAGCTTCCATGCCGCGTCCTTGTGCTTCGAGTCCTTGTAGACCACGAGGCTCGATCCGCCCGCGAACGACACGCCGGACTCCGGCCCCGTCGGCCCCGGCAGCGGCGCCGTGCTCCACGCGTGTTGCAGCGAGTCGGGCAGCCGGCGCGCGAACTCGCCCAGGTTCCACGGGCCGGTGATGTACATGGAGAACGTGCCGCGTTCGAACTCCTGGTACAGGTTCGCGATGTCGTTGTTGCCGTACGCGGGCGCGAGCCGGTCGCGGTAGAGGCCCAGGTAGAAGTCGAACGCCTTGCGGAACTCCGGCTCCTGGAACGCACCGCGCGTGGCGCTGTCGGCGAGCAGCGGCGAGCCGCACTGCAGCCCGAAAACCGCCGGCTGCATCCACTCGTTGAACGGCAGGAAGATCGCGTAGCGGTCGGGCCCTTCCACCCGCTTGACCGCCTCCATGGCCTTGCGCCACTCGGCCCAGGACTCCGGCATCTCGCGATAGCCGGCACGGGCGAGGATGTCCGTGCGGTAGAACAGCACGCGTGTGTCGACGTACCACGGCACGCCGTACGGCTCGCCGTCGAGCACGTTCGTGCTCCAGATGCCCGGGAAGTACGACGTGTCCCGCAGCGCCGCGGACCGCTCGAGCCACGGGCCCAGGGGTTCGAGCGCGTGCAGCGCCGCGAACTCGGGAATCCAGCTGTTGCCCAGCTGCGACACGTCCGGCGTGGCGCGGCCCACGTGCGACGTCAGCAGCTTCTCGTGCGCGGCCGACCACGGAACCTGCTGCACCACCACGCGCACGCCGGGGTTCTCGCGCTCGAAGTCGCGGACCAGTTCGCCCACGACCTCGCCCTCGCGCCCCATGCCCCAGAAGCGGATCGTCACCGGCGCACCGGCGCGCGGAGCGCACGCGCCCACGGCTGCGCCGCACGCCAGCGCCACGACCAGCGCGAGTGCCCCCGCCCGCGAACGCCTCATCGGCTCCCTCCCGCCGCATCGAGCCACCCGCCGCGGAATCCGGCGGCCTTCAGGCCGCGCACGAGGTGCGCGTTGCGCCGCATCGTCCGCCACACGAGCCCGCTCCGGTGGTTCTCGATCATCGCCAGCATCGCGCCCTGGTCGATGCCGATGTAGTCCGTGTCGAACCAGCCCACGCCCGGCGTCACGCGGCCGTGGTGCGTGGCCGTCTCCACGTTCAGCGTGGGGTTGAAGGCGTCCACGAAGCCGTAGCGGCCGAACAGCGCATCACCGTACGTCTCGCGCATGCGGCGCAGCGTCGGCACGCACACCTCGGGGGCGAACGGGACCGATCCGCCCACCGCGCTGGGCGTGAGCGTGCCGTCGTCCACCACCTCGGTGAAGCTCGCCCCGCGCGCCCGATACGTGAAGAACTCCCGGTCGCGGCCGTCCAGCCGAAGCGTGCGGTCCAGCGGCCCGTCGCAGGCGCTCAGCCCCCACGCGTCGGCGCCGTATCCGCGGTACCCGTTCGGATTCGCGATCGCGTACGCGCGCTGCGCGAGCGTGGCGCGCCGCGTGTTCTCGAAGTAGTCGATGCCGTGCTCGCGCATCCACGGATCGCGGATACCGCGGAAGTCGATCCAGACGTGCGAGAAGTGGTGCCCGAACAGCGGGGCGAAGCCCAGGTGGGCCTGCCCGTGGAACGTGCCCCAGCGGTAGCCGCTCTCCCATTCCTTCCAGGTCTCGGGCCCGAGCGCGTGCGTCGGCGAGCCCAGCGCCAGCACGTGCATCAACAGCGCTTCGTTGTAGCCACGCCAGTCGTACGGCTGGGGACCGCGCTCCGGATCCCAGCCCAGCACGATCGTGGGTGGCCGCACGCTCGCCCAGCGCCAGTCCGCGCGCGCCACGAGCGAGTCCGTCAGGGCGCGGATGCGCGCCTCGTCGGGGTGCTTGCGGTCGAAATACGACTGGCAGAACAGCGCACCGCCCAGCAGCAGCGCGGTGTCGACCGTGGACAACTCCACGTTCTCGAACCGCGCGCCGGTCACGGGATCGAGGAAGTGGTAGAAGAACCCACGGTGGCCGATCGTGCCCCGCGCCGAGTCGCCCTGCGGCGCGCTCCACAGGAACTCCAGCGTGTTGCGCGCGCGCGTGCGCGCCTCCTCGCGCGTCATCCAGCCCCGCTCCGCGCCGATCGGCCACGCCGTCAGCGCGAAGCCGGCCGCGGCCGAACTCGCGAACGACGGCGTCGGCCAGCGATCGGGTGACAAGCCGGTGCGCGAATCGGTGTGGTCGCGGAAGAACTCGAACGTGCGCCGCTCGAGCGTGTCGAGGAACGCCGCGTCCG
>JBGAOB010000273.1:0-6242 GCA_044222045.1 Candidatus Eiseniibacteriota bacterium
GCGTCCGCGCGGCCGTGGAGCGCGCGCGCGCCCAGGTCGCGGCGATGGTCGGCGCGGACGCCGGCGAGGTGGTGTTCGTCTCGGGAGGCACCGAGGGCGACCACCTGGCCGTGATCGGCGCCGCGTGGGCGCGCCGCGACGTCGGCCGGCACGTGGCGTTCGCGGCGGTGGAGCACCACGCCGTGCACGGCGCGGCCGACGTGCTGCGCGAGCTGGGCTGGCACGAGCACGTGCTGCCGTGCGACGCCGACGGGCGCACGCGGTCCGAGTCGGTGGACGCGCTGCCCGAGGGCTCCACGGTGGTGTCGGTGATGCTCGCCAACAACGAGACGGGCGTGCTGCAGCCGGTGGCCGAGATCGCGGCGCGCGCACGCGCGCGCGGCCTGCTCGTGCACTGCGACGCCGTGCAGGCCGCGGGCAAGGTGCCGGTGTCGTTCGCGGAGCTCGGCGTGGACTTCCTGGTGCTGTCCGCGCACAAGTTCGGCGGCCCCAAGGGCGCGGCCGCGCTGATCGTGCGCCGCGGCGCGCCGATGGAGCCGCTGTTCCGCGGCAGCGGTCACGAGCGCGGCCGTCGCGGCGGCACGGAGAACGTGCCGGGCATCGTGGCGCTCGGCCGCGCGGCGGAACTCGCGGCGGCCGAGGTGGCCGCCGAGGCGGCGCGGCTCGCCGCACTGCGCGATCGCTTCGAGGTCGGCCTGCGAACGCTCGATGCCGGGGTCGTCGTGCACGGCGCGCGCGTGGCGCGCCTGCCGAACACCACGAACGCGTCGTTCCCGGGCGCGCGCAGCGACCACCTGCTGATGGCGCTCGACGCGCGCGGCGTGATGGTGTCGGCGGGCGCGGCGTGCGCGAGCGGCGCCGTGGAACCCTCGCCCGTGCTGGCCGCGATGGGCGTGCCGCGCGAGCTGGCGGTGTGCGCGCTGCGCTTCTCGCTGGGACGCACGAGCACCACGGCCGACGTGGACGGCGCGCTGGCCGTGCTCGCGGAGGCGCTGCCCGCGGCGCGCCGCGCGAGCGCGGCGGGAGTCGCGTCGTGAGCGCGAGGCGCGTGCTCGCCGCCATGAGCGGCGGCGTGGACTCCGCGGTGGCGGCGGCGCTGCTGGTGGAGCAGGGCTGCGAGGTCACGGGCATCACGCTGCGGCTGGCGTGCTACGGCAAGACGCCGATGAGCCCGCGCGCGTGCTGCACCCTCGACGCGATCGACGACGCGAAGCGCGTGTCGATGGCGATGGGCTTCCCGCACCACGTGGTGGACGCCGAGGAGGTGTTCCGCCACCGCGTGATGCAGCCGTTCGCCGACGCGTACGCGAACGGGCGCACGCCGTACCCGTGCGCCGCCTGCAACGAGCACCTGAAGTTCGGCGATCTCGTCACGCGCATGGAGCTGGTGGGCGCCGACGCGCTCGCGACCGGCCACTACGCGCGGATCGAGCGCGACGCGTCCGGCGCGTGGGGCCTGTACCGCGCGCGCGACGCCGCCAAGGACCAGACCTACGCGCTCGCCACGATTCCCTACGCGGTGCTGCCGCGCGCGTGCTTCCCGCTCGGCGACCTCACGAAGGAAGAGGTCCGCGCGCACGGCCGCCGGCTGGGGCTCGCGTGCTGGGACAAGGTCGAGAGCCAGGACCTGTGCTTCGTGCCCGACGGCGACTACGCCGGCTTCCTGCAGGGTTCGCTCGGCGAGACGCGCGGCGCGGAGCCCGGCGCGTTCGTGAACACGCGTGGCGAGCGGCTGGGCACGCACCGCGGCGTGGTGCACTACACGGTGGGCCAGCGGCGCGGGCTCGCGCTCGCGGGCGCGGAGCGCTGGTACGTGCTCGCGATCGATGCGGCCGCGAACACGGTCACGCTGGGCACGCGCGACGAACTCGGGTCGCCCGGGCTCGTCACCGAGCCGGTGCGCTGGCTGCTGCCGGCGCCGCCCGCGCCCGGCACGCGCGTGACCGCGCGCATCCGCTACAACCACGCCGGCGTGAGCGCCACGCTGACGCCCCTGCCGGACGGTGGCGTGGCGTTGCGGTTCGACGCGCCGCAGCCGGCGGTCGCGCCGGGCCAGCTCGCGGTGATGTACGACGGCGACCGCTGCCTGGGCGGTGCGCCGATCCGCGCGGCCGTGCGTGCCACGGCGGCCGAGGGCGCGGCGAGCGGAGCGACGTCGTGAACGTGGAAACGCGCACGCGCACGCTGGAGCAGTGCCTCGCGTGCGGCGGGCAGGAGATCCGCCCGCTGCCGATGCGCTACGAGTACATGGGACTTCGCTTCCCGGCCGCCGAATGCACGCGTTGCGGCATGCGCTTCCTGCGCGTGCAGCCCACCGGCGAGACGCTGGAGGCGATGTACTCCGTGGCGTACTTCGAGCAGGACTTCCGTTGCGGCCGCAGCGACGCCACGAGCGCCGACGAGTCGGCGTTCGCGGACGAGAACCGTGGCCTCGTCGACCGGTTCGAGCGGCTGCGGGTGTCCGAGGGCCGTTCGCGCGCCGGGCGCCTGCTGGAGGTGGGCCCGGCGTACGGGCTGCTGCTGAAGCATGCGCGCGATCGCGGCTGGCAGGTGAAGGGCGTGGAGCTGTCGTCCGAGGCAGCCGCGCACGCGCGCTCGTCGGGGCTGGACGTGGTCACCGGCTCGCTCGAGTCGGCCGGCCTGCCCGCGGACGCGTTCGACGTCGTGTACATGGGCGACGTGCTCGAGCACGTGCCCGACTGCCTCGTCACGCTCGCGCACGTGGCCCGAGTGCTCGCGCCGGGCGGGCACCTGTTCCTGCGCGGGCCGATCACCACGAACTCGCTCGCCCGCCGCGCGGGACTCGCGCTGTACGGGCTCGCCGGTCGCGACATCGTGCTGCGCGAGCCGCCGTACCACCTGTGGGAGTTCACGCCGCGCTCGCTCGAGCGGCTCGTGCGCTCCGCGGGGCTCGGCGAGGTGCGGATGGAGCAGGCGAAGATTCCGCCCGGGCGCGCGCACGGTTCCAAGGGAGTGCTGCAGCGCGCGGCCATGTCCGCGTTCGACGTGCTCAACCTGCCGCTCACGCGCGCGTTCAACGTGTTCGGCGACCGCGTGGTGCTCACCGCGCGCAAGCCCGAGCGCTGAACCGACCGCCGGCGCGTTCCGTGCCGGCGGCGCCCGGCGGCCGAGACGCAGTTCTCGCTTGAATCCCGGGTCGCGGTGCCCGCGTACTGGGGGCCACGTTCGTCACGCACGCGCGACCGGCGGGGGCCGGTCCGGGTGCGTGACGCGTTTCGGAGGTCCCATCGCATGAAGCGCACTCGACTCCTGGCGGCAGGGCTCGTGGCCCTGGTCGCCGTCAGCGGATTCCTTTCCATGGGCGCAGCCGCGCCGGCCAAGGCCGGCAAGCCGTCCGCGGCGAAGATCGCCCGTGGCAAGTACCTGGTCTCGGTGATCGGCTGCAACGACTGCCACACGCCGGGCACGTTCTACGGCGCGCCCGACATGAGCCGGTTCCTCTCCGGCAGCGAGATGGGCTGGGAGGGACCGTGGGGCGTCGTCTACGCGTCCAACCTCACGCCGGACCAGGAGACCGGGCTCGGATACTGGAGCGAGGACGAGATCGTGAAGACCCTCAAGACCGGCAATCGCCCCGACGGTCGCCAACTCGCGCCGGTCATGCCGTGGCTCAACTTCAGCCAGCTGAGCGACGACGACGCGCACGCGATCGCCGCGTACCTGTTGTCGCTGCCGCCGGTGAAGCACGCGGTGCCCGAGCCGGTCGCGCCGGGCAAGACGGCGAACGGCCCGGTCCTGCGCTTCCCGCCGCCTTCGGCGTGGGACGCGCCGCGCACGGCGCCGTCCGGCTCCGGCCAGTGAGGGGGCGAGGCCCGACACGCCCACGAACGGCGCGGGCCTCGCGGTGACATCGGCGTGGGGGGCGTTCGGGCTCCCCACGCTCGTTTCGGCCCGTGGATCGGAACATCGCCATTGACCCCGGTGCGGCCCGGGGGGCAACTTGATCGCGCCCCATGGCTCCTGACCGGGCCTACCCACGAGGTCGACATGATCCGCCTGCCGCATCGCCCGCTCCGTCGGGCCGCCTGCGCGGTCGCGCTCGCCGCGATCTGCGCCGTGCTCCCGGGCGTGGCCGCCGCCGCCCGCACGGCCACCGACACCACGATCGTCTCGCCGGCGACGTGGCGCATCGAACCACCGAACCCCTGCGTGAACGACAGCATTCGCTTCGTGGCCGACGTGTGCTTTCCGTGCGGCGCCGACTCGATCCTGATCGGTGAGCGCAGCATCACCGTGGTGATGTCGATCCGGCCGAACGTGGACTGCCCCGTCGAGCCGTGTCCGAACATCCACGCGGTCGCGCCGCTCGGTCGCTTGTCCGCGGGCCCGCAGCAGGCCCTGCTCCGCCTGGTCGTGCGCACGCTGTCGGCGTCGGGCCAGGTGCTCGCGCGCCACGTCGAGGAGCGGCCCGCCCGCTTCGACGTGCGGCCCACGTGCGGCATCGGCGGGCTGCCGTTCGTCGACCGGGTGCTCATCGGCCACGAGCCGGCGCCCTGCGACACGTGCCCCCCGGTCGTCTGCATGGGCGACACGCTCCGCGTGCGCCTCGAGGGCACACTGCCGGCGCCGTGCTGGCACGTGGAATCGGTGTACTGGCTGCCGGTGATGTCGCCGATCCCCACGCTGACCGCCGTCGTGGACGTGTCCGACAGCACATGCAGCGCGATCCCCGAGTGCGGACCGCAGCCGTCGCACTGGTCGGCGGACCTCTCCATGCCTCCGGGTCCGTGGACCGATCGCGCGGTGACGGTGAACGTGTTCCAGCGCTCGTGCCGCGGTGACTCGGCGGTGCGTCGCCCCGTCGGCTCGCGCGTGTTCCCGTTCGACCTGCGCGACTGCAACCCCGTCGCCGGCTGCGTCGAGGCGACGCTCGGCATCTTCGACGACTCGCTCGGCACGCTGCCGTGCGACGTGTGGGCCGGGCCGGATCGCCTGGCGCGGGCGCCGCTGTCGGTGCGCACGCACGCGCCGCTGGCCGCGATCCAGGGCCGCGTCGCGGGCGGGGGCACGGTGCGCAGCCTGACGCCGATCGGGCCCGCGCTGGGCTGGCCGATCGTCACGCACCCCGCCGTCGACGGTTCGGGCGACATGGAGTTCGTGCTGTTCTCGGTGACCGATGCGGTGATTCCGCCGGGCACGTTCCCGGTGCTCTCGGCGCTCGTGCAGTTGGACTCCACGACCACCATGGAAACGCTGATCGGCGCGATCGACCTGGCGTCCGATCCGCAGGGCGACGCCGTGCCGATCTGCGTGCACGTGGCGCCCGAGGGGCGCGCGGTGGGCATTTGCCAGGCGCTCGCGGACACCTGCGACGCAAACCACGACGGCCTGACGAACGTGCGCGACCTGGTGCTGCTGGCGCGTTGCCTGCGCCACCCGGAGCAGTGCGCCGTCAACACCGCGCTGTTCGACTGCAATCACGACACGCAGTTCACGATTCCCGACCTGATCTGCTGCGCACGGCGCATCCTGCACGGCGGCGGGCCGGACAGCGCCGAAGTGCACCCGGCGGACGGCGTCGCGGTGACGTTCGGCGAGCCCGTGCGCGGCGCGAGCACGCTGGACCTCCCGGTCACGCTCGACGGCGCGGATCACGTGGGGGCGGCGGTGCTGCAGCTGCAGTTCCCGGCCGACCGCTACACGCTCGAGGGCGTGACGTTCGCGGAGCGCTCCGACTGGCTGCAGATCTCCGACGGGTCGCAGCCGGGACGCGTCGAGATCGGCTTCGTGTCGCTCGCGGACGGCGGCGGCACGCGGGTGCCGGCCACGCTGCGGCTGCGGCTCAGGGCGGGGGCGGTGCACGGTGGTGAAGTGCGCGTGGCGGGCTACGACGTCTCGTCGCCGGCCGGTGCGCGGCTCGGCGGGCTCACGACCGGGCAGGCGCAGCTCGGCACCGGCGGTGGTCCCGCGGTCGTGGCGCTGTCGGCGGCGCGGCCGAACCCGACCGGCGGAGCGACGCGCTTCGTGGTGTCGCTGCCGCGGGCGGCCGACGTGGACCTGGGCGTCTACGACCTCGCGGGCCGTCGCGTCGCGACGCTCGCGCACGCACGACTGGGCGCGGGCGACACGGACGTGTCGTGGGAGGCGCGCGGCGTCCGCGACGGCGTGTACTTCGCGCGGCTGACGGTGGACGGCCGCACGTACGGCTCGCGCGTGACGGTGCTGCGCACGCGCTGACGCCGGCGGACACGTGGCGGGGCGGTGCCTGCGGGCGCCGCCCC
>JBGAOB010000274.1:0-7883 GCA_044222045.1 Candidatus Eiseniibacteriota bacterium
GGCCCGCGGCGAGCGTGACGTTCTCGGCCTCGAACGCGAGCGTGCCGCCGGCCGGCATCGCGTCGCGCGCGTGGACCATGAGGTGGACCAGCACCTGTTCGAGCTGGCCGGGATCGGCGTGCACGGCCCAGAGGCCGCCCGGCACCGTCACGACCACGCGGATGCGCTCGCCCGTGAGCGGGCGCAGCAGCGCGGCGACCTCGTCGATCGCGGGCCGCAACTCCACGCGCCGGGGCGCGAGCGCCTGGCGGCGCGCGAACGCGAGCAACTGGCGCGTCAACCCGGCCGCGCGGCGCGAGGCGGACTGCGCCTCGGCGAGCAGCCGGCCCACTTCGCTCCCTTCGCCCGCCTCCTGGATCGCCAGGTCGGTGTAGCCCTGGATCGCGGTGAGCAGGTTGTTGAAGTCGTGGGCGACGCCCCCGGCGAGCACGCCGACGCTCTCCAGCCGCTGCACCTCGCGCAGCCGCGCCTCGATGGCCTTGCGCTCGGTGATGTCCGTCGCGATGGTGCAGAGCGCGTACGGTGTGCCGGTCGCGTCGAGGAGCGGCAGCTTGTCCGCGATGTAGGTCCGCCGCGCCCCCGCACGCGTGACGACCTCCTCCTCGAACTGCAGCGGCCGGCGCGCCTCGAGCACGGCCTGATCGTTGGCGAGCAACCGGCGCGCCGTCTCGTCCTCGAACTGCTCGAGCACGACTCGCCCGAGCGACTCGGCCAGGGGCTCGCCGCTCTTGCGCTCGAACTCGCGATTGGCGAGCAACAGGCGCCCTTCGACGTCCTTGATCAGCACCACGGCGGGCGTGTGGTCGATCAGCTCGCGCAGCAGCGCTTCGCTGCGGTGCAGCGCCTGCTCGGACTGCAGCCGCTCCAGTTCGGACGCGGCCCGTGCGGCGAAGATCTGCAGCAGCGATTCGACGCGGGGCACGTCCTCGATGGGCCGGCACGTGACGATCGCCATCAGGCCGAGCGGTGCGCCGTCGCTGCGCGTGAGCGGCACTCCTGCGTAGCCCTCGGCGCCCATCTCGACGAGCGCCGCGTCGGTCGGGAACGCGGCCTGGATGTCGCGCGGCCACGCGCACACGTCGCGGCCGATGACGTTCTCGCATGGCGTCCCGGCGAGCGTGTAGTCACCGGCGGGGTGCGGCTCGCCGTGGTGCGTCATCGCGATCATGCGCACCTGGGGCGGCGGCCCCGGCCGGTACTCGCCGACGAATGCGTAGTCGGCGTCGAGAGCCCCGGCGAGCTGGCCCAGCAGCGTGCGGAAGAACTCGTGCCCGGCCTTGGCCGACACGCCGCTCGCGATGGCGCGCACGGTCGCTTCGTGACGCGCCTGCTCGCTCAGGTCCTTCACCACGCCGAGCGACTGCCGCTCGCCGTCGATCTCGATGATGCTCAGGTGCACCTGCACCGGAAAGGTCGAACCGTCGCGCCGCCGGTGGACGGCCCCGAAGTGCGCGGATCGCTGGGCCTCGAGCAGCGGTTGCACGTCCTCGAAGCGGGGCGTGCCCAGCGCGTGCAGGCTCGTGATGTGCTGGCCGAGCAACTCCTCTCGCGTCCAGCCGTGCATCTCGCAGCAGGCCCGGTTCACCTCGAGGATGATGCCGTCCTCGCTCGCGCGGATCAGCTCGGAAACCGCGTCGGCGGCGGCTCGCGACCAGAGCAGCTTGCGGCTCGCCTGGCGCAACTCGTCGAGTTCGGCGCAGGCGGTCGAGGTCGCCCGATCGGGGCGTCTGGCCCACGACCAGCTTCGATCAGCTCCTGGATCCGTCATCGCAGCCTCCTCCCGCCGTACGGCGCGGGCTCAGGCTGCCTTCTTCGGAATCCCTCCCGCGGCCCGGACGCGCACGATCACGCACGATTTGCGGATCAGCATAGTGCCGACCGCGGTCAGAGCGGAAAGAAATCGTCGTCGCCGTTCAGAAGTCCGAGACGCGATTGAAGTGGTCCGGCATCTCGATCGAAAGCAGTCCTCAACCGCGCCTCGACCTGAGCCGACGCTGACTCGTTCCTCGCGCGTATAGAACGGCGGCACCTGCACCAGCCGCGGGTCGATCCCCGGTCCGGCCAGCACCCACTCGATGCGGCTGCGCGTCACGAGCAGGACGGCATCGTCCTCGGCACGCTGGAACGGCACCACGCGCGTGCGCGTGTTGAGCCGTTCGAGCAGGGTCTCCGGCCCGTCGTGCAGCTCGGCGCGCGGAAAGAGGGACAGGATCCCCTCGGTCGGTTCGCACCCGATCGCTGCCAGACGGACCGGGACCCGCAGCTTTTCGACGTAACGGGACATGCGCGGACCTCCGGATTCCGGTGCCGGGGTTGTCGGCACCTCCATGACGGAAACTGAGCGCCAAGATGGAGGTACAGAGCGTCGCGGCCGGGGCCGAAAACTCCGGCGAATCGACCCTTCGGCCCGGCGGCCGTTCCGCCGGGGGTGTGTCCGCGCATTTCCGGCGCGGGAGGAGACATGGCGCGCATCGACGCGATCCTCAAGCTGGTCAAGGAACAGGGCGCCTCGGATCTGCACATGACCACCGGCTCGCCGCCGATGGTGCGGATCAACGGCGAGATCACGCCCATTCCCTACGAACCGCTCACCCGCGAGATGAGCGAGACGCTCTTGTTCGAGATCATGGACGGCCCCACGCGCGCCCGGTACGACCAGAACAAGGACGTCGACTTCTCGTACGAAGTGCCCGACGTCGCGCGCGCGCGCTGCAACATCTACGAGCAGAGCAAGGGGCCCGCGGGCGCGTTCCGCATGCTGCCGAGCCAGATCCTGTCCATGGACCAGCTCGGGCTGCCGCCCATGCTCGAGAAGCTCACCGACATGCCGCGCGGCCTGGTGGTCGTGACCGGCCCGCCCGGCACCGGCAAGTCGAGCACGCTCGCGGCGCTGCTGGACCACATCAACCGCACGCGCAGGAAGCACATCCTGACGATCGAGGACCCGATCGAGTACCGGCACACGAACAAGCAGTGCCTGATCACGCAGCGCGAGGTCGGCCGCAACACGCCCAGCTTCGCCAAGGCGCTGCACGGCGCACTGCGCGAGGACCCGGACGTGATCATGGTCGGCGAGATGCGCGACGTGGAGACCATGGCGCTGGCGATGACCGCCGCGGCCACGGGGCAGCTCGTGTTCGCGACGCTGCACACCATGAGCGCCACGCAGACCGTGGACCGCATCCTCGATTCGTTCGACGGCGAGCGCCAGGCGCAGGCGCGCCTGATGCTGTCCGAGTCGCTCAAGGGCGTGCTCGCGCAGCGGCTGCTGCGCCGCGCCGACGGCAAGGGCCGCGCGCTCGCGCTCGAAGTGCTCATCGGCACGCCGGCCGTGTCCGCGCTGATCCGCGAGAAGAAGGTGTTCCAGCTCCAGAGCGTGATCCAGACCGGGCGCAAGGAAGGCATGCAGTGCATGGACGACGCGGTGCTGCAGCTGGTGCGCGAGGGTGTCGTGAGCGCCCAGGACGCGCTGCCGCACCTGTCGAGCAAGGAACTGCTGCCGTCGCTCGAGCGCGCGACGCCGCCACCGCGCGAGAAGGCCGCCTGATGCCGTCCGCGTCCGCGCCCGTGCTGTCCGGCGAACTCGGGCTGCTCAGCCTGTTCGACCTCGGGCAGCTGTTCATGCTCAACGGCGCCACCGGCGAGCTGAGCGTGACGCGGGACGGACGCCGCGGGTACCTGTACTTCGACCGCGGCCAGATCGTGAACGCGGTCGACGACGAGTACCACGAGGGTGACGGCGCGGCGTTCGTGCTGTTCACGTGGAAGTCGGGCACGTTCGAGTTCCGCGCCCAGCCGCACACCGGGGCGCGCGCGGTGACGGAGAGCACCGAGGGGCTGATGCTCGAAGCGGCGCGCCGCATGGACGAGCTCGGCCTGGGCGACGACGGCGAAGCGGCGCGGCTCAAGCAGCGCGCGAGCGCGCTCGACGCGCTGCGCGAGGCGTTCCAGTCGGTCGCGCGCGAGACGGGCAACGACGTGCCCTGGGCCCGCAGGCGGCGCGGCGACCCGCTGGCGCTGCTGGCCGGCGAGGTGACGCGCTGCTGCTGCGGCCCGGCCGCCCGCCGCGCCTGCGCCGGGACGGCGCGTGGCGCGACGCCGGCGCGCAGCCGCTCTTGTGCGTACGAACGGGTTGCGCGCGCGCCTCGCCGACAACGGCGGACCCGCGGCGCGCGAGGCGTGCGCGCGGGCGTCGTGGGCGCGGACGACGGACGCCGCTACGCCGTCGCGCGCGTGGCCGGCGAGCACGAGGCGCTGTGGGTGCGGCTCGCGTCGCTGCCCGCGCCCGCGCTCGCGTCGCTGCCGGGCGGCGACGCGGTGGCCGCGCAACTCGCCGGGGTGCGGGGACTGCTCGTCGTGGGCGCGCCCGACGGCGCCGCCGCCGACCGCTTCTTCCACGCCGTGGTCGCTCACCTCGCGGCCGCGAGCGCCGAGCCCGTGCTGCTCGTCTCCGACGCCGGCCGCTGGTCGCTCGCCGACGGCGAAGGCGCCGTGATCCGCGCCGCCGGCCGCGACGCCGACGCCGCGCTGCGCGCCTGCGCGCCCGGCGTGGCCGCGTACGACGCCATGCAGTGCGCCGCCAGCGCCGGCGCGCTCGGCGCCGCCCCGCTGGTGGTCGCCGCGGTCGTGCTCGCCGGTCCCGACGCGCTGCTCGACGCGTGGCGGCTGCGCACCGGCATCGCCGAGGGCTCGGCGCTCGAACGCCTCGGCGTCACGCTCGCGTTCGCGAGCGCCGGCGGCGACACCGCCCGCCTCACGCTCGCCCGCCGGTGCGGGCGCCGTCGTCCTCGTCCCCGGCCGCCCCGCGCACGTACGCGCGGCGCGCCGCCTGGGCATCCGCCGCTTCCCGAGGAGCACCGCATGCTGACCTGGGCCATCGTCGCGTTCGTGCTGGTCGACATCGTCGTCATGGTGATCGTGATGCGCGCCGTGTTCGCGCCGCGGCGGGCTCGCCGGCATGCTCGGCTGAAGCGCATCATGGCGCTGTCCGAGGACATGGAGCGCGAGACCGAGCAGTACCTGCGCGCCCACTGGAGCGGCGACCCCACCACGCTGCCGCTGGCGCTGCGCAGCCTGCTCGACACGTTCGAGGCCCGGGCGCGCGAGCAGAGATCAGCGTGACGCGCGACGAGCTCAAGCCGATGCTCGCGCGCGGCTCGTACTGGCCAAGCGCCTCGCGGAAGGCGACGTGCAGGAGGCGATGAAGCAGGTCGCCTGAGCGCCCCCCGGACGCAGACCGGCCCGCGCGACGTGGGTCGCGTGGGGCGGGGCGTTTCGGGTGAGGCGGTACGTCTTCGCCGCCGCCAGCTGGCTGGCGAGCGCGATGCCCTTGACCAGCGTCAGCACGTGGTCGCGGGTCACGCTGTCGCGCGCGGCCACGCCCAGCACCATGTCGATCGCGTTGGGGTTGGTGCCCACGCGCACGATCACCTGCTTGGCGACCTCCTCGTTCTGCAGCATCGCGTCCACGAACCCGACGCGCGTCGAATCGGTCGCGGTGAGCTTGGCGAGCAGCTGGCCGGTGAGGTCCTTGTTGGCCACGATCGCGTCCAGCACCTGCGTGCGCACCTGCTCGTTGCTCGTGAGCTGCTTGGCCACGTCCATCGCGCAGCCCGCGGCCACGAACGCCGCGAACGCGGCCGCCAGCACGATCCGTCCCTGCTTCGTCATCGTCGTCTCCTCCGTGGGGTGTTCCGGGAATCCCTTCGGCCGCGCGTCAGACTCCCGCGGGGCGCTTCGTGTGCCATTCCGTGCGCTGCTGGTACAGGCAGCCGATCTCGGCGAGCCGGCGCTCCGCGAACGGGGCGCCGAGGAACGCGATCGAAGTGGGCAGCCCGTTCTCGCCGAAACCATCGGGCAGCGCGATCGCCGGCAGGCCGGTCAGGTTGCCGGCCGCGATCACCGGCGGACCGCCGCTCAGGCCGGGATAGACGGTCTCGAAGTTCTGGTTCGCGGGGTACGCCACGCTCGCGCGCGTCGGCGTCGCCACCACGTCGTACTTCGCGAACAGCGCCTTCATCGCCGCGCGCATCGGCCGGCGCAGGCGCATCGCGTGCAGGTAGTCGACCGCGGGCGTGAGCAGGCTCGAGTAGCCGCCGGTGCGGTCGGCCGGGCACTTGAGCTTCGCCACCTCGCCCGACTCGAGCAGCTCGCGGAACGCCGACGCGCCCTCGCAGCCGACGATGGTGCCGACCGAGGCCCCCCACGGCAGGTCGGGCCACTCGACGTCGCGCGTCACCTCGAACACGTCGGCCATGGCGGCGAGCGCCGCCTCGAAGTTCTCGCGCACCGCCGGCTGCACCTTCTCGACGCAGCCCTTGGGCACCGCGACCTTGAGCTTGACCGTGCGCTTGACCGGCGGCGCGGTCCAGGTGAACGAGCGCCCGGAGAGCGTCGGGTCCAGCGGATCGGGCCCGGCGATCGCGGCGAGCACCAGCGCCGTGTCGTCGGCGCCGCGCGCCATGGGGCCGAGCTTGTCGAGCGTCCAGCACAGCGCCATCGCGCCGTGGCGGCTGACGAGCCCGTACGTGGGCCGCAGGCCGGTGACGCCGCAGAACGCCGACGGGGTCAGGATCGAGCCGCTCGTCTCGGAGCCGATCGCGAACGCCACGCACCCGGACGCGACCGCGGCGCCGGGCCCGCTCGACGAGCCGCCGCTCCAGAAGCCGCGGTTCCACGGCGTCAGGCCGGGGCCGGTGAACGAGGCGTCGGCGTGGTTGTAGCCCATGCCGCCCGCGAGTTCGACCATCGCGAGCTTGGCGACCAGCACCGCGCCCGCCGCGCGCAACCGGGTGACCACGGTCGCGTCGTGGTCGAACACCTGGTTCCGGTACGGCTCCGCCCCCCACGTGGTGGGCACGCCCTTGGTGGCGAGCAGGTCCTTCACGCCGTAGGGAATGCCGTGCAGCAATCCGCGCGAGCGGCCCGCGCGCAGCTCGGCGTCGGCGGCGCGCGCTTCGGCGAGCGCGCTCTCGCGCATCACCGTGACCACGGCGTTGAACTTCGGGCCGAGCGTCTCGAGGCGCGAAAGGCTCGCCTCGGTGAGCGCGACGGACGTGACGGACTTCGCACGCAGCTTCGCGGCGATTTCGCGCACGGGCAGGAACAGCAGGTCGGAATCGCTCATGCGCCCCTCAGGCCTTGAAGGTGACGTCGGGTTCGTCGGCGTTCGCGAACGGGATCGCGCGCAGCCGCTTGCCGAGCGAGAGGTCGAAGTCGAAGTCGCGGGCGATGCTCTCCCACTGCGCGTCGGTCAACTGCGCCTTCACGCGGCGACGCAGGACGGCGGCGAGGGCGAGCGCGTCTTGGGAGGGCGGGGCCGGCGCCTCCGGTGCCGCGGCGGCGGGTGCGGGCGTCGTGGTCGCGGCGGGCTTCTTGGCCGCGGCGGGCGCGCCCTGCGCGAAGGCCTGCGAGACGGGCGGGAGCGCGGCGGCGATGGCCGCGGCGCCGGCGAGCTTCAGGAACTCGCGCCGGGCGTGATCCGGTGCATCGGGGGTCTGGGACATGCGCACCTCCATGGCGTTCGGCCTGCGGTGAACGTGCGCGGCAGGTTAGGACGGGTGACCCGGCCTGTCGACCCGGCCTCGGGATACGGAATTGCGCTATGCCGACCGGAGTACCCGGCTTATGGTTTCAGCTCCCCCGCAGGATCTCTCCGGTGGCGCAGTACCACCCGGGCCGCACCGCACGCTGGACCGGAGCCATTCGCATGAAGCGCACTCTCCTGCCACTCGCCGTCGTCGCCCTGCTCGCGACGAGTTCTCTCGCTCACGCCGCGGGCGTCAACCTGAGTTGGAACGACTGTGGAGTCGCGGGCACCGCGCTCAAGTCGTTCGCTTGCGACACCAACACCGGCGCGAGCTTCGTGATGGTCGCATCGTTCG
>JBGAOB010000275.1:0-6213 GCA_044222045.1 Candidatus Eiseniibacteriota bacterium
GTCGGCTACCGGTTCTAAGGCTTCCTCCGTCCCACGTGCGAGTGTCCTGCATGGCGTCGCAACGCCCGTTCTCCACCGCCGCGCTGTTCACGATCCTGCTGGCCGGGATCCTGGGCAGCGCGGCGGCTCTTGCGGCCGAAGTGGTGCGCATCCAGCCGCTGACCACCCCCGAGGCGGCCGCCGAAGCGCGCCGCCGCGGGATCACTCCGCGCGGTAGCGTGATGACGCCCGCCGAGCAGCGCGCCTACGAACTGCGCGCCGCCCGCCTGCGCGCGTTCCAGCCCATGGAGCGGGTGCTGCAGGGCCGCGGCCCGCGCGTGGACCGCGCGCGGCTGCGCAGCCACGCGGAGATGCCGGCGCCCGGCGAGGCCGGCGGAGCGTTCGCGCGCCAGGGCGTTTCGGCGCCGCCCGACACCATCCACATGGCGCTGCTCCGCATCGACTTCCTGAACGATCGCGGGGGCACGGCCTCCACGGGCGACGGCCGGTTCGACCTCTCGGGTCCGGATCCGAACGCGGTGCCGCTGGATCGTCCGCCGCACAACCGCACGTTCTACCAGAAGCACGCCGAGGCGCTGCAGCGCTACTACGAAGCGATGTCGTACGGGCGCACGGTGGTCGTCACCGACGTCTACCCGGCGGAGGAGGACAGCGCGTACCACCTGAACGACATGGCCGACCTCGGGCCGTGGACGTTCGGGCAGGGCATCTACGACGCGGCCGTGCACATGACGCGCAGCATGTTCTTCGCGGCCGATTCGCAGTCGACGCTCCGCGGCGCGCGGATCCCGTGGGACTCGTACCAGTACTACACGATCATCCACGCGGGTGGTGACCTGCAGAGCGACGTCCGCCAGGATTCGAAGGAGGACATCCCGTCGTTCACGATCTTCCTGTTCGACACCACCGAGATCGTGTTCCCCGATTCGACCACGCGGCCGATCACGCAGGTGTCGTTCGTCCCGGAGACGATCAACCAGGACGGCTACTACGGCACGATCAACGGCGTGCTCGCGCACGAGAACGGGCACAACCTGTTCGGCTTCGGCGACATCTACGACGTGTCCACCGGGCAGACCACGGTGGGCTACTGGACGCTGATGGACAGCGGCAACCTGCTCGGCACGCGGGTGCTGCTGGCCGACAGTTCCGAGATCTACGCGACCGGGCTGCTGCCGCCGAGCACGGACCCGTTCCAGCGCCAGTTCACCACCGACACGCTCGAGTTCCGGACGCCGCAGTGGGGCGCGTCGCAGGACCTCGCCGGCAACGAGCGCAGCCCGGTCATGTACCGCGTGCCGCTCACCGACGACGAGTACCTGCTGCTGGAGAACCGCTGGCAGGCGCCGGGCACCACGGTGGAACTGGACCAGGACCCCGCCACGCGCGTGATCCTGGGGCCGAAGGTGCCCGACCGGTTCGAGTACGACGCCCTGCTTCCGGGTGGCGGCATCCTCGTGTGGAAGGTCGACGAGAGCGTGATCCCGTTCAACACCTCGCTGCGCGTGAACGAGGACTTCGGCTGGAACAGCAACCCGTTCCGTCACGGGCTCGACGTGATCGAGGCCGACGGCCTCGACGACCTCGGCGACGGCGGCTCGCCGTTCGCGCTCGGCAGCCCGCTCGACCCGTTCCAGCGCCGCACGACCGCGGTGCTGTCCGACACCACGCAGCCGAACCTGATCCCGAACCAGGGCACGCGCCCGCACGTGCGCATCGAGTTCACGTCCGACGCCGACAGCGTGATGACGTTCGTGGCCTCGCGCACGTGGGACCGGCCGGGCTGGCCGGTGCCCGGCGACTACCCGCGCGAAGGCCCGCAGCTGCTGGCGATCGACATGACCGGCGACGGCCAGCCCGAGATCTGCTGGGCCGGCGGCGGGCGCGTGAGCGAGGACTCCTCGGCCGTGTTCGCGGTCAAGCCCGACGGGCAGCCGCTCGATCCCGAGGCGACCTCGTACGCGTTCACGCGGCTCGAGCACCGTCCGCTGCCCGTGATGGCGGCCGCCGGCACCGGGCTCGTCAATCCGCGCGCCGTGTTCGCCGTGGTGACCGAACGCCACGACGCCGCCGACACGCTGGGCGGCCGCGTGCACCTGGTTTCGCAGGCGGGCCTTCCGCTTCCCGGCTGGCCCGTGCGGCTGCCGGCGCTCGCCACCACGCCGCCCGTGATCGCCGGCACGTGGCCCGGCATCCTCGTGTTCGTGGGCTGCACCGACGGCCGCGTGCGCGGCCTGCGACGCGACGGCACGGTGGCCTACACGTCGCAGCCGCTGCCCGGCCCGGTCGCGGGGCGCCTCGCGTTCTGGCAGACCGGCACCGAGACCGGACCTTCCACCTGCGCGGGCGTGCCGACGGGCCCGGATCCGACGCCGGTCGGCTGGCTCGCGGCCGGCGACACGCTCGGCAATGTCGCGGTGTTCGGCAGCTGCGGGGACTGGGCGACGGGCTCCGGCGGTGGACCCGCGTGGCCGCAGCGCCCGGCCGGCAACGGCTTCGCGCCCGACTTCCTGTGGCTCGCGATGGGCGGGCAGGGAGCGAATGCCGAGCCCTCGTGCTCGGCGCAGCCCACGCTGGTGGCGCATCACCTCGACTGGCTGTGGGCGTGGTGCCCTTCGGGCGAGGCGCGACCGGGTTTCGCGCACTCGTACGGGGACACACTCGTGGGCGGCCTCGGCGCCGGCGACCCCGACGGTGACGGCTTCCCCGAGATCCTGGTGCAGACGCAGCATTCGCGCGTCGCGTTCGTGAACTCCAGCGGCTACCCCTCGCCGGGCTGGCCGAAGCCGCGCTTCACCGAGGACCTGCCCACGCGCACGGCGCCACTGTGCGCCGATCTCGACGGCGACGGCCGCGGCGACGTGCTGGCGCTGAACGCGAGCGGCGTCGTGGCCGCGTACAACTCCTCGGGCCGCACGCCCGACGGCTTCCCGCTGGGCACCGGTTCCGGTGCGCGCGGCAGCATGCTCGCGACCGACCTCGACGGCGACGGCCGGCTCGACCTGGTGGCGCCCGACCGGCTGGGCACGCTGCACGCGTGGAGCCCGCCGCTCGGCGCCACGAGCGCCGCGAGCGCGGTGTGGCCGATGCTCGGCGGCGATCCCGGCCGCACGTCGTCGCTGCCCGGTTCGCGCACACCCGTGGCGCCCGCCGCAGCGGCCGGCCCGCTCGAGCACGCGAGCCTCAAGGCGTATCCCAACCCGGCGCGCAACAAGCCGGTGCACTTCGCCTACCGGCTCAGCGAGAGCGCGCAGGTGGAATTCCGCATCCTCGACGCGTCGGGCCACGAGGTCGCGTCGTTCACGCGCTCCGGGCAGCGCTCGGACAACCTCGAGACGTGGGACCCGGGCGCGTTGCCCGCCGGCCTCTACGTGGCGCGCCTGCGTTTCCGGGGTTCCGGGGGCGAGCAGGTGGAGACCGTGCCGCTGGGGCTGCTGCGATGAAAGTCGCGCTCGCGCTGCTGCTGCTCGCGCTGCCGGGGCTGGTGCACGCCTCGGCGCCGCGCGCGGCGGCGCCGGCGCCCTACACGGCGTTCGCGCGCGGCACGGTGGACGGCGGCGCGCACCCCGAGTTGTGGCTCGCGCAGCGATCGATCACGCGCGAGTGGGGGATGTCCGAGGACTCGGTCTACGCCGAGGTCGACGTGCAGGGCTGGAAGTCCGAGGGCGGCGCGTTCGCCGCGTCGGCGCTGCTGCCCGGCACCGGCCAGTTCTACCTCGGCGAGGGCAGCGGCTGGCTCTACCTGCTCGCCGAGGCCGGCGGTTGGGCCGGCATGGCGCTGCTCGACCGCAAGGCCGACGACTGGCGCGACAAGGCCGCGGGCTTCGTGGGCAACCCGTACGATTCCAACGCCGTGTTCTCGTTCGTGCGCCTGCAACGCGAGGGCGTGGACCCGTCGCGCCTCCAGGAACTCTGGCGGGGCGACCGCGAGGCGTTCTACGACCAGCTCTCGCGTGACCCGGCGCTGCAGGCGGGCTTCGTCACGCAGGGCACGGCCGGCTTCCTGGGCTACACCGACCGGCGCGACCGCTCCGACCGTGCGCTCCGCCAGTCGCGCTTCGTGCAGGCGGCGGTGTGGGCGAACCACCTGCTGTCCGCGTGGGACGCGCTGCGCACCGCGCGCTTCCACAACCTGCCGTTGCAGCGCGACCTCGACCTCAAGGTGGGCGCGCGCTGGAACCGTCACGGGCCGGCGCTGCGTGCCGCGCTGCTGAGGAGATTCTGATCGTGCGCTCGCTCCGTCGGGTGGGGTGCGCCGTGCTGGCGCTGATCTGGGCCGCGAACGTGCACGCGGCCGCGACCGGTTTCGAGGCCGGCGCACCGGCGCGTCCGGAACTCGTCTCGGGCTTCGCGCTGCAGGCGTCCACCATCACTGGCTTCGACGACGCGAAGCGCAAGCCGAAGTCGCCGAAGAAGGCGAAGGCCGCGCACGTCGCCGACGACGAGGAGAGCGCTCCGCTCGGCGCCGAGCGCGCGCGCATCCTGCTCCGCTCGTTGACGATCCCGGGCTGGGGGCAGGCCACGCTGGGGCACCGCCGCAGCGCGACCGTGTTCGGCATCACCGAGCTCGGGGCGTGGACGGCGTTCACGGCGTTCCGACTGCAGCAGTCGATGCGCGAGGGCTCGTTCGAGCGCACCGCGCGGTTGTTCGCCGGGATCGACCTGCGCGGCCGCGACGAAGAGTACCTGCGCAACGTCGGCAACTACCTGAGCAGCTCCGAGTACAACCTGTACGTGGTTTCGCGCGACGCGGCGAACCTCTACCTGTACGACCCGGATCACCCGGACATGGCCGGCTACCGCGCGTACATCGCCGCACACTCGATCGGCGGCGCCGACGCGTGGTCGTGGTCGGACATCGAGAGCATCCTGCGCTACCGCGCCCAGCGGAAGGACGCGCAGCGCGCCGGTCTGCGCGCGAACACGGCGCTCGCCGTGGCGGTGGCGAACCGGCTGGTGAGTGCGCTGCACGCGGCGCGGATCGCGGGGCATCCGGGCGAGCCCGGCACGTCGCTGCGCCTGGAGGTGTCGCCGCACCCGGAAGACCCGGCGGGCTTCCGCGCCGGTCTGCACGCGGACTTCTGATCGCGCGCGGGAGGCGCTGATGCGGAGTTCGACAGTCCTCACGCGGTGGGCCGGGCTGCTGCTGCTGGCGTGCACCACGTTCGCGCGCGCGGGGACGCCGGCGCCCGCGGAGGCGTTCGACACGCTGCACGTGGTGGTCGAGATGCCGTTCGCGTTCGTGGCGGCCGGCGAACTGCTGCCCGCCGACGCGGGCGGTCGCCTGGCGCAGCCGGCCGGCGTCGCGACCGACGCGTTCGGCCGCGTGTCGGTGAGCGATGCCGGTGTGAACGCGCTGCTGCGCTGGGGCACGCGCGGCGAGTGGCTCGACGTCACCGGCGCGCTCGGCAGCGAGGCGGGGCAGTTCCGCCGCATCGCCGCGGTGACGCGGCAGGGCTCGTCGGGCATGGCGGTGCTCGACGTCGAGAACCGGCGCGTGGTGTCGTACGACCTGCAGGGCCACCTGCGCGGCGTGCTCGTGGACCTGGCCGCGCTCGAGAGCGATCCGTTCGTGGGTCGCGTGCGGCCGGTGGCCATCGCGTGCGATCGCGGGGGCGCGCTGTACGTGGCCGACGGCGATCGTGACCGCGTGCTGAGCTTCGACTTCACGGGGCGCTTCCAGCGCGTGATCGGCGGATTCGGCCCCAGGCCGGGCTCGTTCCAGCGGCTGGCGGGCGTGGCCACGGGCCCCGACGGCGCGCTCGTGACGAGCGAGCACCCGTCGCGCCCGGCCCGCAAGGCCGCCGCGCCGGCGCCGGCGGTGCGCGTGCAGCGGCTGGACGCCTCGGGCCGCCCGCTCGGCGCGTGGACGGTGCCGGTGGGCAGCGCGCGCGCCGAAGGCGAACTCCCGGTGGCGGTGGACGACTCGTCGCGTGTCGCGCTGGCCGACGAGCGCGGCGGCGACGTGTGGCTGTTCGCGCGCGACGGCACGCCGCTCGCCACGATGGACGGCCTCGCGGGCCCGGTGGCGCTGGCGTTCGCACCCGACGGCTCGCTGCTCGTGGCCGAGGCGGCCGCGGGACGCGTGCGTCGATTCCGCATCGAGCCGGCCGGCCGGAACCGATGATGCCGCGCGGCGCGGCCCGCGCCGTCGCCCTGTCGCTGGCGCTGGTCGCGGCCACGCGCGCTCGCGCGACGCCCGTGCGCGATCCG
>JBGAOB010000276.1:0-6171 GCA_044222045.1 Candidatus Eiseniibacteriota bacterium
CCCGCTCCCTCCTCGTCGCGACGGGACCTAGCCGATGTGCTTGCCCCGAGGCGTGTAGCGCGTGTGCAGGAGCTCGTGGCTCCGGTGGCCGCACGGGCCGTCCGTGAAGAACTCCCCGTACAGCTTCAGCACCGCCGGGTTCTCGTGCGACTTGCGCACGGCGGACTCGGCGTCCTCCTGGTAGATCGCCCGAGCGCGCGCCGCCCGGATCTCGGGCGAGGTGGGAATCGGCTGGCCGCCACCGCCGATGCATCCACCGGGGCAGCCCATGAACTCGATGAAGTGGCACCGGCTGAACGGGCCGCCGGCCTTGATGTCCTCCATCACGCGCCGCGCGTTCGCCGTGCCGTGCGCCACGGCCACCCTCAGGGTCGCGCCCTTCAGGAAGTCGAAGCTCGGGATGCGCGCCCGGAGCAGCGCCGGCACCTCGGCGGCCACCTGCGGGATCGGCAGCTCCACCATGCGCACGCCCTCGAAGCCGCGCACCGGCGTGATGTTGGCGTGGTCCCACAGCTTCTCCACCTTCACGCCGCAGACCAGTTCCACCACCGTGCGCAGCGCCGCCTCCATGACGCCGCCCGTGGCGCCGAAGATCACGCCCGATCCGGTGGCGGTGCCGAACGGATCGTCGAAGTCGCTCTTCGGCATGTCCGGCAGGTGGATGCCGGCCTCGTGGATCATCTGCGCCAGCTCGCGCGTGGTGAGCCCGAAGTCCACGTCCTTGAAGCCGCTCGAGGCCATCTCGGGCCGGTTGCACTCGAACTTCTTCGCCGAGCACGGCATCAGCGCCACGGTCACGATGTTCTTCGGATCGAGACCGTGCGTCTTCGCGTAGTACGTCTTGATCACGGCCCCGAACATCTGCTGCGGGCTCTTCGCCGACGACAGGTTCGGGATGTACTCCGGATAGAAGTGCTCCAGGTACTTGACCCAGCCCGGTGAGCAGCTCGTGAACTGGGGGAACGCCACGCTCTCCTTCAGCACGAGCGCCCGGTGCAAGCGGGTCAGCAGCTCGGTGCCCTCCTCCAGGATCGTCAGGTCGGCGGAGAAGTTCGTGTCGAACACCTTGTCGAAGCCCGCCATGCGCAGCGCCGTGTTCATCTCGTACGTCATGGCGGTGCCGGGCGGCAGCCCGAAGCACTCGCCGATGCCGGCGCGCGGGCTGGGCGCGGTCTGGATGACCACGTGCTTCGTGGGATCGTCGATCGCGCGCCACACCTCGTCCGACGTGTCGTTCGCATGCAGCGCTCCCGTCGGGCAGCGGTTGATGCACTGCCCGCAGTTGATGCACACGACGTCGGCGAGCGGCCGGTCGAGGAACGTGGAGATGCGCGTGTGCGCGCCGCGGCCCACGGCCTCGAGCACGCCCACCTCCTGCATGTCGATGCAGGTGCGCACGCACCGACGGCACAGGATGCACTTGTCCATGTCGCGCACCACCGAGTAGCTCGACTCGTCCTTCGGGTACCGCGACTCCGTCACGTGCCCGAAGCGGTAGAAGTCGACGCCGTACTCGCGTGCCAGCGACTGCAGCTCGCAGTTGTTGTTGCGCTTGCAGCTGTAGCACTCGCCGTGGTGCTCCGACAGCATCAGGTCCAGCACGTGCCGCCGGGCCTGCCGCACCTTGCGGGTGTGCGTCTTCACCTTCAGCGAGCCCGTCACCGGGTACGCGCACGCGGCCTGCAGCGCGCGCTGGCCTTCGACCTCCACGACGCAGATCCGGCAGACGCCGGCCACGCACAGGTCGGGGTGGTGACAGAGCGTCGGGATGCGCACGCCCACGCGTTTCGCGGCCTCGAGCAGCGTGGTGCCCATGGGCACCTTCACGTCCTGCCCGTCGATGTTCAGGCTGATCTGGCCGCCGATCATCTGCGCCGCGTCCGGCGGCACCGTGACGGTCTTCAGCATCTGGCTGATCGGCGCGCGCGCCGACTCCTGGCCGGTGTGCCCCACGCCACTCATCGTTCACCTCGAACGGGCACGGGGGCCCGACCGAGGACCTCCTCCCGGAAATGGTCCACGATCGACAGGAACGCGTTCGGACTGGACTGGCCCAGCCCGCACTTCGACGCGAGCTGCATGGTCTCGCCGAGCGCCTGCAGCTCCTGGAGGTAGGCCGTGGAGCACTCGCCGTGCTCCATGCGCTCGATGCCCTCCAGCAGCTTCACGTTGCCGATGCGGCACGGCGTGCACTGCCCGCACGACTCCTCGACGAAGAACTCCATGAAGTTTCGCGCGACGTGCAGCATGTCGCGTTCGGGGCCGAACACGATGATCGACCCGCCGGTCGCCACGTCCTCGAACGCGAGCCGGCGACCGAACTGCGCGGCCGGCACGCACACGCCCGACGCGCCGCCCACCTGAACGGCCTTCGCGCCCGTCCCGCCCACCGCGTCGAGCAGCTCGGCGATCGTGAGCCCGAGCGGGAACTCGTACACGCCCGGCGACGCACAGTCGCCGGACACGCTGAACAGCTTGAAGCCCGCGGACTTCTCGGAGCCGAACGACCGGAACCACTCGGGGCCGCGCGCGAGGATCGCCGCGACCGACGCGAGCGTCTCCACGTTGTTCACCACGGTAGGCTGGCCCTGGAAGCCCGTGTCCACCGGGAACGGCGGACGGTTGCGCGGCTCGCCGCGCTGGCCTTCGAGCGACTCGATGAGTGCGGTCTCCTCGCCGCAGACGTAGGCGCCCGCACCCATGCGGATCTCGATGTCGAAGTCGAAGCCCGCCGTGCCGCCGACCGCCGCCCCGAGCGTGCCCGCCGCCCGCCGGGCCGCGAGCACCGCCTGGAGGTGCTCGCGCAGGTACACGTACTCCGCGCGCAGGTACACGATGCCGCACCGGGCACCGATCGCCCGCGCGGCGATCGTCATGCCCTCGAACACCAGGTCGGCGTAGTCGGTGAGCAGCACCCGGTCCTTGAACGTGCCGGGCTCGCCCTCGTCCGCGTTGCAGACCACGTACTTGCACTCGCCCGGCTTCACGCGCGCCGCCGCGGCCAGGTTCCACTTGGTGCCGGTCGGGAATCCCGCGCCGCCGCGGCCACGCAGGTTCGACGCCGCCACCGTGCCGATGACGTCGGCCCGGCTCATCTTCAGGGCTGCGGCGAGACCCTTGCCCCTCTCGATCGCGTCGAACGAGAGCGGTGTCTTCCTGCTGTCGATGGGATGCATGGTGGGTCCTTTCGCCTAGGCGTGCGTCGGCTCGGCCGCCTGCGCGGCGTGCGCGCCGAACACCCGACGGCAGTCCTCGATGATCTGGTGCACCTGGTCGGGCGTCACGCGCGTGTACACGCGGTCGTTCACGAGCAGCGCCGGCCCCTGGTCGCAGAGGCCGAGGCAGCTCGCCCACTCCAGGCTGAAGCGGCCGTCCGGCGTGGTCTGCCCGAACGCGATGCCCAGCTCGTTTTCGAGCTGGCGCGCCACGCGGGCCTTGCCGGCGAGATCGCACGAAATGGTCTGGCACAGCCGCACGGCGAAGCGCCCGCGCGGTTCGTGGTTCAGGAACGCGTAGAACGTCACCACGCCGTAGACCTCGGCCGGGTGCAGGCCGAGTTCGTCGGCCACCACCTGCATCGCGAAGTCCGGGACGTGGGCGAGGCGCCGCTCGATCTCCTGCAGCACCGGCATCAGCGCGGCGCGTGAACGGCCGTGGCGCTGGACGAGGGCGCGGATGTCGTCCTGCAGCTTCTGTTGCTGGCTCACGAGCATGGTCGGTCTCCGCTATTTCTTCAGGAGCTCGCTCACTTTGCGGAGCAGCTCCTCGGGTGGGACGGGTTTCTCGAAGAAGGCGTCCACGGGCACCAGGTCGCTGTCCCGGTCGAAGCTCATGCCCGTCACCTTGCCGACGCTGGTGAGCATGACGATCGGCAGGTGGTGACCGGTGCGCCGCAGCTCCTGCGCCATGGCGATGCCGTCGTCGGGTTGCTCCATCATCACGTCCAGGATCATCAGGTCGGGCTGGAACGCCGCCAGCGCCTTCATGCCGTCCGCCCGGCTGGACGACGTGCGGACCTCGTGCCCCTCCTTGCGCAGGAACAGGGACACCGCGTACGTGATGTCCGGGTCGTCGTCGACGACGAGGATCTTGGCCATGGGTGCACTCCCTTTCTCGATCTCGTCCGCGACCCGGCGGCTCGTTTCGAGCCCGGCTCGCGGTGTCGTGTCCTTCGTGGTGCGGCTTGCGCGCGCCGCGGGCCCTGCCGCGGGCGCCGCCCGGGCGCCCTTCAGGCCTCCGGCGCGCGCGCGAATTCGACGGTGAACGTCGTGCCCTCTCCTTCCCGGCTCGTGACCCCGACCACTCCGCCGTAACGCGTCACGAGCAGCTTCACGATCGCCAGCCCCAGCCCGGTGCCGGACTCCTCCACGGCCCGGGCATTGCCGGCGCGATAGAACTCGTCGAACAGGTGGGGCAGCGCCTCGTCGGGAATCCCGATGCCGGTGTCGGCCACCTCCAGCCGCACGCGGTCGTCGTCGCGCGCCAGCGACACGCGCACGCGGCCCCGCGGCGTGTAGCGCACGGCGTTGCTCACCAGGTTGCCGGCGATCCGCTCGAAGTCGGCCGGGTCGCACACCACGAGCAGCGGCTCCGTCGGCGCTTCGCACACGAGCGCCACCGCCTTCTCGGCGGCCAGCGCCTGGAAGCGCTCCACCACTTCGCGCACGGGCTCGCGCACGTCGAGCGCACGCACCTGCGTCACGACGAGGTCCGCCTTGCCCGCGGCCAGCCCGAGCAGGTCGTCGATCAGCTGGTGCAGCGCGTGCAGGCGCCTCTGGGCGCGGCCCACGAGCTCGGCCTGCTCGGGCACGAGCGCGCCGGCGTAGCCGCCCGACAGCGTCATCAGCAGGCTCTCGGTGACGCGCACCGGCGAGCGCAGCTCGTGCGTGGTCATGCGCAGGAACCGCGACTTGTCGCGGTCGAGATCGGCCAGCATCCGGTAGGCCTTCGCGTTCTCGATCGCCACCGCCCCCTGTGCCGCCACCGCGCGCAGGTACTCGACGTCGTCCTCCGAGAAGCGGTGCCCGTCCTCACCGTACGCGCGCAGCACGCCGATGCCGCCCGTGCGGCCCTGGATCGCCACGCTCAGCATGGAGGCGATGCCCTCGGCGCGCACGCGCTCGGGGTGCCACACGCGCGGGTCCTCGTCCACGTTCGTCACGTGCAGCAGTCCGTCGCGCAGGGTGTCGCGGTCGAGCAGCGACTTCGCGTACTCCTCGGGCACCTCGTCGCGGTACGACTCGCTCAGCCCCCAGCTCGCCGCGAACTCCACCTGCGAGCGGCTCGGGTCGATCAGCCGGATCGCGGCGGCGCGGCAGCGCAGCACGTGCGCCGCGGCCTCGACGATGCGGTCGAGCACGTCGGTCAGCTCGAGCGACGACGTGATGTCGCGCACGCCCTCGTACAGGCCCGACAGCTCGGCCTCGCGCCGTCGCAGGCGCTGCGCGATCGTCATGCAGCAGTACGCGAGCCCCCAGCACGCGAGCGCGAAGAAGCCCACCGACACGCCCACGAACAGCGGATCGCGGTAGCGCGGCGGCAGGATCACGGCCACGTGCGGCAACAGCCCGAAGTACTCGAGCAGCGCCACGCCGAGCACCAGCAGCGGGGCCATCGTCACGTACACGAAGCCCAGCTGGTGCGGCAGCAGCAGCGCGGCCACCGAGATGTGGATCAGGAAGAACACGATCACCGGGCTCTCGGCGCCGCCGGTGAGCGAGATCAGCTCGGCCATGGTGATCCAGTCGAGCGCGATCTGCAGCCGCGTGAACGCCTCGAACAGGTCGGTGCGGCCCGCACGGGTGCGCCGCAGCCACAGCAGGATCAGGTACAGACCGGCGTTGTAGCCGAGGATCGCCGCGCCGGTGCCGAACAGGCGTCCCACGGGCAGCGGCATCGCCAGGATCGCGGCGGCCAGCGGCGCGCCCAGCAGGACCGCGACGCCGGCGAGCCAGCGCAGCGAGATCAGCCAGTCCACGCTGCGCACGAGCTCCTGCTCGACGAGCGACACGCGCCGCGGTGGAGTCGACGGGGAGATCGGATCGGGTGGCATGGCGGCACGACGCGGCCCGGAAGCGCTGCCGGGGCGGCCGGGCTCCGGATGCGGTCCGGACGACGCCCGCTCGCCCGGCGCTCCGGGCCGCGGAAGCGGCGTCTCGAGCGATGCGGAGT
>JBGAOB010000277.1:0-6155 GCA_044222045.1 Candidatus Eiseniibacteriota bacterium
GCCGCGGGCGCCTCGCCGTTTCACGTGCTGCACGTGTGCAAGGACGACGCGCTCGTGTTCGACTTCGCCGACTACGCCGTGGGCGCCTTCTCGTGGGACGCCACGGCGCCGCGGAACCCCACGCTCGCCGAAGGGCTCGCCCGGCTGCCGGGCGCGGTGATGGGCGGCGTCTCGCACGAGGCCGCGCTGCTCGATCCCGACCCGTCGCGCGCGCTCGCTCAGCTCGCCGAAGCGCACGCCCAGACCGGTGGACGCCGCTGGCTCGCGGCGCCCGGATGCTCGATGCCGCCGAACCCCGCCGACTCCACGTTGCGCGCGCTGCGCGACGCGGTGGAGACCCCCACTCCCCCGAGGTCTCGATGAACCCCTGAGCCGCACGCTGGTCCCGTCCCCCCATCCGGAGGTGCCGCGATGAGACGTCCCTTCCTGCTCTTCGTCGCGTGTCTCGCACTCCCCTCGCTCGCGCTGGCGCAGAAGATGGAGCCGCGCGGGCCCGTCGCGCCCGCGTCCCCCTCGCGCACGGCGCAGGCCCCGAACCCCGGCCGCTCGACACCCCTCTCGGGCCAGGTGTACCTGGGCGAAGCCGCACCGGAGTTCGAACTCGAAGCCACCACGGGCGAACGCCGCAAGCTGTCGGCGTCCCGCGGCGACTTCACGGTGCTGCTGTTCGCCGACCGACGCACGCGCCTGGCCGACCTCGACGCGCTCGCCACGTCGCTCGAACGCTCGCACACGCGCGTGGTGGCCGTGATCCACGAGAACGTGCAGGCGCTGCAGTCGTTCACGCGTCGCGAGGCGCTCACGTACACGGCGTTCGCCGATCCCACCGGCGAGATCGCCGCGATCTACGGGCTGTGGGACGACCTCGCGAACGCCACGCGGCCGGGTGTGGTGATGCTCGACCGCGAAGGGCACGTGCGCTTCATGCTGGGCGGCCAGAATCTGCCCGCTTCCGACATCGAGAAGCTCGTGCAATTCGCGCTGCAGGGTCTCTAGAAAAGAGAGACGGCACGGGAGTCGATTGACGTCGCGAAGGTTGAGTCGTCGCAGAACGCACCGATTCAACCCTCGCGACCGGAACGCCGATCCCCACCTCGGGTCATCGTGACCATTCGTCCGAACCGGAGGTGAACATGAAGTCCCTCGTGCTGCCGGCGGCCCTCGTGCTCGCGCTGGTGGCTCCTCGTCCCGCATCGGCGGCGCCGCACGCCAAGGTCCCGTCGGATCCGCCTGTTCCTGCTTCGTTCGGTTTCTCCGGCCCCGAGCCCGGTCCCGCCATGGTGGATCGCGGCGACGATGCCCCCGACGTGTCGTGGGAGTCGCCCGGCGGCTGGACGCGGCTGCGCGATCTGCGCGCGCAGGGGTCCGTGCTGCTGGTGTTCGGCGCCGACGAGCGCGAACTGCTCCGACTCGAACGCGAGCGTCCGCGCCTGCTGCAGATGGGCGTCGTGCCGGCGGCGGTGCTCGACCGCCGCTCGGGCGCGTGCAACGCGATCGCGCGGCGGCTGCAACTGGGCTATCCGCTGATGCCCGATCCGCAGCGCGTGATCGCGGCGCAGTACAACACGCTCGACACGGTCACGCGCCGCGCCCTGCCGGCGTGGTTCGTGGTGGACCGCCGCGGCGCCGTGCGCGGCCTGTCGCGTGCGGGCATTCCCGGCGACGGCTGGGCGACCGTCGCGGCCGAGGCGCTGAACCTGCCGGCTCCGGGCGTTCCGCTGCCGACCTCCTCGCCGCGCTGATCCGTTTCCGAAAACCGACGGGCGCTCCGATCACTCGGAGCGCCCGTTTCGTTTCGATGTGCGGCCGCGCGTCAGGCCGCGTTCGACGCCGGCCGGGAGGCCGCGAAGCGGCGCAGCGCCACCTCGATGTCCTCGAGCGAAAAGGGCTTCGACACCACCAGGTCCACGCCGCGCGCCTGCGCGGCCTCTTCCTCGAGCTGCGAGCCCCAGCCGGTCACGAGCACCACGCGCGTCTCGGGCGAGCGCGACTTGACCGCCAGGGCCAGGTCCCAGCCGTTCAGGTCGGGCATGCCGAGGTCGCTGAACACCACGTCGAAGCGCTCGGTCATCACCCGGTCGGCTCCCGCCTGCCCGCCGAGCGCGGTGGTCACGTTCTGGCCCAGCATGCGCAGCAGGTCGGCGAGCACGTCGAGCACGGCCTCCTCGTCGTCCACCACCAGCACGCGCAGCGCGCTCGGCGGACCCTGCGACGACGGCGCCGTGGTGGCGAGGCTGCCCTCGCCCACCGGGAACTCCAGCGTGAACGTGGTGCCCTTGCCCAGTTCGCTGTCCACCTCGATGCGGCCGTGGTGGCGCGACACGATGCCGTAGGCCACCGACAGCCCCAGCCCGGTGCCCTTGGTGTCCTTGGTGGTGAAGAACGGGTCGAACACGCGCGCACGCGTCTCGGCGTCCATGCCCACGCCGGTGTCGCGGATCGAGATCCGCACCAGGCTCGGGCCGTTCTCCGTGCTGATCCACAGGTCTCCGCCCCACGGCATCGCGTCCACGGCGTTCAGCACCAGGTTCGTGAACACCTCGCGCAGTTCCGACGCATTGCCCGCGGTGGGCAGCGTGGCGTGCAGGTCGAGGTGCACGTTCATGGTCAGGCCGCGGCGCTTCGCGCCCGCCTCCCACGCCGGGCGCGTCAGCTCGATCACGCCGAGCAGCACCTGGTTCACGTCGATCGTCTCGAAGCGCTCGTCCGCGCGCACGCGCGTGAACTCCTGCACGCGCCGCACGGTCTGCGCCCCGTCCAGCGCCGCCTGCTCGATCACCAGCAGCTGCGCGCGCGTGGCGGGGTCGCTCGTGTTCTGCAGCAGCAGCTGCGCGCGGCCGAGGATCGCCGCCAGGATGTTGTTGAAGTCGTGCGCCACGCCGCCGGCCATCTCGCCGAGCGCGTTCAACTTGGCCGACTGCACGAGCTGCGCCTGCGTGCGGCGCAGTTCCTCGTAGGCGTCGCGCGAGTCGGTGTACAGGCGCGCGTTCACGATCGCCGCGCTGCAGTGGCCCGCGAACAGCGTCGCCAGCTCCAGGTCGGGCGTGTGGAACGGCCGGTCGCTCGTGCGCACCAACGTGACCACGCCGATCACCTCGTCGCGCGTCTCCAGCGGCACGGCCAGCACCACCGTGTTCTCCACCGGCGTGCCGGGGATCTGGTAGCCGCGCGGGTCGTTGATCACGTCGTTGAAGATCTCGCCGCGGCCCTGCTCGTACACGCGCCCGGTGAACCCCTCGCCGGGCTTCAGGCGGATCGCCAGCGTCTCCTCGACGTACTGTTCCTGCTCGCACACCACCGGCTTCAGGATCTGCTCGGCCGGGTCGTACAGGAACACCACGCACTCGTCGGTCTGGATCACCTGCCGGGCCTCGTGCGCGATCGTGCGCAGCAGGTCGTTCAGCTCGAGCGTGTTGATCACGGCGCGCGACACCTTGAGCAGCGCGGCGAACTTCTCCTTCTGCCGCATCTCCTGCTCGAGCCGCTCGCTCAGCGTGACCTCGGCCAACGACTCGCTGGGCCGCGTGGCGAACGTGAAGAACCAGCCGGCGGCGCGGCCGTCCGGGTTGAACGGCACGCGCGAGCACAGCAGTTCCACCTCGGGCGCCCGCGACGGCCGCACGCGGGCCAGTTGCAGGCTGAAGCCCGGCTGCCCGGCCGGGGCGTCCTCGATGCGCATGGGCTGGCCGTTGTTCGCGGTCAGCAATTCGCCGAGCGGCGCGCCCACCACCGCTTCGCGGGGGGCGCGCATCACGTCGAAGAACGGCTGGTTCGCCGCGCGCACGCGCTGTTCCGAGTCCACGAACGCCATCGCCGTGGGCACGAAGTCCATGATCGGCGCGAGCGCGCCCGACCAGTTGCGCCGCTCCACGCCGCCGTTCGCCCCGATGTCCCGCGGCAGCACCGCGCGCATCAGGCTCACCGACTCGTCGTCCGTCAGCCCGAACGGCCGCAGCCGCTCGCCGAACGCCGCCATCGCCGCGATCGCGGCGACGGGACGGGCGGCCAGGTCGCGTTCCAGCGCGACCACCTGGCGCTCCGCCTCGTCGGCCGCCTCGGCCGACGACAGGGTTCGGCTCAGCACCTGCGCGATCTGTCCGAGCACGCGCGCACGGTACTGCCCGAAGTGTTGGACGAGCGACGAACTCAAGCGAGTCCTCCACCATCGAACGGGGTGTTCGTGACGTGCCGCGGTTTTCGGCTCGGACCCCGGTAGTCTTTCGGTTTTTCGGGGGTTTGGCCGCCATGTCGCTCGCCGGATTGCACTCTGCAATCGGGCCCGCAACATCCCGACGCGTTCCGCACGTCCGGCGCCGCGCTCGTCGGCCACCGCTTCCGCGGTTCCGGCATTTGGCCTACTCGTGCGAAGCTCCCGCCGCGCCCAACCCCGGAGACCCGCCGTGCTCGCTCGCCCGCGATTGCTCGCCGCCGCCGCCCTGTTCGCCGCGGCCGCCGCGCTGTCCACCGCGTTCGCCGATCCCGTCGCCGACGGCCCGCAGGCACTGGTGACCGCCGAACTCCGTTTCGCCGCCGACGCGGCGCACCTGGGCACGCGCGCCGCGTTCCTGCGGCACCTCGCGCCCACGAGCATCGTGTTCGACCCGGGCCCCGTGAACGGGCCGATGCGCTGGGAGAAGCACGCCGCGAACGCCGCGCGGCTCGCGTGGACACCGGAGTACGCCGAGATGTCCGGCGGCGGCGATCTCGGCTGGACCACGGGGCCGTGGAGCTTCCGTGCCGACAGCACCGCGAAGGATCCCGTGGCGTGGGGGCACTACTTCACCGTGTGGAAGAAGCTGCCCGGCGAAGGCTGGAAGGCCGTGATCGACGCCGGCATCGACCACGAGGCCGCGCCGCTCGGCGCGACGCCGGTGCTGCGCGCGCTGCCCGCGAGCGCGTCGCGCAGCCGGAGCCCGCTCGCCGCGCGTCGCGGCCTGTGGGAGGCCGACGAGTCGTTCGGAAAGATCGCGCGCAAGGAAGGCGTCGCCGCGGCGATCCGCGAGCTGGGCGCGGGCGACGTGCGCGTGATGCGCGACGGGCACACGCCCATGAGCGGGCCGGGCGCCGACACGCTGGCCGCGGCCGAGGGCGTGGCGCTGCTCGCCTCGAACGCGCAGTTCATCTCGGAAGCCGGCGACCTCGGCTACACGTACGGCACGCTGGTCACCGCGCCCACCGACACGAGCTGGTACGTGCACGTGTGGCGCCGCGGCGAAATGCGACGCTGGGAGCTCGCGGTGCAACTGCGCATGGCGGTGATCCGGCACTGACGCGAAACGTGGCGAGCCCGTCCGGGCCACCGGGCGGGCTCGTCGCGTTCCGGGGCCGCCCGCCTAGCGCGTCGGCTTCTCGAACAGGCTCCAGTGCGCGAACAGGTCGCGCTCCAGGTCCATCGGCTGCGCCCCCGCGTCCCAGCCGAGTGCGTGCCCCATCGCGCGGGCCTTCCCGCCGTCGTCCGCGTCGTAGGCGATCACGCGGAAGCCCTGCCGCTCCCACACCTCGCGGTCGAACGCGCAGCGGCCGTCGGCCCACGGGATGTACGGCTTGCCCGGCGGCGCCGGCGCGGGGCTCAGGTTGTAGATCAGCACGCGCCCGCCCGGTTCGAGCATCTTCCACAGCCGCGCCACGAACGTGCTGTCGTCCACGCCCAGGTGCACGAGCATCCGCGGGTCCGCCTTTTCGGTCGGGTGGATGTAGCCGCGCTTGAGCGTGTTCTTGGACACGAACAGGTCGTAGCCGCCGCCGACCTCGCGCGAGATCGAGTCGTTCGCCGGCCAGGAGCCCGTCACCAGCCGCACGCGCCCCGTACCGACCGCGCCCTGATCGCCGGGCTCGGAGTACAGCGCGCGCAGCACCGGGTCCACGTCGATGCCCGTGGCGTCGGCGCCGCCGTGCGCGAGCAGCCGGAGCTGGCCCAGCATCCCGCAGCCGAAGTCCGCCACGCGCAGCCCGCGCACCGAACGCACGCCGTGCTCGCCCAGGACCTCGAGCGCGCGCGCGTACGCGAGCGGCGAGCCGTAGCGCGTGTTCCAGTAGAACGACTCGTCGAGCGCGCGCGGCACGAGCCGCGCCCGCACGCTGTCGGGCAGCGCACGCGCCTCGGCGTCCGACCACGCGTTCGTGCGCGCCGAGTCGCGCCACACCGTGCGCGGCGC
>JBGAOB010000278.1:0-6154 GCA_044222045.1 Candidatus Eiseniibacteriota bacterium
CTCGGGCTCGGGCGCCACCGCTTCGGCGCGGCGCGCGGCGATGCGCGCCTCGGTGAAGCGCCGCCCCACGCGCAGTACCTCGGCGCGCGTGAGCAACGGCAGGAAGCGCGCCCCCGGCGTGCCGGCGACGCTCGCGGCGAGTTCGTAGCGCGCTGCCGCGCTGACGCGCGCGGCACGGAAGCGCTCGACGTCGGCGGCCGCCAGCTGGTCGTCGTAGCCCGGCTTCTCGCCGCGGCCGCGCAACAGCAGCTCGAGCTGCGTCAGTGCGCCGCCGGCGGGTGCCAGCGACGGGTAGACGCGGATCACCTGCCGCGCGAGCCGGATGCCCTCGGTGGTGTCGCCCTGCGCCACGCGTGCGCGCGTGCGCGCGAGCAGCCATGCCGCGCGATCACCGTCGGGCCAGTCGCCGCGGTCGATGCCGGTGAGCAGCGATTCCGCGCTGGCCCACTGGCGACGCGACGCGGCCAATTCCACGCGGCGCGACAAGCCCTCCCACTGCCACACGCTGCGGCGAGCAGCCAGCGCGGCCCAGCACGAATCTGCGCCCGCCGTGTCGCGGGCCGCCATGCGCAGGCGGCCGAGCGCGCGCAACGCGGCCGGCTGGGTGTCGAGGTCGGACAGCAACGCTCGCCAGCGCGAAGCGAGGCTCGCGGTGTCGGCGGGCGTGCCTGCTTCGACCGGCGGGACCAGGCGCTCCCAGCGGATGCGCGTGGCGTGCCCCGAGGGCGGCGCGACCAGGCGCAGCGCCTCGGCGCCCGCGGGCGCGGCGAGCGCGAAGTGCGACGGGGCGAGGACGGCGAGAAGGGCGGCGGCCGGCGCGAGGATGCGCAGCGACCGCCGCGCGAATGCCGTCCTTGGCATGCAGGCGAGGTCCTTCATGGCGCGGGCAAACTAGCACGATGGGGCGCGGGACTCACGCCGGCGGATGCGCGAGCGGCCGACCTCGGTGCGTCGCGGCCATGCGGTGCGATGCGGCGCGGCGCGTGCACGCGACGAAGAGTTTGCGAAGTCCTGTGTTGACGGGATTCCGCTCGCCGCAGCGCCGGGCGTGCGACCTCGCTCGTGACGCCGCGCGTACGTGCGAGGGATGCGCGTGCGCGGCGCGATCGCGTGTACGGCGCGCGCGAAACGGCGGCAGGCGGCGATGCTCGACGTGTGGGCACGCACGGCGGCCGCGATCACGCGTGATATGAAGTACGCGCCCCGCGAAGGCTCGCCCCCGAAGTGAGTCTCGTGATGAAGTCGTACGCACTGACGCAGGTGCCGAGTCCCGTCCTGCTGCGCGAGCTGTCGGCGCTCGTCGCGAAGGACCGGCTGAACACCGCCGACCTGCTCGCCCACCTGGGCGAAGTCGAGGCGCGGCGGCTCTACGCGCCGGCCAGCTGCTCGTCGATGCACGTGTACTGCGTGAAGGTGCTCAGGCTGTCGGAGGATGCTGCCATCAAGCGCCTGCGCGTCGCGCGCATGGCGCGGCGGTATCCCGCGATCTTCCCGGCGATCGCCGACGGCCGGTTGACGCTCACCGCCGTGCTCATGCTGCGGCGGTACATCGTGCCGGCGAATGCCGCGAGACTGCTGGCGCTGGCGGAGGGCAGGACGACCGCCGAACTCGCCGAGGCGCTGGCGGCGGAGTTCCCGGAGGCGGACGTGCCGACGAAGCTGGAGCCGCTCGCGCCCGCGGGCGCGGCATCGCTTGCGGCAAGCGTCGACCGGGCAGCGATTGCAGCGGGGCCGGCGAGCGCCGTTCCCGGCCCGATGGCCGCACCACCGAATGTTGAGTGCGCTGAACTGGTGGCCGCACGGCCGAATGTTGAGCCCGCTGAACTTCTGGCCGTACGGCCACCAGTTGGGGCCACTGAACTTCCGGCCCCGGCCGTCGGCGGCGCGATGCACGGGCCGTCGTTCACGACAACCGCGCCGGCGCACGCCCCGGCGTCCTCCGCCCCCGCCCCGTCCGACCGCGCGCGTGTCGCGCCGCTCTCGGCGGATCGCTTCGCGCTCCAGGTCACGATCTCGCGAACGACGCGCGAAAAGATCGTCCGTGCGCAGGAACTGCTCGGCTTCTCGATCCGCCCGGGCGACGTGGCCGAGCTGCTGGATCGCGCGCTCGACCTGCTGGTCGCGAAGCTGGAGGCGCGCAAGCGGGGCCTCACTACCCGCCCGCGGAAGGCGACGCGCCGCCCTTCGAAGCTCTCGCGCCACGTGACGAGCGAGGACCTGCGCTTCATCGAGAAGCGCGACGGCGGGCAGTGCACGTACGTCGGCGCCGACGGGCGCCGATGTGAAGCGCGCTTCGCGCTCGAGCCGCACCACGTGGAGTCCTTCGCGAAGGGCGGGCCCACCACGCGCGACAACCTGTTCCTGCGCTGCCCCACGCACAACCAGCTCGCCGCCGAAGAGGAGTTCGGCCCCGAGCACGTGCACCGCAAGCGCGACCAACGCCGGGCGCGCGTGGCTCGGGAGAGAGCGGAGCGGCAGGCACGCGAGGCGCGGCGCACGCGTGAAGTGACGAAGGCCCTGACCGAGCCACCGCCCCTGCGCCCCGCCGCCACCGCCGAGGCACGCGCCACCTCCGAAGCCGCCGACGCGCGTGCCCGTAGCGAAGCTGAAGCCGCCGCCGCGCAGGCGCGTCGCGATATCGACGCGCTGCTCGCGGGCGCCGAACCTGCGGGGGGCAGCGAATGACGGGGCCGATCCCGCCTTCAGCCAGGCCCGTGACTCGCCTGCGCGGCGCCGCTTCCCATGCAAGTTCCCGTGACTTCACGCCCCATCCGCCCCGGGGCGGATGCGCGCGGCGAGCTACCTCACTCCCACTCGATCGTCGACGGCGGCTTGCTGGTGACGTCGAAGACCACGCGGTTCACGCCGCGCACCTCGTTCGTGATGCGGCTGCTCACGCGCGCCAGCAGTGCGTGCGGCACGCGCGTCCAGTCGGCGGTCATGCCGTCGACCGAGTTCACCGCGCGCAGCGCCACCACCTTCTCGTACGAGCGCTCGTCGCCCTTCACGCCCACCGTCTGCAGCGGAAGGATCACCGCGAACGCCTGCCACGTGCGGTCGTACCACTTCGCGCGCCGCAGCTCTTCCAGGAAAATCGCGTCGGCCTTGCGCACGATCTCGAGGTCGGTCTCGTTCACGTCGCCCAGGCACCTCACGGCGAGGCCGGGGCCCGGGAACGGATGCCGGTCCACGAGGTTCGCGGGCAAGCCCAGCTCACGACCGAGCGCGCGCACCTCGTCCTTGAACAGCCAGCGCAGCGGCTCGACCAGCTGCATGTGCATGCGCTCGGGCAGGCCGCCCACGTTGTGGTGCGTCTTGATCACCTGCGAGCCGAAGCCTGCGGACGCCGACTCGATCACGTCCGGGTACAGCGTGCCCTGCGCGAGGAACTGCATCGAGCCGAGGTCCTTCGCTTCCTGCTCGAACACCGCCACGAACTCGTTGCCGATGATCTTGCGCTTCTTCTCGGGATCGGTGACGCCCGCGAGCTTGGACAGGAAGCGCTCCTTCGCGAACACCACGCGCAGGTTCAGGTGCCGGCGCACGCCCAGTTCCCGCGCGACCTCGTCCGCTTCGTTCAGGCGCAGCAGGCCGTGATCCACGAGCACGCACGTGAGCCGGTCGCCGATCGCCTTGTGGATGAGCGTGGCCGCCACGGTGGAGTCGACGCCGCCCGACAGACCGCACAGCACGCGGCCGTCGCCCACGCGCGAGCGGATGTCCTTCACCGCGTCGCGGATGAAGTGCTTCATGCTCCAGTCGGCTTTCAGCTTCGCCACGCGGAACAGGAAGTTCGACAGCACCTGCCGGCCGAACGGCGAGTGCACGACTTCCGGGTGGAACTGGATCAGGTGGAACGGCAGCTTGTCGTGCTTCGCCGCCGCGAACGCGCAGTTAGACGTGTGCGCGACCTTGCTCCAGCCCGGCCCCAGCGACTGCACTTCGTCGCCGTGGCTCATCCACGCGCGGAAGCGCTTGGGCACGCCGGCGAACAGCGGCGACGGCTTGTCGAGCACGAACGTGGCGGTGCCGTACTCGGCGTGTTGCGCCCGGGCCACGGCGCCGCCCATCAGCTGCTGCGTGACCTGGAATCCGTAGCAGATACCGAGCAGCGGTTTGCCCAGCTTGTACACACCCGGGTCCGGCAGCGGCGCGTCCGCGCGATAGCCCGACGCCGGCGAGCCGCCCAGGATGATGGCATTCGGCCGGTGCTCGCGGATCTTCTCGAGCGACGAGTTGCCGGGAATGATCTCCGAGTACACGCCGAGCTCGCGCACGCGCCGGGCGATCAACTGCGTGTACTGCGAACCGAAGTCGAGGATGAGAACGGTGGTACGGGGCATGCAGCATCTCCATGGCATTCGATTACACAGCTTGGCAAACAGGTCGCAGCCGAGATTCCCTCAGGCCGGACTCACGCCCAATACCGTTCCCTGAGCGCGGGAAGAAGCGCACGGCCCTCGCGCACGAGAAAGTCGAGTTGGTCCGCCAACACTCGCAGGGACGTGTCAGCTGCGATTGGTTCCGCAGGTTGGGGCCTTCGAGCTCTGTGAACCGCGTCATTCCAAATCCTGACGTGCTCTTTTGCGCGGTACCAGGAGCCGACCCTCGATCGGAGATGCTCATCACTCAGTCTTGCAATGAGCTCGCGGTTCATCTCGTACGCAACGGTCTCAGCTTCTATGGACCGCAACATGTCTTCGCCGATGCGACCAAACGAGGACAATTCCCGCTGACACCCCTCCATCCAGATCAGGCCATAGGCGAGCTCGTCGTAGATCATCTTCGCCGCCACGCGAGCGTCCGCTTCGACTTTTCGCGCTGCCTCTGTTGCGGCGGCTTCGATAGAGAGCCGTGCGCCTGTGTGTGCTCCCCACACAGAAGCGAGGATTGTGGCCATGGATGTCACGAATGCCACAGCGACGGACTCGACAGACAAGTGAAGCGCCCCACCCCGCCCTGCGCCCACCACGACAGAGTCGCCACTGAAGTGGACTTGTGGCACGAACTTCCACGAACTGACGAGCACGATGCTGAGCCAACGGACGCCCAGCCCGGCGCAAACCACATAAGAATCAAACACTCCGCCCCTCAATGCCGGAACACCCTTCGATCCGTGAACACCATCGCCACGCCCGCCTGGTCCGCGGCGGCGATCACTTCCGCGTCCTTCACGCTGCCTCCGGGCTGCACGATCGCGGTCACGCCGGCTCCTGCCGCCTTCTCGACGCCGTCCGGGAACGGGAAGAAGCCGTCGCTCGCGAGGACGCTGCCCTTCGCGTCGTGGCCGGCGCGCGCGCACTTCATCAGCGCCACGTCCACCGCGTCCACGCGCGAGGTCTGGCCGCTGCCGAGGCCGATCAGTCCCTCGCGCTTCGCGAGCACGATCGCGTTGCTGCGCGCGGCGGCGCACACCTCCCACGCGAACATCAGCGCGGTCAGTTCGGCGGCGCTCGGGGCGCGGCGCGTCACCGTGCGCCACGGCGGCGGCGCGGCGGGGCTCTCGCGCTGCAGCAGCGCCCACGGGCCCACCAGCCGCACCGACCACGGGTCGGCCACCGCTAGGTCGCGCGCGGTCAGCTTCACCAGCCGCACGTTCTTGCGGCCCTTCAGCACGAGGTCGGCCTCGCGCGAGATTTCGGGGAACGCCACGCATTCCACGAACAGCTCGGCGAGCTTCTTCGCCGTGTTCCCGTCGAGTTCACGATTGAACGCCACGATGCCGCCGAACGCGCTCAACGGGTCGGCGGCGAGCGCACGCTCGTAGGCTTCGGACAGGCATTCGCCGCACGCGGCGCCGCACGGCTGGTTGTGCTTCACGATCACGCACGCGGGCGACTCGAACCGGCCGGCCAGCGCCACGGCGGCCTCGAGGTCGAGCAGGTTGTTGTACGAAAGCTCCTTGCCCTCGCGCCACGACTGCAGCGCGGCCAGTCCGCCGCCGCGCGCGTACAACGCCGCGCTCTGGTGCGGGTTCTCGCCGTAACGCAGCGTCCGCGCCTTCTCCAGCACCAGCGCGTGCACCGCCGGCGGTTCGTCGCCGGGCGCCATGCGTCGGGCCAGCTCGCCGGCGATCGCGGCGTCGTAGCGCGCGGTGCGGGTGAATGCGCTCAGCGCCCAGCGCCGGCGGTCCTCGCAGGTCACGCCACTCCGC
>JBGAOB010000279.1:0-6123 GCA_044222045.1 Candidatus Eiseniibacteriota bacterium
TGCTCCTGAACGTGAACATCCCGTTCGTGCCGCGCGCGCAACTGGCGGGGGTGCAGCTGACCACGCTCGGCTCGCGCGTGTACGAGGACACGCTCGTGAAGAAGGTCGATCCGCGCGGCCACGACTACTACTGGATCGGCGGGGAGGACCCGCAGTGGAAGCCGCTCCCGGGCACCGACTACCAGGCGGTGCACGACCGCTGGGTGTCGGTGACCCCGCTGCACCTGGACCTCACGGACCGGGCGCGCGTGGCGGAGATGATGGCGTGGGCCCTGAAGCTGTGAACGCCGCCGGCCGCGAGCGCGCCGAGCCGTTCGAGGTGGCCCGGCGTCGCATGGTCGAGGAGCAGCTGGTCGCGCGCGGCATCCGCGACGCGCGCGTGCTCGAAGCGATGGCCGCGGTGCCCCGGCACCGGTTCGTCGACCCGGCCTTCGAATCCCGCGCCTACGGCGACCACGCGTTGCCCACCGCGGAAGGGCAGACGATCTCGCAGCCTTGGATCGTGGCCCGGACGCTGGAACTGTCGCGGCTGGAGCCGTCGCACCGCGTACTCGAGGTCGGTACCGGCAGCGGATACCAGACCGCGATCCTCGCCCGGCTGGTGGAGAAGGTGTACAGCGTGGAGCGAATCGCCTCGCTCGTGCGAGCCGCGCGGCGCCTGCTCGACGACCTGGGCGTCACGAACGCCGTTCTGCGGCACGGCGACGGTTCGCTGGGTTGGCAGGAGTTCGAACCCTATGCTAGGGTGCTCGCCGCTGCGGCGGCTCCACGTGTGCCCGATGCCTGGTTCGAACAGCTGGCGGACGGTGGACTCGTGGTGGTTCCGGTGGGCGACACGGAGCTCCAGCACCTGGAGGTCTGGCGCCTTTCGGGCGGACGGCGAACGGTGGAACGACACGATGCGTGTCGCTTCGTTCCGCTGATCGGGCGCGACGCCTGGCCCGGCACCCCGCGCGACATTTGAAGTTGTACGTCTCGAGGTCGGGGCGTGGCTCAGCCCGGTAGAGCACCTGGTTCGGGACCAGGGGGTCGGAGGTTCAAATCCTCTCGCCCCGACCATCTTTCGGATCGCCCGACGGTTTCGGCCGTCGGGCGATTCGCTTGCGCCCCATCGCCTTGACTTGTGCGCCGCGGCGGGCATCCTGAGGGCGTGAAGAGCGTGCGCTGCGTGGTGACGGGACGTGTGCAGGGGGTCGGCTTCCGGCGATTCGTGGAACGGGAGGCCCTCGCTCTGGGACTGGCCGGTCACGTGTGCAACCGTCCCGACGGCAGCGTCGAGGCGGTGGCGGAAGGGGCCGAGTCGCGGCTGATCGAGTTCGTCGGTTCGCTGCGCCGGGGTCCGATCCGCGCCCGTGTCGACTCGGTCGACGTGGACTGGCAGGATGGCGCCCCACGGTACCGGTCGTTTCGCATCACTTGAGGATCCCATGGACGTCCCCGAACGCATCGGATTCCTGCATCGCCTCGCGGAAGCGCGGCGGGCGGCGATCACGCGCGGTTCGCTCACTCGCCGCGAGTACGACTCGCTGCTCGCGGACGTCGAGTTCGAGGACGATGCGTTCGAGGGCTTCCGCACCGGCCTGATGCAGGCGGGAGTCGTGCTGCCCGAGGACGAGGGCGCCGAGGGCGAGGAGTCGAAGCCGGACCGCACGTGGTCGGCGGGCGAGTCCGAGCGCGACATCCTGGACGTGTACCTGGACGAGATCGGTCGTGTGCCGCTGCTGTCGCACGCGGAACTCATCGAGACCGCGAAGCGTTCCCGGGCCGGCGACGACCGCGCACGCAAGGCCGTGATTCTCGCGAACCTCCGGCTGGTCGTGTACGTGGCGCGCAACTACCAGAACCGCGGGCTCGCGCTGCTGGACCTGATCGAGGAAGGCAATCTCGGCCTGATCCACGCCGTGGACCGCTTCGATCCCGAGCGCGGCCTGCGCTTCAGCACGTACGCGACGCTGTGGATCCGGCAGAGCATCGTACGCGGGCTCGCCGAACAGTCGCGATCGGTCCGCATCCCGGTGCAGATGTTCCAGCAGATGAACCGCTTCGTGCGCGTGAGCCGTTCGCTGCGCGCCGCGCTCGGCCGCGAACCCGCCATCGACGAAGTCGCGCGCGAACTCGAGATCGCGCCGGTGCGTGCCGAACGTCTGCAGCAACTCGTCGCCGGCCTCCGACCGCCCGGTGAGGGCGACGGGGTCGACGCGTTCGAGGAACTGAGCGCGGAGCACCTCGGCGAGGCGCCGCCGTCGGTCGAACGCATGGTCGAGCTGCAACTCGAGCACGAGAAGCTCGACCGCTTGCTGCGCACGCTCAGCGTGCGCGAGGAGCAGGTGATCCGCATCCGCTACGGGTTCCACGACGGCGTGGCCCGCACGCTGCAGGAGACCGGCGAGCACTTCGGCATCACGCGAGAACGCGTCCGCCAGATCGAGGCGCGCGCGCTCGACAAGCTGCGCCGGGCGATCGAGCTGGCCGACGCCGACCGGTTCAGCCCGGCGATGGTCCACTGAGCCCGACGCCGTCGCGCGCTGGCCAGACCCGGAGCGGGCGCGTTACGCTGCGCTCGAAGATCGCACCGCGCACCTGGGGAGCGGCGTTGCGCGCCCGAAGGCGGGTTCGATCGCATCGGCATCGGGAGGCAGTGCCATGGATCTGCGCCGGTACATCCGCGACGTGCCCGACTTCCCCAAGAAGGGGATCCTCTTCAAGGACATCTCGCCGCTGCTGGCGGACGCCGCGGCGTTCCAGGAGTCCATTCGTCGGCTCGCGGCGTTCGTCGCCCGCCCGGACGCCGTGGTCGCGATCGAGTCGCGCGGCTTCATATTCGGAGCGCCACTCGCCCAGGCGTGGGGCGTGCCGTTCGTGCCCGCGCGCAAGTTCGGGAAGCTGCCGGGCAAGACGGTGCGGCAGGTCTACTCGCTCGAGTACGGCGAGGACACGCTCGAACTGCACGCCGACTCGCTCGCGCCGAAGGCGAGGATCGTGCTGGTGGACGACCTGCTCGCCACGGGTGGAACGGCCGCGGCCACCGTGGGGCTGGTGCACCAGCTTCGTGCCGAGGTCGTGGCCGCGCTGTTCGTGATCGAGCTGGCCGGGCTCGGCGGGCGGGATCGGCTCGCACCGGTGCCCGTGCATGCCCTGATGGATTTCGCGGTCACGGCGTAGCATGCACACGCACGAGGGCCCGCGTCTTTGCGCCGGCGCGGGCCCTCGTGCGTGTGTGGCGTTCGCCCGGGTCAGGGCTTGTCGGCGGGCGTGAAGCGGCGCTTCTCCATCAGCGCGTTCGCGGTGCGTGAGCCGAGCGTGAACGCGTTGCGGAACGTGCCCTCGACGCCGACCTGCGCCCCCTCGCGCGGCGCTCCACCGCCCTGCGACACGACGGGCAGCGTCCCCGTGCCGTCGTCGACTTCGTACGCGCCGTAGCCGAGCGCGCCGATCGAACGGGTCACGGTGCCGGCGATGCGCACCACCTTTCCGTCGAAGCGGGCGGGATCGTCGCTGAGCGTCTTGATGTCCGTGGTGCCGCTGACGCCCTTGCACGAGGCGAGGAGCACGAGTGCGGCGGCCGCCGCCAGCATGCGAAGCGAGCGAATCGAGGTCATGCTCGGATGTCTCCAGGATGAACTTCGGGAGGGAGCGGGTGCGCGCACTCTAGCACCGGCCCCGAGGGCCGTCCGGCGGACGCAGGCGGTCGGCCCGCGGGCGCAGGACACCCGGGGCGGTGAGGCCGACGTGCCGCGTCAGCTCCCGGCGCTTCTCGAATGGAATGCTGCGGGATGCGCGGGATCGCGACCGGCCAGGTCCCGTTCGGGCGGGGGCCACGATGGAACCGGGGACGGGGCGGACAGGCCCGGTCGGCCGCGTTCGCCCGCCGGGAGCACGACACGACAGCGATTCGTTGACAATGTCCGAAAGGCCATGTAATCGTTTTCATCGCGCACCGGGGAGGCATGGAATCGAGCTGATCCGGAGGCGGCCCTTCGAGTCGTCACGAAGAAGCGGAGCCGGTCGAACTGCAGCACGACGTCCCGAGCCCGAACCCCTTCCAGCCGCCCGCGTGGTGGATGCGCGCGCGACCGGACCGGGCGACACGCCCGAGCGCCGACCGGAGCCTTGCCCGCGGGGATCTCCTTCGCGTTCCCCTCCGCTTCGTCTCGACGAGCCGTCGCGCAGCCGTCGAGGCGAACCCCGTCGACCACTGCAACGCTCCATCCGTTCCTGAGGAGGTTCGAACCATGAAGCGAGGATTTGTCGCCGCGCTGCTCGTTTGCGCGGCCCTCGGAGTCGCGAACGTCTCGCACGCGATCCCGAGAACGGACGTGATGTGGGCCCGGACGACCGCCGGCGCGCCGATCACGATGGACGGCATCCTGGACGAGCCCGCGTGGGCCCTGGCCGAGTCCGTCTCCATCGTGTGGGCCACGGACTCCGGACGCCCCGGCAGCGGCTGGAAGCCGGAGGGCGGTTTCCTCCCGACCGATCCGACGCACGCCACGCTGAAGATGCTCGTCGTCGGCAACGACCTGTGGATGGGACTCACGGTCCCCGACAGCTCGATCGGCGGCTCCACGAACTTCAACCGCTTCGACGCGCTGCTGATGGCGCTCAAGGACCACCTCGCCACGTCGCACCCGGCGCCGGTGGCCGAGCACTTCTACGCCTGGTGGAACCCGACCGTGGCCGATCCGCAGCCCGCCGGGCAGTCGCCGGGCTTCATCGGACGCTTCGGCACGTTCCCGCCGTACCAGACCCGCACGCCCGCGCAGATCGCGGCATGGGACGCCGTCACGAAGGTGCGCGGCCTTTCGAACAGCGACGCCGTGCGAGACACCAGCTGGACGGTCGAGATGCGCTTCGGCCTGTCGGCACTGGGCTACGACGTCACGCAGCCGAACGGTGACATCGTGGAGTTCAACCTGTCGCTGTACGACTGCGACAATTACTGGCCCATCGTACCGATCCGGTTGTCCGCCAACCGCACCTGGTGGCAGGGCCCGTGGGGCAACACCGGCGCGTACAACGAAGTGCGCGTGTACTCCAAGCCGAGCGTCACCGTGAACTCCGGCCCGGTGCCCGACGTGGGCCCCGAAGTCGTCATCAAGAACGGCGCGCTGTTCGCGCCGCCGGTCATCGACGGTCAGCTGACGGAGCCGGTGTGGCAGTCCGCGCCGCACTTCGACATCCGCTACGGCGACGACGCGCTGATCAACTCGTACCCCGGCATCCAGAAGTGGCGCGCGGGGCGCTACCAGCCGAATGTCAACGGTGGCCAGGCCCCGATCGTCGATCCGGGTGACGCGACCGTGTACTACTTCTTCCGCGACGACTCGCTGTACCTGGGCTTCGACGTGCGTGACCAGGTCGTGCAGTACGTGGACAACTTCGACCGCTACGACGGCTTCATCGTCGGCGTGTACGACCACTCCGCGCGCGAGCCGTTCGACAACACGCTGAAGCCGCATCGCCTGCAGTTCGTGGTCGGGCCGGGTGGTGTCGTGAAGCCGCTCGAGTTCCTCGCGTACCTGCGCGATACGGTGGGCGGCGCCCGCGTGAACATCCACCTGAAGCCCGGCACGACGGTCGACACGCTCGGCACGTCGGCGGACGTCGGCTACACGGCGGAACTGGCGATCGACCTCACGAAGCTGGGCTACTCGCACGGCCTGGACGACCGCGCGCTGTGGTGGAGCGTCGACATGATGGACGGCGACTCGTTCACGCCGTTCACCGACAGCTACGGCACCCGCACGTGGTGGATGGGCGAGTACGACAACACCTGCTGCCCCGCGTGGTCGCTGCTCGATGCCGGTTCGTTCGTGACGGGCGTGGACCCGGGCGGACGCCCCGGACCGGGTGGTTACGTGCTGCTGGGCAACTCGCCGAACCCGTTCCGGTCGACGACCACCGTGCGCTACTCGCTGCCGCAGGAGAGCGACGTGGCGCTGGAGGTGTTCGACCTGCAGGGCCGCCTCGTGCACGAGAAGCAGCTCGGGCGGCAGCCGGCCGGCCTGCAGCAGGCGCCGGTGTTCGGATTCCAGAACGGACCGGGCGTGTACCTCTACCGGTTGCGCATGCGTGACGTGCAGACCGGTGCGGAGCGCGGCGCGCTGTCGGGCAAGATGCTGG
>JBGAOB010000005.1:0-50331 GCA_044222045.1 Candidatus Eiseniibacteriota bacterium
CACCGCCGCCGTCGCGGGGGACACGCCGACGGCCAGCGTCGCGAGCATCGAGACGGAACAGGACGCGCGCAGCCGCGCGGGCGCGGGAATGGTTGGAACGCATGGATGACCTCCCCGCCCGCGCCGGGGGCGCGAGCGAAGGCAGGCCTGTGCCTGCCGACAGGCCGGCCGGCTCGTGACGGGCACGAACAGGCCGGGATGGCCGGCGCAAGGGGCGCCGGTCGCCTGACGTGATGGGAGGACTTGTGGCGGCGGATCCGATTCCGAGGAATCGGTCAGCGCCGGGGTTCGCGTCGGACTCCAGGGATGGAGTCGCAGCGAGCCCGGTCACCGGGATCCGCCGCTGTCTCGAGTGGCCCGTGGGAGCGACGTGGGCGTCTCGATACCCGGGCTACGCCGGACCCGCCGGGCGTATTCCCGGCGTTCGAAGAACCTGACATCCCCCGGTCGGGTCCGCGGGCCGGGCGGCTGTCGCCACGGGGCGAACGTGCGGTGCGTGGGCCGCGCCGCGCCCCCCGCCGCCGCTACTGTCCCCGCCACTTTCGTGCCGGAGAGACGACCCCAGCCGTGAGGACCGCATGATGGCGCTCCGCGAAAAGGCCGAGATCGTCGACGCCGACGGACTCCGCCGCATCGTCACCCGCATCGCCCACGAGATCGTCGAGCGCAACAAGGGCGTCGACGACCTCGTGCTCGTGGGCATTCGCCGGCGCGGGGTCCCGCTCGCCACGCGGATCGCCGAGAAGATCAAGGAGTTCGGGGCATCTCTCGCCCGCCGAGGGCAACCTCGACATCACGCTCTACCGCGACGATCTCTCGCTCGTGGCGAACCATCCGATCGTGAGCGGCACCGAGATCCCCGTCGACATCAACGGCAAGGTCGCCGTGCTGATCGACGACGTGCTCTACACAGGCCGCACCGTGCGCGCCGCCATGGACGCGCTCATCACCGACTAAGCCGCCCGCGCGCGATCCAGCTCGCGGTGGTCATCGACCGCGGGCACCGCGAGCTGCCGATCCGCGCCGACTTCGTGGGCAAAAACGTGCCGACCTCGAAGAAGTGATCGAGGTCAAGCTGCTCGAGATCGACGGCGTCGACAGCGTCGTGATCAAGGAGATGGACGAGTAGCGCCGCCTCCGCCCGTGACCCGAACCGACTCGCCGCGCGCCTCGGATGCCGGGAGCGCGGCGCCGCGCATCTGCGCCTTTCGCGCGCCGCCAGCACTCAGCCCGCGACCGGCCCCGGCGATCGGTGCGGGGCGCGGGCCCGGACACCGGCGCACACCCCGATCGAGACGATCGCCGAACATCGTTCGGATTGTGCCCACTGGAACAGCAAAGGCTTCGCTTGATCGGTGCGCGGGCCGAAGTATTCTGCCGCCTCCACCCCGGAGGCCCGCGATGTTCGACGACATCGACCTGCAGCTGCTGGACATGCTCCAGACCGACGCCCGCACCACCAACGCCGAACTCGCGCGCCGCGTGAACATGGCGCCGTCGGCCGTGCTCGAACGCGTGCGCCGCCTCGAGGAGCGCGGCGTGATCGCGCACTGGACCACACGGCTGAACCCGCGCGCGCTGGGCCGCCCGCTGTTGGCGTTCGTGATGGTGCGCAGCGACGAGCACGCGGGCTCCATGGACACGGGCAAGGCGCTCGCCGCCGTGCCCGACGTGCTCGAGGTGCACCACGTGGCGGGGCAGGACAGCTACCTCGTCAAGGTGCGCGTGGCCGATCCCGAGGCGCTCGGGCGGCTGCTGCGCGAGAACTTCGGCGCGATCCCGTCGGTGCGCAGCACGCAGACCACGATCGCGCTCGAGACGATCAAGGAAAACACGTCGATCCCCCTGCCCGCGGCCGAGCGGAAGGTGGGCCGGCGTGGTTGATCGTCTGCGGCGCGCGGCGCCGCTCGTGCTGGTCGCCTTCGCCGTCATCTACCTGGTCTGGGGTTCCACGTTCCTCGCCATTCGCGTGGCGCTGCACGGCTTCGCGCCGTTCCTGCTGAACGGCCTGCGGCTGTCGTCGGCGGGGCTGGCGATGCTCGCGTGGGCGGCGGCGCGGCGCGAGCCGTGGCCCACTCCGCGCGTGGCGCTCAACTCGATCGCGACGGGGCTGCTGCTGCCCGCGGTGGGCAACACGTCGGTCACGCTGGGCGAGACGCACGTGCCGTCGGGGCTCGTGGCACTGCTCGTGGGCTCGATCCCGCTGTTCATGGCGCTGCTCGGCGCGATCGGCGCGGCGGGCCCGGCCACCCCGGTGCGCCGACGCCAGTGGCTCGGCGTGCTGCTGGGCATCGCCGGCATCGCGCTGCTGGTGGCGTCGAAGCCCGCGCGCAACGACGTGCCCATGTCGGGATGGGAGCCGGTGCTGTGGGCGCTCGTGCCCATCGCGGGCTCGCTGTCGTGGGCGTGGGGTTCGCTGTGGTCGCGTCGCGTGGAGATGCCGGCGTCGCCGGTGATCTCGACCGGGCTCGGCCTCTCGGTGGGCGGCGTGGCGCTGCTCGCGATCGCGGCGGTGCGCGGCGACATCGCGCGCTTCGATCCGGCGGCCGTGCCGGCGGGCGCATGGCTGGCGCTCGGCTACCTGTCGGCGTTCGGCTCGATCGCCGGCTTCAGCGCGTACCTGTTCCTGCTCCGGCGCGTGTCGCCCACGCTGGTGAGCACGTACGCGTTCGTGAACCCGGTGGTGGCGATGCTGCTGGGCTGGGTGTTCGCGGGCGAGTCGCTGGCGCCCATGACGGTCGCGGCCGCGGTGCTGGTGGTCGGCGCGGTCGCGGTCATCGTCACGGCGCCGCCGGCCGTGGTGCCCGCGCGCCGCGAAGCGGTCGCGGCGGTGGCCGCCGCGGGGGAGCGCGGCGTCCGCGGCGCGTGACCGCCGCGCGTCGTCCCGGCACGACGAAGCGCGCCGGTCGCTCGCCAGCAGCCGTGCGCGTGCGAAGGGACCTTCTCGTGGGGGAAGCACCGCATGGTCGCGAGTCCGACGCGGCGATTTCGCTCGCGCGTCGCACTCCCGTCTGGACGCGGGCGCGCGCGAGCGGCTAAGTTGCGATCGGGACCCGCCTGAGGCCTTCCGGTGCCGCCGTGACCCGCCGCCGGCCCCGACCGCGCCCCGCCGACCCTCGCGACCCTGTTCTCCCGGAGGCACGCCATGGACACGATCCGCAAGGAATCCGTGAGCGAGGCGGACCTCCACCTGGAAGACCTGCAGGAGACGTGGCGCATCCTCGACCCCGAGGACCGCGTCGAGGCGTTCCTCGACCTGCCGCGCGCCGAGGCCGAGGACTTCTTCCTGGAGCTGTCGGCGCGCGACGAGTACGAACTCGTCACCACCATGCCGGCGGCGCAGCGGCGCTCGTGGATGCGCCTGCTGCCGCCCGACGACGCGGCGGACGTGATCCAGGAAGGCGACGACCACGAGCGCGAGGAACTTCTCGCGCTGCTCGACGAGCAGACCCGCCGCGAAGTGCAGGCGCTGCTCGCCTACGCCGAGGACGACGCCGGCGGCCTGATGAACCCGCGCTACGCGCGCGTGCGCCCCGACGTGACGGTGGACGAGGCGGTGTCGTACCTGCGCAAGCAGGCGCGCGAAGTGCTCGAGAACGTCTACTACGTGTACGTGATCGACACCGACCAGAAACTGCTCGGCGTCGTGTCGTTCCGTGACCTGTTCTCGGCCGTGCCCACGCGCACGATCCGCGACATCATGTCCACGGACATGGTGGTGGCCGAGGAGGACATGGACCAGGAAGCGCTGGGCCGGCTGTTCGCCCAGCAGAACCTGCAGGCCATTCCGGTCGTGGACGCCGAGGGCCGCATGAAGGGCATCGTCACGGTCGACGACATCGTCGACGTGATCCAGGAAGAGGCCACGGAGGACATCCAGAAGATCGGCGGTACGGAAGCACTCGATGCGCCGTACCTGCAGGTGGGCTGGATGGAGATGCTGAAGAAGCGCGTGGTGTGGCTGGCGGTGCTGTTCGTGGGCGAGTCGTTCACCGCCGCCGCGATGGGGCGCTTCGAGGACGAGATCGCCAAGGCGGTGGTGCTGTCGCTGTTCATCCCGCTGATCATCTCGAGCGGCGGCAACTCGGGCTCGCAGGCGTCCACGCTGGTGATTCGCGCCATGGCGCTGGGCGAGGTGACGCTGGTCGACTGGTGGCGCGTGGTGCACCGCGAACTGGTGCAGGGCCTGTCCATGGGCTGCGTGCTGGCGGTGATCGGGTTCTTCCGCGTGGTGGCGTGGCAGATGGCGTTCCACGCCTACGGCGAGCACTACATCCGCGTGGCCGCCACGGTCGGCATCAGCGTGATCGGCGTGGTCACGTTCGGCACGCTGACCGGATCGATGCTGCCCTTCCTGCTGCGCCGCATCGGGCTCGACCCCGCCAGCGCCAGCGCGCCGTTCGTGGCCACGCTGGTGGACGTGACGGGCATCGTCATCTACTTCACGATCGCCAGCCTGCTGCTGCGCGGCGTGATGCTGTAGTCAGCGCGCGAGCACGACGCGCCGCACCGCCGCGCCGTCGGCCGTGCGCAGCACCGCCAGGTACACGCCGGGCGCGGCCGGCGTGCCGTCGGCCCACGCGCCGTTCCAGCGCGCCTCGTGCGCGCCGGCGGCGGTCTCGCCGTCCCACACGCGCGCCACGCGCCGGCCGCTCACGTCCAGCACGTCGAGCGTCGAGGGCCCGGTGCGCGGCAGCGTCCACGCGAGGCGCGTCGCCCCGCGCGCGGGGTTCGGCGATGCGGTGAGCGCCAGCGGCGCGGGCGCAGGGGCCGGCGCGTCGAGCGGGCCGAGCGCGGCGTCCAGCCGGGCCTGCATCCCATCGAGCACCGCGGTGTCGCCGGCGGTGGTGGAGAACCGGAGCAGGAAGCGGTGCGTCTCGTCGCGGTCGTGCAGGCCCGCGGGGCGCAGCGGCGACAGCGCCGCGGTGTACGACTCGAGACCCACGGAGCGCACGAAGCCGGCGTACGGAGGGTTCGTGGACGCGGGCGCGATCGCCACGGAGTGGAAGCGGCTGCCCTCGCGCCCGTAGTACTCGAGCCAGCGCCCGTTCCACGACGTCTCGGGGCAGCCGTCCCAGCAGTAGAGCCCGGTCTTCACACGGCCGTCGGCGCCGCGCCAGCGCGCGGCGCGGTAGTTCGCGACGAACGCCATGCGCGCCACGAACGGCTGGTACGCCGCGCTGTCGGGCGTGTCCGCGAACCGCAGCGTGCGCTCCACCCGCACCTCCGCGCTGCCGCCGCGGAACGTCCAGTCGGTGCGTACGGCCGGCTCGCCGGCGGTCCGGGTTTCGGCGCGCACGACCACGATGCTGTCGCTCCGCGACACCACGGACCACTCCGACTGCACCAGGTCGTACGCCGTCGTGTAGCCCGACGACAGTACGCCGCGCAGCGACTGGCCGAAGAACTCGTAGGCGCCACCCAGGTCCGAGCCGGCGAGGTTCTCGGCGGGGTTCCACGCGGGCAGCACCACGCGGGCGAGGCGGTCGGGGTTCTCGAAGTCGAACGCCACCTGCAGCGGGCCCGTGTTCACGGTGCGCGCGAACTCGTCCACCAGGGGCGCGGAAGCGCCGGCGGGGGACGCGGCGAGGAGCAGGGCGAGGAGAAGAGCGAGGGTGCGCATGGGAGAACGGCGAAGAGTCTAGCCCGGACGCTTCGGGCTCCGCGAGCCGGGAGTGCCGGAAAGCGGCCGGAGGGTGGCGCGTCGGCGCGGCTGCGGCGCTCCTGCCGCCCACTCGCGCGCTGGGCCGGATCGCCCAGCGCCCGGACTACCGCGCCCAGTCCTTCGATCGATAGCGGTCCCAGCTGTCGGGCAGCACCACCACCACCGGGCCGTCGGGCCGGCGCGCCGCCACGCGCAGCGCCGCGACCACGGCGGTTCCGGCCGAGCCGCCCACGAGCAGGCCTTCCTCGGCCCACAGCCGGCGCGTCATCGCGAAGCTCTCCTCGTCGTTCACCGTTTCCACGTCGTCGACCAGCGTGCGGTCGAAGATCTCGGGGGGCCGGCTCGAACCGATGCCTTCGACGGCGTAGCTGCCGTCGGGGCCGATCTCGCCCGTGCGCACCCAGTGCGCGAGCACCGAGCCTGCCGGGTCGGCCAGTACCACGCGCGCGTTCGGCGCGTGTCGGCGCAGGCAGCGGCCCACACCGGTGATCGTGCCGCCGGTGCCGGCGCCGGCCACGAACGCGCCGAGCCGGCCGCCGGTCTGCTCGACGATCTCGGGCCCGGTGCCGTTCTCGTGCGCGGCGACGTTCGCGGGATTGCGGAACTGGTCGGTGAGGAACGCGCCTTCTTCGGCGGCCATGCGCCGCGCCACGTTCTGGAAGTTCTCCGGCGAGTCGGGCGGCGCGTTCGGCGTCACCACCACGCGTGCGCCGAGCGCGGCCAGCGCCACGCGCTTGTCGACCGACATCTTCTCGGGCAGCACGCACGTGAGCGTGTAGCCGCGCGCGGCCGCCACCAGCGCCAGGCCCATGCCGGTGTTGCCGGCGGTCGCCTCGATCAGCCGGCCGCCGGGCGCGAGCACGCCGCGCCGTTCGGCGTCGTCCACGATCGCGAGTGCGATGCGGTCCTTGATGCTGCCGCCGGGGTTCAGGTGTTCGCACTTGGCGAGCACCGGTACGGGCGAGCCGGCGGCGACGCGGGCGAGCGGCACGAGCGGCGTGCGGCCGACGAGGGCGAGGAGCCCGGAGCGGGTGGCGTCCATGGCCGCAACATACCCGAGCCGGGGCGCAGTTCGGGCTTGTACGCGCACCCCGCGTCGCGTACGGTCCCGCCCGGTTCCAAGACGCAGTGTTCCCTTCCTTTAACCGCGACCCCGAGAGGTCGCAGAAGGAGGCGCGGCATGACCGTGTCCCTGACTGCACCCCCGGCGCCCGTGGGCGCGGGGCTTTTTCTTGCCCGTCCGACCGGTCAGCACCTGCTGGGCCTCGAAGGCCTCGCGGCGGCCACGCTGCTCGAACTCATCGCCGACGCCGCGCGCGAACGCGACTGGCTGCGGCGTTCCGAGCCCAGCCGCTCCGATCTCGCCGGCTGCAACGTGCTGCTGGCGTTCATCGAGGACTCCACGCGCACGCGCGCGTCGTTCGAGCTGGCGGCCAAGCGGCTCGGCGCCAGCGTCACGACGTTCTCGGCGGCGCAGTCGTCGATGAACAAGGGCGAGTCGCTGCTCGACACGCTCAAGCTCTTCGAGGCGATGCACGGCGACGTGATCGTGATCCGGCACCCGGCGTCCGGCACGCCGCACTACCTGGCGCGGCGCATGGGCCTGGCCGTGGTCAACGCGGGCGACGGCATGCACGAGCACCCCACGCAGGGCCTGCTCGACCTGCTCACGCTGAGCGACGCGTGGGGCGGGGAGTTCGCGGGGCGGCGCATCGCCATCCTCGGCGACATCGCGCATTCGCGCGTGGCGCGCTCGGCGATCTTCGGACTCACCACGCTCGGCACGCGCGTGACGGTGGCGGGCCCGGCCACGCTGCTGCCCTCCGAAGTGGAGCAACTCGGCTGCGAGGTGGCGCCCACGGTGGAGGACGCCATGCGCGGCGCCGACGCGGTGATGGGCCTGCGCCTGCAGCGCGAGCGCATGGAGCGCGGGCTGCTGCCGTCGCTGAACGAATACGCGAGCGAGTGGGGCATCACCGAACGACGCGTGGAGCTGCTCTCGCCCGGCGCGCCGGTGCTGCACCCGGGCCCGGTCAATCGCGGCGTGGAGCTGGCGCCCGAGGTGGCCGACGGACCGCGTTCGCGCATCCTGCAGCAGGTGGAGAACGGCGTGGCGGTGCGCTGCGCGGTGCTCAAGCGCTGCTGGCGCGCGCGCACGGCGCGGCACACGCTCGCTGCGGAGGTGGCGTGATGAAGACGCTGATCCGCGACGCGCGCCACTGGCGCACCGGCGAATCCGTGGACCTGTGGATCGAGGACGGCGTCGTGGGCCGCGTGCCCGGCACGCTGCCGATGGACGCCGACGTCGTGGACGCGCGCGGCGCCGTGGTGGCGCCGGGCCTCGTCGACCTGCACGTGCACCTGCGCCAGCCGGGCCAGCCGGCCAAGGAGACGATCGACACCGGCACGCGCGCGGCCGCCGCCGGCGGCTTCACCGACGTGGCCTGCATGCCGAACACCGACCCGGTGGTGGATTCCGCCGCGTGGGTGGAGTGGGTGATCACGCGCGCGAAGGAAGCCGGTCACTGCCGCGTGCACCCGATCGCGGCGGTGACGATGGGCCAGAAGGGCGAGACGCTCGCGCCGCTCGTGGGGCTCGCCAAGGCGGGCGCGGTCGCGTTCAGTGACGACGGCCGGCCCGTGGTGAGCGCGGCGATCATGCGGCGCGCGCTCGAGTACGCGGCGGCCACCGGCTGCCCGATCGTGTGCCACGAGGAGGACCCGGAGCTGGCGAAGGACGGCGCGATGAACGAGGGCTTCACCGCCACGCGCCTGGGCCTGCGCGGCATCCCGAACGCCGCCGAGAGCGTGATGGTGCGCCGCGACGTCGAGCTGGCGGGGCTCACGCGCTGCCGCGTGCACCTCGCGCACCTGTCCACGGCGCAGAGCTTCGAGGCGCTGCGCGACGCCAAGCGCCGCGGGCTGCCGGTGACGGGCGAGACGTGCCCGCACTACTGGGTGCTCACCGACGAAGCCGTGGGCGACTACGACACGCACGCCAAGATGAACCCGCCGCTGCGCAGCGAAACCGATCGTGCGGCGACGATCGCCGCGATCGTGGACGGCACGATCGACTGCCTGGTCACCGACCACGCGCCGCACACGGCGGACGAGAAGAACCGCCCGTTCGCCGAGGCGCCGTTCGGGATCGTGGGGCTGGAGACCGCGCTCGCGCTCACGCTGACGTTCCTGGTGGAGCCGGGGCACGTGTCGCTGGAGCGCGCGATCGAGCTGTGGACCGACGCGCCGCGCGCGGTGTTCGGCCTGCCGCGGGTGACGCTGGAGCCGGGCTCGCCCGCCGACCTGGTGCTGATCGATCCGCGCGCGGAATGGCGCGTGGATCCCGAACGCTTCTTCACGAAGGGCCGCAACACCCCGTTCGCGGGCTGGACGCTCCGCGGGCGTGTGCTCGCCACGATGCTGGCGGGCCGTTTCACGCACGTGTCCGAGGACTCGGCGTTCGCCCCCGCGACCGCCATGGGAGGAAGCACGAGTTGACGAAGCGCGCCCCGGCGATGCTGGCGCTGGAGGACGGCCGCGTGTTCCGCGGCGAGGCCTTCGGTGCGGCCACCGAGACCACCGGCGAGGTCGTGTTCAACACGGCCATGACCGGCTACCAGGAAGTGCTGTCGGACCCGTCGTACTGCGGTCAGATCCTCACGTTCACGTACCCGCTGCTCGGCAACTACGGCGTGAACGACGAGGACTGGGAGAGCGAGAAGCTGCGCGCGCAGGGCATGGTGTGCCGCGACCTGTGCGAGATCCCCAGCAACTGGCGCAGCACGGGCACGCTGCACGAGTTCCTGGCGGCGCGCGGCGTGCCGGGCATCAGCGGCATCGACACGCGCGCCCTGACGCGCCACCTGCGCGACCAGGGCACGATGCGCGGCTGCCTCAGCACGCGGAGCACCGACGCCGACACGCTGGTGGACAAGGCGCGCCGGAGCCCGCGCATGGAAGGTCTCGCGCTCGCCGACGTGGTGACGTGCGTGGAGCCGTACTGGTGGAGTGACGCCGGCCCGACCGACAAGGAGAGCCGCGGCGACCAGCACCGGCCGCTGTGCGTGGCGCTGGATTTCGGCGTGAAGTGGAACATCCTGCGCCGCCTGCGCGCGGAGGGCTTCCGCGTGCGCGTGGTGCCCGCGCGCACGAGCGCGCGCGACGTGCTGGCGATGCGTCCCGACGGCGTGCTGCTGTCGAACGGGCCCGGCGATCCCGAGCCGCTCGACTTCGCGATCGCGGCGGCACGCGAGATCGCGCAGTCGGTTCCCACGCTTGGCATCTGCCTGGGCCACCAGCTGCTCGGCCTGGCGTTCGGCGCGAAGACACGCAAGCTCAAGTTCGGCCACCGCGGCATCAATCACCCGGTGATCGACCGTCGCACGGGCGTGGTCGAGGTCACGAGCCAGAACCACGGCTTCATGGTGGATGCCGACACGCTGCCCGGCGGCGAGTTCGACCTCACGCACTGGAGCGGCAACGATCACACGCTGGAAGGCATGGTGCACCGCTCGCTGCCGGTGTTCTCCTGCCAGTACCACCCCGAAGCCGCGCCCGGCCCGCACGACTCGCGCCCGTGGTTCCGCGCGTTCGCCGACGCGGTGGCCGCGCGCACGGGCAAGCGTCCGGTGCCGGCGCGCGAGCTCGAGGGGGTGCGCTGATGCCGATGCGCGAAGGTCTCCGGAAGGTGCTCGTGCTGGGCGCGGGCCCCATCGTGATCGGGCAGGCGTGCGAGTTCGACTACTCCGGCACGCAGGGCTGCCGCGCGCTCAAGTCGCTCGGGCTCGAAGTCGTGCTGCTGAACTCGAACCCGGCCACGATCATGACCGACCCCGAGTTCGCCGACCGCACGTACGTCGAGCCGCTGCTGCCCGAGATCGCCGAGCGCATCCTGGAAAAGGAGAAGCCGGACGCCGTGCTGCCCACGCTGGGCGGGCAGACGGCGCTGAACCTGGCGGTGGCGCTGGCGCACAACGGCGCGCTCGAACGGCACGGCGCGAAGCTCATCGGCGCGTCCCTGCAGGCGATCGAGACGGCCGAGGACCGCGAGAAGTTCAAGGTGTGCATGGAACAGGCGGGCCAGCAGCTGCCGCGCAGCGGCTACGCCACGACCGTGGCGGACGCGGTGGCGCTCGGCGAGCAGCTCGGCTACCCGCTCGTCATCCGCAGCTCGTTCACGCTCGGTGGCGCGGGCTCGGGGCTGGTGATGGACCGACGCGCGCTGCGCGAGGCGGCGCGCGCGGGCATCGCGGCCAGCCCGAACGGCAGCATCCTGCTGGAGGAGTGCCTGCTCGGGTGGAAGGAGTTCGAGCTCGAGGTCATGCGCGACGGCGCGGACAACGTGGTGATCGTGTGCTCGATCGAGAACTTCGATCCGATGGGCGTGCACACGGGCGACTCGATCACCGTGGCGCCGGCGCAGACGCTGTCGGACCGCTGCTACCAGAAGATGCGCGACGCGGCGCTGCGCATCATCCGCGCGATCAAGATCGAGGCGGGCGGCTGCAACATCCAGTTCGCGGTGCACCCGGACACGGGCGAGATGCGCGTGATCGAGATGAACCCGCGCGTGTCGCGCAGCTCGGCGCTGGCCAGCAAGGCCACGGGTTTCCCGATCGCCAAGATCAGCGCGCTGCTCGCGGCCGGCCTCACGCTGGACGAGATCCCGAACGACATCACGAAGAAGACGCCCGCGTGCTTCGAGCCGTCGCTCGACTACTGCGTGGTGAAGATTCCGCGCTGGGCGTTCGAGAAGTTCCGCGGCGCCGACCGCCGGCTGGGCACCAAGATGAAGAGCGTCGGCGAGGTGATGGCGATCGGCCGCACGTTCCCCGAGGCGCTGCTCAAGGGCTGGCGCTCGCTCGAACAGTCGGGCAGCGAGCGGCTGCCCGGGGCGGCGTCGGCCGCCGAGATGGACGAGCTGCGCGTGTCGCTGGGCGAGCCGCACCCCGAGCGGCTGCGCGACCTGTTCCGCGCGATCGCGTCGGGCGAGGACCCGGTGTCGCTGTCGCAGCTCACGGGCATCGATCCGTGGTTCCTGCACCAGATGCGCCGCGTGTGCGAGGTCGACCAGGAACTGGCCGACGCGCACGCGCGCGGCGAGGACGTGTTCGCGAACGGGCTCGTGCGCGACGCGAAGCGGTTCGGCCTGACCGACGTGCAGGTGGCCGACCGCGTGGGCACGACGGCCGCCGAGGTGCGCCGCCGCCGGCTCGCGATGGGCCTCGTGCCGGTGATGAAGGCCGTGGACACCTGCGGCGCGGAGTTCGTGGCCGAGACGCCGTACTTCTACTCGACGTACGAGGAGGAGACCGAGGTGCCGGCGTCCGACCGCCCGAAGGTGCTGATCCTGGGCTCGGGGCCGAACCGCATCGGGCAGGGGCTGGAGTTCGACTACTGCTGCGTGCAGGCGGCGCTCGAACTCAAGTCGCGCGGCTACGAAGTGCTGCTGGCGAACTCGAACCCCGAAACGGTGAGCACCGACTACGACGTGTCGAGCCGGCTGTACTTCGAGCCGCTCACGGTGGAGGACGTGCTCCACATCATCGACGCCGAGCGCCCGATGGGCGTGATCGTGCAGCTGGGCGGCCAGACGCCGCTCAAGCTGGCGCGCGCGCTGCACGAGGCGGGCGTGCCGCTGCTGGGCACGCCGTACGACGGGCTCGACCTGGCCGAGAACCGCCAGCGCTGGGGCGCGCTCGTGCAGCAGCTGGGCCTGCGCCAGCCGGACAACCGCACGGCGACCACGCGCGAGGAGGCGATCGCGTGCGCGGAGTCGCTGGGCTGGCCCGTGCTCGTGCGCCCGTCGTACGTGCTCGGCGGCCGCGGCATGCGCATCGTGTACGACGCGACGGAGCTGGGCGAGTGGCTCGACCGCGAGGCGCTGATCTCCGACGACGAGCCGGTGCTGCTCGACAAGTTCCTGGAGGGCGCGCTCGAGATCGACGTGGACGCGGTGTCCGACGGCCACGACGTGCTGATCGGCGCCGTGATGGAGCACATCGAGGAGGCCGGCATCCACTCGGGCGACTCCACCTGCGTGATTCCGCCGTTCACGCTGGGCGAGCGCACGGTGAACGAAGTGCGCGAGATCACGGTGAAGCTGGCGCGCGCGCTGGGCGTGAAGGGCCTGCTCAACGTGCAGTACGCCGTGCGGCACGACCAGGTGTTCGTGCTCGAGGCCAATCCGCGCGCCTCGCGCACGGTGCCGTTCGTGAGCAAGGCCGTCGGCGTGCCGCTGGCCCGCATCGCCGCGCGCGTGATGACGGGCGAGACGCTGGCCGGGATCGCCACGGTGGTGCCGGAGGCCCGCCTCGTCAGCGTGAAGAAGCCCGTGCTACCGTTCGCGCGCTTCCCCGGAGACGACACGCTGCTCGGGCCCGAGATGAAATCCACGGGCGAGGTCATGGGGCGCGACCTGGATTTCGGCCGCGCGCTGGCCAAGGCCCACCTGGGTTCGGGCGATCCGCTGCCGGCCGGGGGCAACGTGTTCGTGAGCGTCCGGGACGACGACAAGCGCGCCATCACTTTCATGGCGAAGAAACTCGTCGAACTGGGGTATGGGCTGGTGGCGACCCGCGGCACCGCCCGGTTCCTGCAGCGCAACGGCATCCCGGTGCGCGAGGTCTGCAAGGTGCACGAGGGTCGACCGCACGCCATCGACCTGATCGAGAACGGAGAGATCCAGCTGGTGATCAACACCCCGCTCGGCCGCTCGTCGGAGCACGACGACAAGGCCATCCGCGAGCGCGCGATCGCGTTCGGCGTGCCCGTGATCACCACGGTCGCCGGAGCGCTGGCCGCCGTCTCGGGCATGGAGGCGCTGGCGCGGGGGCCGCTGGACGTGACCGCACTGCAAGAGGCTCTGTGACCGCTTCGCCGTCTTCCCTCGCGCGCCGCCGCGCCGGGCGCGCCGTGCTGGGCGCCGTGCTGCTGGGGCTGCTCTCCAGCTCGTGCGCGTACTACAACACCTTCTACCTCGCGAAGAAGTACTACTACCGCGCCACCGACGGGCAGCCCTACGAAGTGGATCGCCAGGGCTCGCCGCAGGCGGCGAACTACGGCAAGGCGACCGAGTTCGCGAAGAAGGTGATGTCGTCGTACCCGAAGTCCAAGTGGGTGGACGACGCCTACCTGATGTGGGCGAAGTCCCTGCTCGGCCGCGACGATCCGCTGCAGACCGTGAACATGCTGCAGGACTTCACGTCACGATACCCGGGCAGCCCGGTGCGCCACGAGGCGCGGTTCTTCCTGGGTGTGGCGCTGCGGCAGGCGCGCAAGTACGCGCCGGCGGTGGAGGCGCTCGACGGCTACCTGGCCGCGCAGCCGAAGGGCGAGTTGGCGCCGTACGCGCACCTGGAACGCGCCCGCGCGCTGGTGTCGCTCGAACGCTACGGCGAGGCGGCCGACGCGGCCGGCCACGTGCTGAACGACTTCCCCAAGAGCCTGCTCGTGGATCGCGCGCGACTCGCGCGCGCCGAGGCGCGCTTCAAGCAGGGCGACTTCAAGGGCGCGCGCGAGGACTTCCGCGTGATCGGCAGCGAGGCGCCGAGCGACGAGTTGCGCTTCCAGTACCTGTTGCGCGAGGCGGACTGCCTCGAATCGGCTCGCGAGTACGACGCCGAGCTGGCGCTGCTGCGCGAGGCGCTGTCGCACGAGCAGCCGCCGGCGCCGCCCACGACCACGACGGTGGGGCAGGCCACGGTGGTCACGCAGGTGGGCTCGGGCGCCGACCGCTACGGCCGCCTGAGCCTGCGCATCGGCACGGCGCTGCTGCTGAACGGCAAGCTCGAGGACGGTCTGCAGCAGTACCGCAACGTCATTCAGGACTACCCGCGCTCGCTCCTGTCCGCCGAGGCGCAGTACCGCATCGGCTACGCCTACGAGACGGTGGGCGACGACTTCGACCGCGCCGTGATCGAGTACAACGCGGTCAAGGAACAGGCGGCGAACTCCGCGTTCAACACGCAGGCCCAGCAGCGGCTCGCGAACCTCGACCGCATCAAGCAGTACCGCACCGGTTCGGGCGCGGACTCGCTCGACAAGCGGGCCGAGGCGGGCTTCCTGGTGGCCGAGCAGTACCTGTTCCAGCTCGACAAGCCCGAGCGTGCGCTCGAGGAGTACCAGCGCGTGGGCGAGACGTACCCGGGCACGCCGGTGGCCGGCCGCGCCCTGAACGCGCAGGCGTGGGTGCTGTCGCGCAAGCTCGGCCGCACGGCCGCGGCGGACTCGCTGTTCTGGAAGGTGGTGCGCGAGTACCCGGGCACCGAAGCCCAGCTCGCGGCGCGCGACTACCTGGAGCAGGCGGGCCAGCGCGTGGACGAGAAGCTGATCGTGGCGCCCAAGGTGGTCGCGCCGCCCCCGCCCGACACCACCGCGCTCACGCCGCCGCCCGGGCAGACGCCCGTGCTGGCGCCGCCGCCCGGCGGTGTGATGGCGCCCGGCGCGGTGCCGGATTCGGTGCTGCGCGCGCGCATGTTCGGTGGCGGCCGCCCGCGCGGCGGGCTCGCTCCGGGGCCGATCGACAGTCTCGCGCGCTCGCGCTTCCCCGCGGCGTACTTCGATTCGCTGGGTCATCCGATCCTGCCGGCTCGTCCCGACACGTCGCGCCGGATGCCGCCCGCGCCGCCGGTCGCGGACACGTCGAAGGGCGCGAAGCCGTGACCGTCGCCCTCCGCACGTGGCGGCAGACGCGTGCGCGTGTGGTCGAGCAGCGCCCGTACGGCCCGGGCTTCCAGTGGCTCGTGCTCGAGTTCGGCGACCACTTCGAGGCGCCCGTGGCGGGTCAGTTCGTGCAGTTGCTGCTGCCCGCGCCCTCGCCGGTGGTGCTGCCGCGTCCGATGAGCGTGGCCAGCGTGGAACGGCGCGGCCGCAAGCTGCGCGTGGGCTTCCTGTACGCGCCCGTGGGCGTGGGCACGCGCGTGCTCGCGTCGTTGCCCGCGGGCACCGAGATGGAAGTGACGGGCCCGCTCGGCCGCGGCTACCCGCTGGACGCGCCGGGCACGCCGCTGCTGGTGGCCGGCGGCCGCGGCGTGGCGCCGCTGCTGATGGCGGCCGACGCGCTCGGCCGCGCGAAGCGGCGCTGCGAGTTCCTGTTCGGCGCGCGCAACAAGACGCTCCTCGTGGGGCTCGCCGAGGCGCGCGAACGCATCGAGAAGCTGGGCGGCCGGCTGCACGTGGCCACCGACGACGGTTCGCAGGGCGTGAAGGGCAACGTGATCGCGCTGCTCGACGCGCTGGAGCCGAAGCTGGATCGGCCGCTCGTGATCCACGCGTGCGGCCCGCACGGCATGCTGAAGGCGGTGGCGCTGTGGGCCATGGCGCACGACGTGCCGGCGCACCTGGCGATGGAGTCGGTGATGGCGTGCGGCACCGGCGTGTGTCGTGGCTGCCCGCTGCCGCGCAGCGCCGAGGCGCGCGAGCGGGTCGTCGCGCAGGGCGCGAAGGCCGCCGCGCTGCAAGGCAACACCGAGTTCGCGATGTGCTGCACCGACGGGCCGGTGTTCGAGGCGCACGACCTCGACTGGGACCGCGTGGAATGAGCACCGAGCGCAAGCGCCCGTCGCGCCCCGCGGCGCCCGAGCCCGGCACGCCGTCGCCGGCCGTGGACCTGCGCGTGCGCCTCGGCGCACTCGAGCTGCGCAACCCGGTGCTCACCGCTTCGGGCACGTTCGGCTACGGCGACGAGTACGCGCACGTGGTGGACCTCGCGCAGCTGGGCGGCGTGGTCACCAAGACCATCACCGCGCGCCCGCGCGCCGGCAACGGCCCCACGCGCGTGGCCGAGACGGCGAGCGGGCTGCTGAATTCGATCGGGCTCGAGAACGTGGGGCTGCACCGGTTCCGCACCGAGAAGCTGCCGCGGTTGCGCGAGCTGCGCGCCACGGTGATCGCGTCGGTGGGCGGCGAGACGGCCGACGAACTGCTGGAGATCCTCACGGCGCTCGGCCGCGACGACAACGGCATCGGCGCGTTCGAGGTGAACTTCAGCTGCCCGAACGTGGCGGCCGGCGGCGCCCGCTACTGGGCCGACCCGTCGCGGCTCGAGAAGACGCTGGCGAAGCTGCGGCCGCTCACGAAGAAGCCCCTGATCGCCAAGCTGTCGCCCGACGTGACCGACATCCGCGAGACCGCGCGCGCGTGCGAGCGCGGCGGCGCCGACGCGCTGACGGCGGTGAACACGTTCGTGGGCATGGCGATCGACATCGACCGCATGCGCAGCAAGCTCGGCAAGGCCACGGGCGGGCTCTCGGGCCCGGCGATCAAGCCGCTCGCGCTGGCGCGCTGCCACGAGGCCGCGCACGCGGTGAAGATTCCCGTGATCGGCTCGGGCGGCATCTCCACCGGGCGAGACGCGCTCGAGTACCTCGCCGCCGGAGCGACCGCCGTGCAGGTGGGCACCGCCACGTTCGTGCGCCCGGGCGCGAGCCTGAACGTGGTGAACGAAATGCGCACCTGGCTGGCCGCGAACGGCCACGCGCGCGTGACCGACGTGATCGGCGCGTTTTCCGCCGCGCCGGCGCAGGGAAGTGCGAACGGCCCCGAACCCGCGGACGCGACCGCCGCGTCCCGCACGAGGACGTCATGAGCCACACTGCCGAGTTCGCGATCGCGTTCGACGTGCCCACGCTGGCCGAGGCGTTGGCGCTGGACGCGCGCCTGGGGAAGGGGAGCGAGTACGCCAAGATCGGGCTCGAGTTGTTCGCCGCCGAAGGCCCGGCCGCGGTGCGCGAGTTGAAGGCGCGCGGGCGGCGCGTGTTCCTGGACCTCAAGCTGCACGACATCCCCAACACCGTGCGCGGCGCGGCGGCGTCGGCCGCGCGCGTGGGCGCCGACCTGCTGACCGTGCACGCCACGGGCGGCGCGCCGATGATCCGCGCCGCGGTCGAGGGCGCCGCCGGCTTCACGCGGCCGTTCTCGCTGCACGAGGTCGCGGCGCAGATGGTGGCGATGGCCGAGGGCGCCGGCGCGCTGGGCGTGGTGTGTTCGGCCGCCGACCTGGCCGGCATCCGCGCCGCGCTCGGCCGGCCCTTCTACGCGGTGACGCCCGGCATCCGCATGGCGGGCGCCGACGCGCACGACCAGAAGCGCGTGGCCACGGTCGAGCGCGCGGTGCGCGGCGGCGCGAGCCTGCTCGTGCTGGGCCGCGCCGTGACCGCCGCCGCCGACCCGCGCGCGGCGCTCGCCGCCGCCCGCGCCGAGCGCGATCGCGCGCTGGCCGCCGCGGGCGCGTAGCCGGCGGGCGCCGTCCCGCCGCCGCCGCGCGCCACGATCTCCGCCGGGGCAGTGGCCGCGCGGCCACCTCGGCCGGGGCCGGGGGAGCCCGGCGGTCCGCCGCGCCGCGCCCGTTCGGCCGCCGCGGGCCGCGCCCCCAAGCGCCCGCCGCGCTTGTGCTTGACACTCCGGCGCCGCGGCCTCATTCCTCCCGCGGAATGAACCCCGAACCGCAGCGTATCTCCCGTGCGCCCTCGGAGGACGAGACCGGCCTGGTCCGGGCCGCCCAGTCCGGGGACGCGAAGGCCTTCGCCGAGATCGTCCTGCGCTACCAGCGGGCGGTGTATCGCGTCGCGTACGCGCTCACCCGCAACGCCACCGACGCGGACGACCTGGCCCAGGAGACGTTCGTGCGGGCGTGGGGAGCGATCGGGAGGTTCGAGCTGGGGCAGCCGATGTACCCGTGGCTGTCGCGCATCGTGACCAACCTCGCCTTCTCGCTGTTCCGGGGTCGCAAGCGCCGCCCCGAAACGCCGCTCGAACCGCTGCTGGAATCGGGCCGCCAGTGGGGGATCCACGATGATCCCGCCGATCACGCCGCGCGCAGCGAGCACGACGCGAAACTGCAGGCGGCATTCGCCGGGCTGTCGCCCGAGCACCAGGCGATCCTGGCGTTGCGGGCGGTGGACGACCAGTCGTACGAGGAGATCGCGCAGACGCTGGGCATCCCGGTGGGCACCGTGATGTCGCGACTGTCGCGCGCACGCGCCGAGCTGAAGAAGCATCTCGGCGGGCACACGGGAGAGACGCCATGAAGCCCGAAGACGACGAGCTCGACGCCGATCTGAAGCGCGTGCTCTCGCACGATCCGGGCGAGGGCTACTTCCGCGACTTCGCTTCGCGCGTGACCGACCGCATCGCCGCCGACGCGCGCGCCGAAGCCGCGCGCGCCGAGGCGGCGCGCACGCCGTGGTGGCGCGGCCTGCTGTCGTCGCCGCGCGCGCTCGCGGCCGTGGGCGGCGTGGCGGTGGTCGCCGTGGCGGCGGGCATCGCTTTCAACGTGATGCGCCATCCCGCGGACGCGCTTCGCACCGCAGGTCTCCGCGGTCGCGCGCCTGCCGAGGCGGAAGCGCCGGCCGCCGGTGCGGTCGCTCGGGAGACGAGCCCCGGGACGCCGGCCCTTTTCGCAGGCCGCGCCGCCCGCGGCCGCGACGCCGGCCCCGGAGTCGGATGCCCTCGCCGACGCGGCGCCCACGACCACGGCTGCTGGACCCGCCGCACCGGCGCGCATGCAGGAGGTGCGCGCAGACGAGTCGGGCGACGCCGTGCCGGTGCCGAACGCGCGCGCACGAGCGCGTGCGCGAACGCGTGACCGCGGCGGCGCCCGCGACGCCCGCACAGGGTTTCACCGAGATGAAGCGCCAGGCGCAGGGGCCGATGTCGGCGTCCGGCGCCGCGCCCGCGCCCGCGTCGCGCCGCGCCGCACCGCCCGCGTTGGCGAAGAGCACCGCCGAGTCGATGGTCCGCGCCGACCAGGCCGCGCCGCAGCGCGCGCCGGACACGGAACCCCCCGCGCGCGAGGAATCCTCCGCGGCGCCCGCGCCGATGGGGTTCACGTCGCGGGACGCACCCCCGCGCCCACGGGCGAAGCGGGCGCGCTCGCCGATCCGCGCTCACTCGGCGCCGCGGGCGGGAGCACCACCGGCAACGTGGTGCAGGGGCTCGACCGCGCGCTCAAGGCGCGCGAGCGCTCGCCGTTCGCCACGGAGCCGCCGGCGGTGCAGTCGCGGATCGAGGACGCCGAGGCGCGCACGACCGACGCGAAGCGCGCGCAGACCCCGGTGTCGTGGGACGCCGCGGCGGTTTCGTGGGCACGCTCGCGCCCGTGATGAGCACGCCCGCCGCCCAGGTGGAAGCGCGCTGGCGCGCCGCCGACGCGCGCGTGCGGGCGCGCAGCTCTCGCCCGCGCGCGAAGCCGCGGCGCGCGAAGCGGATGCGCTGCGTGCCGTGGCGCCGCGCGATCCGCGCCTGCGCGGACTGTCGGGCCCCGCCCTGCCCTGGGGGCGCTGACACTCCCGCGGCCGACCTCGAAACCGCCCTCGAAACTCCCGCGGGCCGGTTTCGCCATTTTCCGCTTGTGGCCGCGCGCGCGCGGTGGGCACCCTCCCCGGGATCTCGTCTCCCCGTGATACTCACGACCGTCTTTCCGCCCCGAGAGGAACTCCCGCGTGGCCACCGAAAGCGCTCCCGCCCCGGACACCGACCGCAAGCGCACGCCCGAGGAGATCGAACGCCACTGGTTCGAGCACGTCTACCAGGGCGACCATGTGAAGCAGCTCACGGCGCGCTCGCTGATCATGGGCATGCTGCTCGGCATGATCCTGGTGTGCTCGAACGTCTACGTGTCGCTCAAGTCCGGCTGGAGCATGGGCGTGGCGATCACGTCGTGCGTGCTGGCGTTCGTGGCGTTCTCCACGCTGCGCAAGCTGTTCCCGCGCTGGTTCCCCGAGTACACGATCCTCGAGAACAACGCGATGCAGTCGTGCGCGTCGGCCGCGGGCTCCATGACGAGCGCCGGCGTGGCCAACGCGATCCCGGCGCTGATGATGCTGAATCCCGACGCGCTGCCCCACGACTTCGGCACGCGCCTGCTGTGGCTGATCCCGTGGGTGGCGGTGATCTCGGGGCTCGGCGTGTTCCTGGCGGTGCCGGCCAAGCGGCAGATGATCAACATCGAGCAGCTCACGTTCCCCACGGGCACGGCCGCGGCGAGCACGCTGCGCACGCTGCACGCCGAGGGCGGCGAGGCCGCGCGGCAGGCGAAGGCGCTCGGGCTGGCGGGGCTGCTCGGTGTGATCGTGAAGTGGCTGAACGACGCGGGCTCGCTGTGGTTCATGCACAGCGAGCCCATCGCGGGGGCACCGAAGTGGGCGCCCGTGCAGACGTGGCTGTCGCCGGCGAGCCCCGCGCTCGCCTGGCTCAAGCTGCCGCAGATCGAGAGCACGTGGGGGACGTCCGGCATCCCGATCGGCACGTTCAAGGGCGGGCCGCTGTCGCTGAGCCAGGTCACCATGCGCTTCGAGGGGTCGCTGCTGTTCATCGCGGCGGGCGCGATCATGGGCTGGCGGCAGGCGTGGAGCCTGATGCTGGGCGCGGTCGTCAACTACTGCTTCCTCGCGCCGCACTTCCTGGCCGCGGGCGTCATCGAGGACGCGTCGTTCCGCAAGATCTCGGCGTGGTCGCTGTGGATCGGCGTGCCCATGATGGTCACGTCGGGCCTGCTGCTGTTCTTCATGAACTGGAAGTCGGTCGTGCGCGCGTTCAGCACCATCACCACGTTCCTCGCGCGCAAGAGTTCGGCCGACGACCCGATGGACCGCATCGAGGTCCCGGGTTCGTGGTTCATCGGCGGCTTCCTGGCGCTGGGCGCGCTGTCGGTGGTGATGGGGCACTTCATGTTCCACATCCACTGGTGGATGGGCGTGATCGCCGTGCTCGCCACGTTCTTCCTGGTGGTGGTGGCCGCGCGCGCCACCGGCGAGACCGACATCAACCCGATCGGGCCGCTCAGCAAGATCACGCAGCTCACGTTCGGCGCGATCGCACCGGGCAACATCCCCACGAACCTGATGACCGCCAACATCAGCGCCGGCGCGTGCAGCCATGCCGGTGACCTGCTGCACGACCTGAAGAGCGGCTACCTGCTCGGCGCGAATCCGCGCCAGCAGTTCATCGCGCAGTTCTTCGGCGTGGTGGCGGGCTCGCTCGTGGTGATCCCGGTGTTCTTCATCCTCGTGCCCGACACGTCGATGCTGGGCGGCGAGAAGTGGCCGGCGCCGGCGGCGCTGGTGTGGAAGGGCGTGGCCGAGCTGCTCAGCAAGGGCGTCGGCGCGCTGCCCGCTTCGGCGCGCATCGGCCTGGTGATCGGCGCGGCGGTCGGCATCGTGCTGCCGGTGCTCGAGCTGATGTTCCCGAAGGCGAAGAAGTTCATCCCGTCGGCGACGGGCCTGGGGCTGGCGTTCACGATCAACGGCTACAACAGCGTGTCGTTCTTCATCGGCGCGCTGATCTCGCTGATCGTGGCGAAGTCCGCGCCCAAGGTGCACAAGGAGTTCACGGTGCCCGTGTCGTCGGGCATCATCGCGGGCGAGAGCCTGATGGGCGTGACCATCGCCATGATGACCGCGATCCACGGCTACCTGGCCACGCACTGACCGGCGCGCTCGGCGCGCGAGGAGGACGGGTGCAGGACGTACCCGCGAAGGCGATGGATCGCAGGCGCGCGGCGCTCGTACGAGTGCTCGGGCTCGCGGCCGGCGTGGTGCTGGCGGTCGCGACGGCGGCGGCCGCTCCCGCCTCGCGCACGCCCGACGCCGAGTCGCAGGCGCAGTACGTGCAGCTGTGCGGCCGGCTCGACGCCGCTTACGACTCGCTGCGAGGCGGCTGGGTGGTGAAGGGCCAGCCGATCGAGGCGGCGATCGAGCTGGGGCTGATCCGCGGCGCCGAGGGCGACACGCTCGCGCGTGGCCGCGCGCTGCGCACGCTCGAGTGGATGCGCGCACTGGTCGACTCGGTGGGCGGCGGCTACTACACGAACGCGCAGAGCGCCGACCCGTACCACACCGCGTTCGAGAAGCTCACGTGGCCGAACTCGCGCCGGCTCGAGCTGCTGGTGCACGCGTGGCGCGCCACCGGCGACGAGCGCTGGAAGCGCGACGCGGGCTTCGTGCAGGACTACATGGACCGCGTGCTGCTGGACGGTCGCGGCGGATTCGTGAGCGGGCAGGTGGGCGACCGCACGCTGCTGCCCGAGGCGAACGGCGAGGCGGTGGCCGCGTGGCTCGCGTGGGGATCGGTGACGCGCCATCCGCGCTATCGCGACTTCGCGTGGAAGAGCCTCGACCGGCTGTGGGCCGAGAACCACGACGAGAAGTTCGGCATCGTGGCGCGCACCGAGTTCGGCACGGTGGCGGCCTACCCGCGACTCGCCGACCACGTGGAGCTGGGACTCGCGCTGCTCGCGTCGCACGCCGCGACGGGCCGCGCCGCGGACCTGGCGCGTGCCCGCGAGGTGGGCGACGTGGTGCTGGGCCGGTTCGAGCTGGCCGGCCGAGGGTTCCGCGAGGCGTACGAACTCAAGAAGAGCGGCCAGCCCAAGCGGCCGTCGTTCGACGCGTTCGAGAACGCACGCGCCGCCACGTTCTTCGCGCAGCTCGCCGCGGTGACCGGCGACACGCGCTGGTCCGACGCGGCGCGGCGTGCGCATCGCGCGTTCGCCGGCGAGCTCGAGAAGGGCAAGGACGCGCGTGCGGTGGCCGAGTGGGCGATGGCCGTGCGCGCGCGCTGGGCGCCGGCGTTGCCCGCCGCGGTGGCGTGGGAAGCGGCGGCCGCGCCGCCGAGGCCCGCGGGCCCCGCGAAGGACGCGAAGCGCCGCTGACGCCGCGGCACAAGCGGGGCCCGCGCTCGGGTCCCGCGGGCGCCGGCCGCCGTTGACGGCCCCCTCCGCCTTCCGTACCGTGCGCGCACTTCCGTTCACCCGTGCACCCATTCCGAGGTCGAACCATGCGTCGCATTCTCGTCACCGGTGTCACCGGATTCGCGGGCAGCCACCTCGTGGACTACATGCTCGAGCGAGGCGACTGCGAGATCTACGGCATCCAGCGCTGGCGCAGCCGCACCGAGAACATCGAGCACTTCACGGACAAGATCACGCTGCTCGAGTGCGACCTGCGCGACGCCACGTCCACCATGGACACGCTGGCCAAGATCAAGCCCGACTGGATCTTCCACCTGGCCGCGCAGTCGTTCGTGCCGACGTCGTGGAGCGCGCCGACCGAATCGCTCACCACGAACGTGCTGGCGCAGGTGAACATCTTCGAAGCCGTGCGTCACCTGGGGCTCAAGACCCGCATCCAGCTCGCGTGCTCGTCGGAAGAGTACGGGATGGTCTATCCCGACGAAGTGCCCATCAAGGAGACGAACCCGCTGCGGCCGCTGTCGCCGTACGCGGTGAGCAAGGTCGCGCAGGACATGCTCGGCTACCAGTACTGGATGTCGTGGAAGGTCGACTCCGTGCGCACGCGAGGCTTCAACCACGAGGGCCCGCGCCGCGGTCCGGTGTTCGTGGCGTCCGACTTCGCCAAGCAGATCGCCGACATCGAGAAGGGCCGCCGCAAGCCGGTGCTGAACGTGGGCAACCTCGACGCGATCCGCGACTTCACCGACGTGCGCGACATGGTGCGCGCGTACTGGCTGGCGCTCGAGAAGTGCGAGCCGGGCGAGGTGTACAACATCGCCACGGGCAAGGGCTGGAAGATCAAGGACATGCTCGACCGCCTGCTCGGCATGACGAAGGTGAAGATCGAGGTGAAGGAAGACCCCGCTCGCCTGCGTCCGAGCGACGTGCCCATCCTGATCGGCGACGCGTCCAAGTTCGTGAAGGTCACCGGCTGGGAGCCGAAGATCCCGTTCGAGCAGACGCTCGTCGACATGCTCGAGTACTGGCGCGGGCGCTGACGGAAGCCCCGGCCGTGCCCCGGACCGCCGCGCATGCGTGACGCCCCCTCGGGCGGCCTCGCGCGGCGGCTGGCCGGCAACACGTTCCAGGCCGCGATCGGGCGGCTGGTCGCGCTGCTCGTGTGGCTGGCGCTCACGCCGGTCGTGTTCCATGCGCTCACGCGCGAGCAGTTCGGCGTGTGGTCGCTGTTCTTCGCGCTGACGGGCTACCTGGGCTCGCTCGACCTGGGGCTCGCGCAGGTGACGCTGCGGTACTCCGCGGCGGCGCACGCGCGCGGCGCCGAATCCGAGGCCGGCGAGTACGCGACGCTCGCGGTGATCGGCTACGCGGTGCTGTCGCTCGTGTGGCTCGCGATCACGCCGCTCGTGGCCGATCCGCTGCTGGCGTTCCTGCACCTGCCGGCCGCGGTGCACGACGGCGCGCGCTTCGCGCTGCTGATGGGGCCCGCGGTGTTCGGCGTGGTGGGGCTCACCAACGTCACGCTGTCGCTGATCCAGGGCTACGGACGCTTCGACCTGGCGAACATCGTCAACCTGGTGTCGGCGCTCGCGCAGGTGGGCGGCATCCTGCTCGCGCTGCGGCTGGGCCGTGGGCTCGAGGGCGTGCTCGTGGCCACGGCCGCGGGCTGGACGCTCGCGTTCGCCACCGGCCTCGCGGTCGTGCGCCGCGCGGCGCCGGAGTTCCGCTGGGCGGCGCCGGCGCGCTCGCTGGGTCGACTGCGCGAGACCGTGCGCTTCGGCGGCCCGATGCAGCTCGCGAACGCGGTGGCCGTGTTCCACCAGCAGGTGGACAAGCTGTTGCTCACGCGCGCGGGCGCGCTGGCCATGGTGGGCCCGTACGAGCTGGGGCTGCGCGTGTCCACGGCGTCGGCGCTGGTGCCGTACCTGATGCTGCAGGCGATGCTGCCCGAAGCGTCGCGGCTGCACGCGCGCGACGAGCACGCGCGGTTGCGCGAGCTGTTCGAGCGCACGAACCGCTACGTGCTGCTGGCGAGCGCGGCGCTGCTCGCGGCCCTGTGGGGCGGCGCCGACCGGCTGTTCCACGCGTGGCTCGGCGGCCCGCAGGACGCCGGCGCGCTGGCGCTGCGCGGGTTGGCGCTGGCGCTGGCGTTCGCGCTGTGGACCGGCACCACGTCCACCACCGCGCGTGCCGTGGGCCGCACCGATCTCGAGGCCGAATACACCGGCGCGGCGCTGGTCGTGCACCTAACGGCGGCGCTGTTCTTGGTGCCGAAGTGGGGCCTCGCGGGCGCGCTCGTTTCGCTGTGCGCGGGCAACGCGCTTGCCGGGCTGTGGTTCATGGCGCGACTCGCGGGCGTCATGGGCTGGCCGCGCGCGGCGCTGCTGCTGCGGCCGGTCGGCGCGCCGCTCGTGGCGGCGGCGCTCGGCGCCGCGACCGGGCTCGGCCTGCATCGCGTGCTGCCGCCACTGGACGGCGTGCTCGCGTGGGCCGCCGCCGCGCTGGTCGCGGGCGCCGGCGCGGGTGTGGCGCTGGCGCTGCTGCTGGGTGCGCGGTTCGTGCCGCCCGACGAGGCGCGCGGGCTGGTGCTGGGGCTGCTGCAGCGCGGCCGCGCCGTTGACGCCGAACAAGGCACTGCCTAACTTGGCGCACCCCGCTTCCCTCATCGTGCTCCGCGAAGCGGATCCTCCCGGAGGGCTGCCGTGACCGCGTCCGTGTTCGCCGGCCGCAACGTGCTCGTGACGGGTGCCGGTGGCTTCGTCGGCCGGCATCTCGCGCTCGCCCTGAAAGACCTGGGCGCGGTCGTGCACGGACTGGGGCTCGGCGAACTGCCGGATCCGTCCGCGGCCGGGCTCGCGAGCTGGCGCGCCGTGGACCTGGCCGATCGCGAGGCGGTGGCCGAGGCGTTCCTCGAAGTGCGCGCGGGCGTGGTGTTCCACCTCGCGGGGCAGGCGAGCGCCGCGCGCTCGTTCGTGGAGCCCGTCGAGACGTTCCGCGCGAACGTCGGCGGCACGTGGAACGTGCTCGAGGCCGCGCGCGAGGCGGTGCCGCACGCGCGCATCCTGGTGGTGGGCACCAGCGAGGTGTACGGCCCGACGCCCGCCGGCACGCGCACGCCCGAGAGCGCGCCGTTCGCGCCGGTGAGCCCGTACGCGCTGAGCAAGGCCGTGGCCGAGCGCTGCGCGGAAAGCTGGGCGCGCCAGCACGGCATGGAAGTGGTGCGCACGCGTTCGTTCGGCCACACCGGCCCGGGGCAGAGCCCGCAATTCGCGCTGCCGTCGTTCGCGCGCCAGATCGCCGCGATCGAGCGCGGCGAGGCCGAGCCCGTGCTGCGCGTGGGCAACCTCGACGTGGTGCGCGACCTCTCCGACGTGCGCGACGTGGCGCAGGCGTACCTCGCGCTGATGGAGCGCGGCAAGGCGGGCGCCGCCTACAACGTGTGCCGCGGCGAGGGCGTGAAGCTCTCCGACGTGGTGCAGCAGCTGGTGCGCGCTGCGCGCGTGCCGGTGACGGTGGAGGTGGACCCGGCGCGGCTGCGGCCCGCCGACGTGCCGTACCTGGTGGGCGATCCGAGCGCGATCGAGCGCGACGCCGGCTGGCGCGCGAGCACGCCGCTCGATCGCACGATGGCCGACGTGCTCGACGAGTGGCGCGGCCGCGCCGCGTGAGCGCGACGGCCGCCGTGAACGCGCCGCGCGCCGCCGCGCGCGCCTCCGTGGCGCCGCCGCCTGCCGACGGCGTGCGGGCCGCCACGTGCCGCGTGTGCGGGCGGGCCGGCGAGCACGACCGCTACGACGCGGTCGAGCGCATGTTCGGCACGCTGGAACCGTTCGCGTACGTCCGCTGCACCGCCTGCGGAACGCTGCAGATCGCGGAGATCCCGGGCGACCTCGCGCGCCACTACCCGCCGAACTACTACAGTGTCGCGCGCGAGCCGGGCGCTCCCGACCGCGGGCTCAAGGCGCTCGCGCGGCGCTGGCGCGACGCGCACCTGCTGGGCGAGGGGGGTGGCCCGCTGGGCGCACACCTTGCGCGCCGCTGGCCGTTTCCCGAGATGGCGGCGCTCGGCCGCGTGCCGGGCCTCACGCGGGCGGCGCGCCTCCTGGACGTGGGCACGGGCCGCGGGCTCTTCCCGTGGCTGCTGCGCGAGCGCGGGTTCGTGCACGCGCAGGGCATCGAGCCCTACGTGGAACGCGATCTCGAATACCCGAACGGTTTGCGCGTGCGGCGGGGCACGCTCGCCGACGAAGCCGGCACCTGGGACGTGATCACGATGCACCACGTGTTCGAGCACGTGCCGGACCCGGCGGGCACGCTGCGCGACGCGGCTCGCGTGCTCGCGCCCGGCGGCTGGCTGATCGTGCGGGTCCCCGTGGTCCCGAGCGTGGCGTGGGCGGAATACGGCTCGTACTGGGTGGCGCTCGACGCCCCGAGGCACCTGCACCTGTTCGCGGTGGACGGCCTGCGCGCGCTCGCCGCGCGGTGCGGGCTGCGGCTGGAGCGCGTGGACCACGACGCCGGCGCCATGCAGTTCTGGGGCAGCGAGCAGTACCGGCAGGGGATCGCGCTGTTCGACGCACGGTCGTGGGCGGTGAACCCGTCCGCCTCGCCGCTCGACCCCGCGCGCGTGGCGGAATGGGAACGCCGCAGCGCGCAGCTCAATCGCGAGGGCGTTGGCGACGCCGCGGCGTTCCTGCTGCGGCGCGAGGGCTGAGGCGCGGCGTCCGCGCGCGGAGCCGCGCGTGAATCAGCGGCCCACCACCCGCGAGTACGCGTCGCTCGCGTCGAAGTCCAGCGGCGAGCACTCGATGGCCTGCGTGTACTCGATCGCCCGGAACGCGTGCGCCACGCGAGGCTCGATCACGATCACGTCGCCCTCGCGCACCTCGACCTCGGCGCGGTCGCCCGTGTCGACGTTCTCGAACGCCGCCTCGAGCCGGCCGCGGATCACGTAGAACGCCTCGCGCTTCTGCTCGTGATAGTGGTTGCCGCGCCAGGCGCCCGTGCCCTCCAGGAACTCGAGGTAGGCCACGAACCGGTACGGCGTGCCGTTGAACACCGGCGCCGCCTCGCCGGCCTTCATGCGGATGCGCAGCCCCGACAGGATCGGCTTCTCGGGCGGGGCGTCCAGCACGGGCAGCGAGCGCAGCGTCACGCCGGGGACCGGCGTGCGGACCTCGTCAGCCATTCCTGGGTTCCCACACGTCGGCGAGCACGCAGTCCCACGGGAACTTGAACTCGTCCGCCGCGTCGTAGACGTGGCTCTGCGCGTTCACCACCAGCACCTCGGGGCCGGTCAGCGCCTTCCAACCGTGCATGCAGCGCGGCGGGATCTTCACCAGCCGCGGCCGCAGCGCGCCCAGGAACAGGCTGTTCACGTGCCCGAACGTGGGCGAGTCCTCGCGCAGGTCCACGATCACCAGCTGCAGCTTGCCGCGCGTGACGGTGTGCTGGTCGGTGTGGATCTCGTGCAGGTGCCAACCCTTCACCACGCCGAAGTCGGTGGCGCTCTGGTAGACGTGCGTGGTCTGCACCATGCCGTCCTTCAGCCACGACTGGCTCCACAGTTCCGTCACCTCGCCGCGTCCGTCCAGGTGCACGGTCAGATCGCGCACGATCACGCCGTCGATGGTGGCGCGGCCCACCGGCTGCACCCGCCACGACTGGCTCTGCAACCACGCGACGGTGACTTCGTTGGCCTTCATGGTCAGCTCCCGCGATCAGGGGTGTGGGGCGCGGAGCCTCGGCTCGCGCGATGGCGGGCGAGTGGTAGCAGGTCGCCGCGACACGGGCAACGGCGGCGGGGGGCGCGCGCCCGCGGGGGAAGGGCGCGACGCCGCACGCTTCGGCCCGGACGACGGCCCCCCGCGAGGGATCGCCGGTGGTTGACCCGCTCCCGTGCCGGGCCCTAACCTGCCCGGCCGGTCATGCCGTGATCTCCGGTCGCTCGCGCCCCGCGCGTCCCACGCGCCCCCCTCGGGCCGGCGGCCTCCATATCGAAAGGAAGCGGCCTTGTACAAGATCGTGGTCGTGGGCACGGGCTACGTCGGACTGGTGTCCGGCGCCTGCCTCGCAGACTTCGGCAACAACGTGACGTGCGTGGACTCGGATGCCGGCAAGGTGGAGCGCCTCAAGGCTCTGGAGATGCCGTTCTTCGAGCCGGGCCTGCCCGAGATGGTGGCCCGCAACGTCAACGAGGGTCGCCTCCACTTCGGCAGTGACCTGAAGGCCGCCCTGAAGGGCGCCGACGTCGTGTTCATCACCGTCGGAACTCCGCCCAAGAAGGACGGTTCCGCCGACACCAGCCAGATCTACGCGGTGGCGAAGACGGTGGCGCAGAACCTGGACGGCTACACGCTCGTGGTGCAGAAGAGCACCGCGCCCGTGGGCACCGCGCGCCACCTGTACGAGTTCATGGCGAAGTACACCAAGAAGGGCGCGCAGTTCGACGTGGCGTCGAACCCCGAGTTCCTGCGCGAAGGGTCGGCCATCGAGACGTTCATGCGGCCCGACCGCGTCGTGATCGGCGCCGAGAGCAAGAAGGCCGAGGAGATCCTGCGCAAGATCCACGACCCGCTGTTCCTGATCGAGACGCCCATGGTGGTGACGGGCCTCGAGACGGCCGAGCTGATCAAGTACGCCAGCAACTGCTTCCTGGCCACGAAGATCTCGTTCATCAACGAGATCGCGAACGTGTGCGAGAAGCTGGGCGGCGACGTGCAGATGGTGGCGAAGGGCATCGGCATGGACGGCCGCATCGGCAAGAAGTTCCTGCACGCGGGCCCCGGCTACGGCGGCAGCTGCTTCCCCAAGGACACGCACGCGCTGGCGGCGTTCGCGCGCAAGGCCGGCACGCGCATGGGCATCGTCGAGGCGACGATCGCCGCGAACGACCGCACCATGACGCGCATGGTGGACAAGATCGTGGAGGGCATCGGTTCGCCGCGCGGCAAGCGCGTGGCGGTGCTGGGACTCGCGTTCAAGCCGAACACCGACGACATGCGCGCGGCGCCCTCGCTGGTGATCATCGCGGGCCTCAAGCGTCGCGGCATCAAGGTGACCGCGTTCGATCCCGTGGCGATGCCGAAGGCCGAGGGCCTGCCCGAGATGAAGGGCGTCGAGCTGGCGGCCGACGCGTACGACGCCGCTCGCGGCGCGCACGCGGTGGCGATCGTCACCGAGTGGAACGAGTTCCGGAACCTGGACCTGGCGCGGCTCAAGCGCCTGGTCAAGAAGCCGGTGCTGTGCGACCTGCGCAACATCTACGACGCCGCGGGCGTGACGGCCGCGGGCTGGACGCACATCGGCGTGGGCAAGGGCGGCGCGGGTGGCTCGAAGAAGAAGGCCGCGCGCCGCAGGGTCGCTTCGAAGGCCAAGCGCAAGTGACGGCTGGATCTTCGGCAAAGCCGGCTTCGCTCGACGGCGCTCGCGTGCTCGTGACGGGCGGAGCCGGCTTCATCGGCTCCAACTTCGTGCATCGCCTGGTGGCGCGTCATCCCGGCGCCCACGTCGTGGTGCTCGACGCACTCACCTACGCCGGCCGTCGCGAGAACCTCGACGGCCTGCCGGCCGACCGGCTCACGTTCGTGCACGGCGACATCCGCGACCCCGAGGCCGTGGCGAAGGCCATGGCCGGCTGCACGTACGTGCTGAACTTCGCGGCCGAGTCGCACGTGGACCGCAGCATCGAGACGCCGGGCGAGTTCATCCAGACCGACGTCTACGGCGTGTTCGTGCTGGGCGAGGAGGCGCGCCGCCTGGGCGTCAAGCGCTTCGTGCAGGTGAGCACCGACGAGGTGTACGGCGAGGTGCTCGAAGGGCACTCCACCGAGGAGTGGCCGCTGAACCCGCGCTCGCCGTACGCGGCCAGCAAGGCCGGCGGCGACCGGCTGGCGTACGCGTACTGGTGCACGTACGGGCTGCCGGTGGTGGTCACGCGCTGCTCGAACAACTACGGGCCGCGCCAGTACCCCGAGAAGCTGGTGCCGCTGTTCGTGACGAACGCGCTGCTCGGCGAGCCGCTGCCGGTGTACGGCACCGGGCTCAACCGTCGCGACTGGCTGCACGTGGACGACCACTGCGACGCGCTGCTGACGCTGCTCGTGCACCCGGGCATCGAGGGCGAGACGTTCAACATCGGCGCGCAGCACGAGCTGGACGTGCTCACGATCACGGACACGCTGCTGGGCCTGCTCGACAAGCCGAAGACGCTGATCCGCCACGTCGAGGATCGCCCCGGCCACGACCGTCGCTACGCGGTCGACTCGAGCAAGCTCACGCGCGTGACGGGCTGGGCGCCGGCGATCCCGTTCGCCGAGGGCATCCGCCAGACGGTGGACTGGTACCGCGCCAACGAAGGCTGGTGGAAGCCCATCCGCACGGGCGAGTTCCGCGCCTACTACGAGCGCATGTACGGCCAGCGCAAGGTGCTCAAGGAGGTGCGGGCATGAAGGATCGGTTCACGCGCCTCGTGCTCGTGCTGTGCGGCCTGCTGGCGGTGGCCGGGACGAGCCGGGCGCAGTCGGGCGCGTTCGACGATCTCGCGGACCCGCGGGCGGGCACCGACACGCACGACAGCGCCGCCGAGCGGCGCCAGGTGAACGACGCCCTGCGCGCGCCCTCGTCGGAGCTGGCGGGCCCGGTGGACCCACGGTCCTACCGCGTGGGGCCCGGCGACGTGCTGATGGTGTACCTGCGCGGGCAGCTCTCGCGCGACATCCCGCTCGAGGTGGGGCCCGAGGGCACGGTGATCGTGCCCGGCGACGGCACGCTGATGGTGAGCGGGCGCACGCTGGCCGACGTGTGCGCCGACCTCGCGGGCCGCGTCCGCCGCCAGTACCGCAACGTGGACGTGGACGTGCGGCTGGGTCGCCCGCGCACGTTCCGCGTGTACCTGACCGGCCAGGTGAAGTCGCCGGGACCGGCGCTCGCGAACGGCTCGCACCGCGTGGCCGACGTGCTCACCAGCGGCATGCTGCTGGACGGCGCCTCGCGCCGCGGTATCCGGCTGATCCACGCCGACCGCACGTCGCAGCCGTGCGACCTGGAGCTGTTCCTGCAGACCGGCGACGCGACGTGGAACCCGTGGCTGCGCGACGGCGACGTGATCCAGGTGCCGCCCGCGACGCGCTTCGTGCACGTGGAAGGCGCCGTGGGGCACCCCGGTCGCTTCGAGCTGGGGCAGCAGGACAGCCTGCGCACGCTGCTGCGGCTGGCCGGCGATCCGCTGCCGTCGGCGGCGCGCAACCGCATGCTCGTGGTGCACTTCGCGGGAGCGGCGAGCCCGGAGTCGCTCTGGCTGTCGCTCGACGACGTGCTGGCAGGCCGCGTGAACCCGACGGTCGACGACGGCGAACGCGTGTACGTGTACTTCGTGGCGCGCTACCGCGAGCAGCAGCAGGCCACCGTGGTCGGCGAAGTGCAGCGCCCGGGCACGTACCCGATCACCGAGGGCGTCACGCGCCTGAGCGAACTGGTGGCCGCGTCGCAGGGCTTCCTGACCGACGCCGACCTGTCGTCGGTGCGCGTGCACCGCGCGGGCACGATGACGGGTGAGAAGGACCCCGAGCTGGACCGCCTGCTGCGCCTGTCGCGCAGCGAGCTGACGTCGAGCGAGTTCGAGGTGCTGCGCACGCGGCTGGCCAGCATGCGCGAGGACTACCGCGTCGACTGGGCGCGCGTTCAGGCGGATCGCGACCTCGACCTGCTGCTGCGCGACGGGGACGTCGTGCGCGTGGATCGGCTCGTGTCGTCCATCCGCGTGGACGGCGAGGTGCGCCGGCCCGGCTTGTTCAACTACAAGCCCGGCCAGAGCGTCGCCGACTGCGTGGCACAGGCGGGTGGATTCACCGACCGGGCGTGGCGCGGCAAGATCCGCGTGACGCGCGCCGTCACCGGCCAGGTGCTGCCGGCGCGGAACGTCCATCGCCTCGACCCGGGTGACTTCGTCTGGGTGCCCGAGAAGCCCGACCGCACGCAGTGGGATCAGTTCCAGGTGCTGCTCACCGCGCTGGCGCAGATCGCCACCATCGTCATCGCCGTTCGCAGCCTGCGCTGAGACCTCGCGCCCCGCACGCAAAGGAACGACATGGAACGCACCCTGGAACTGGGCCGGTTGTGGGACCGCATCGTCGCGAGACGGCGCGACATCGCCGTGCTCGTGACCGTGGTCACGCTGGCCACGGCGCTCGTCGCGTTCCTGCTGCCGCCGTGGTACCAGGCCACGGCGTCGCTGATGCCTCCGGGTGAGGACATCTCGTTCGGCATCGGCAACCTGCTCAAGGGCATCGGCGTCCCGGGCGTGAAGGTGCCGAGCCAGGCGACCCCGGCGGAGGTGTTCAAGGCGATTCTCGAGAGCCGCCGTATCAACGAGGAGATCGTCCGGCGCTTCGACCTGCAGAAGCTGTACCGGAAGAAGTACCTGGTCGACACGCTCAAGGAGCTGCGCAAGCACGCGCGCTTCGGCGTGGACGACGTGGGCCTGATCCTGGTGAGCGTCGAGGACAAGGATCCGAAGCGGGCGGCGGACATGGCGAACGCCTACTGCGAGGCGCTCGACAAGTTCAACCGCGAATCGCGCATGACGCGCGGCCGCCGCATGCGCGTGTTCGCGGGCGCGCGCCTGGACTCCACGCGTCGCGAACTGGCGCAGGCCGAGCAGCGGCTGGTCGCGTACCAGGCCACGCACAAGGCCGTGGCGCTGTCGCCGGAGGCGTCGAGCGCGATCGAGACCGCCTCGCGCATGTACGCGAGCCGCGCCTCGCTCGAGATGCGGCTGGGGCTCATCCGCACGTACAGCCGCGAGCCGTCCGACGAGGAGCGTCAGATCGTCAGCCAGCTCGCGCAGATCGACCGCCAGCTCACGATGCTGCCGCAGCAGGGCGTCGACCTGGCGCGGCTCGTGCGCGACGTGCAGACGCTGCAGCAGCTCCACATCATGCTGACCGCGCAGTACGAGGACGCGCGGCTCACCGAGGCCCGGGACGTGGCCACGGTGGAACGCCTCGACGTGGCGACGCCACCGGAGCGCAAGTCGCGACCGAAGCGCGTGAGCATGATCGGCGTGGCTTTCCTGCTCAGCCTCTTCGGCGGGCTCGTGTACGCCGTCGTCCGCGACGAGGATCCGACCCCCGCGGCCGGGGACGCCGCGAAGGCCTGATGTCGCCGGCGCATGCGCCCCGCGCGGTCGCGCCGCTGACGCCGGGGAGCGGCGGGCAGTGAGCGCGCCGGGAGCGGGCGCGGTGCGCGCGAAGCCGCTGGACCTGCGCGTGGTCGTGGGCGCGCTCGTGTTCGTGTCGGTGTCGGCCGCGCTCATGCTGAGCTGGCTCGCCGGCATCGCGGTGCTCGTGTTCGGGCTGGTGCTGATCGTGCGCCCCCTGGACGTCTTCGTGGCCTCGGTGCTGATGGCAGCCGCCGGTGCGTTCGTGGCCTACGGTGAGGCCAGCGTCCAGCGCGACATCGCGATCGTGGTCGCGCTGTCGATGTACGGCGTCGTGTCGCTGTACGTGACGGCGTCGGGCGGGCGGTGGAAGCTGCCGACGTCGGCGCTGCCGCGGGCGCTCGGCGTGTTCGCGTTCACCACGGCGCTGGCCGGCGTGCGCGGCGTGCTGAGCCATCACGACCCGCGCTACATGCTGCTGGAGATGTTCCCGCTGTTCGGGCTCTTCTTCTCGCTCGCGGTGGGCGGCGTGCAGGTGAGCCGGGTGGACCTGGCCGTTGCGCGCTGGGCGATGATCGCCGTCGCGCTGGTGTCCGCGTCGATCGGCTTCAAGTACTTCGCCACGACGGGCATGCGCACGCAGGGCCTGCCGTTCTCGCCCGTGCCCGGCTTCGTGGCGGTGGTCGTGATGGCGCTGGCGCTGTTCGACCGCTCCGCGAAGCCGAAGCTGCTGCCGGTGGCGCTGGTGTGCGTGATGCTGTGCCACCAGGTGGTCACGTTCACGCGTGGCTTCTGGCTGGGCCTGATGGTCGCGATGCCGTTCACGTTCCTGCTCTACGCGCGCTGGGGCGAAGGCGCGCGCGCGCGCTGGGGCAAGGTGCTCCGCACGATCGGCCTGATGGCCCTCGTGCTGTCGCCGGTGGCGATCGTGGCGTCGAGCCTGGCCGGCTGGGGCACGCTGATCTCCATGCTCGGCGAGCGCTTCGCGTCGAGCTTCGAGACGCGCAACACGCCGGAGACCGTGTCGAACATCGTGCGGCTGGTGGAGCTGCGCACCACGATGGGCCGCATCTTCCAGTCGCCGTGGATCGGCTGGGGGCACGGCGCCACGTTGATCGTGCGCCAGTTCTTCCACCCCATGACCGGCCCGCAGTGGTGGGTGCACGAGACGTACGTGATGCTGTGGTTCAAGCAGGGGATCATCGGCCTGCTCGCGCTGATCGGCGTGCTGTTCGCCGCCGTGCGGCTGGGCGTGCGCGGCAGTCGCGACGAGGATCCCGAGCGCGCGGGCTGGGCCACCGCGTGCGCCGGCGGCTCGGTCTTCGTGGCCGTGGTCGGCCTGACGAACTACTACTTCTTCACCGCCACCCAGAACTTCATCCTGGCGTTGCTGTGGGGCATCGCGATCTCGCTTTCGGGCCCGTCGCGCCAGCGCTTCGTGTGGCGGCTGCGCCCGTCGCCCCCCGGCGCTCCCGGTGCCGGCGCGGCGGCGCGGTGACCGCCGCCGTGAAGGTGTCGGTGGTCATCGTGAGCTACCAGGTGCGCGACCTGCTGCGCGCCTGCCTCGCGTCGGTCCGCGCGCAGGCCGGCGTCGAGGTCGAGACGTTCGTCGTGGACAACTTGTCGCGCGACGGCAGCGCCGACATGGTGGCGGCGGAGTTCCCCGAGGTGCGGCTCATCCGCAACCTGGACAACCGGGGCTTCGCCCGCGCGAACAACCAGGCGCTCGCCGAAGCGACGGGCGACGTGCTGCTGCTGCTGAACCCCGACACCGAGCTGCCCGCGGGCGCGCTCGCGGCGCTCGTCGCGGTGTTCGGCCGCCACCCGCGCGCGGGCTGCGTGGGGCTGGCGCTGTGCAACGCGGACGGATCGCCTCAGCGCTGCACGCACGCGTTCCCGGGCCTGCTGAACATGCTGGTGGAAGCCACCGGCACGAACCGGCTCGCCCTGCGCATGGGCATCGGCACGCCGTTCGAGGCGCCGCGTCCGAAAGGCGGCGAGGGCGCGGTCGACTGGGTGGGAGGCGCGTGCTTCGCGTTCTCGCGCGAGGCCTACGAGAAGGTGGGCGGCCTCGACGAGGGTTCGTTCATGTACGGCGAGGAGATGGACTGGTCGTGGCGCGCGCGCGCGCTCGGCTACACGACCGTCTTCTCCGACGCGGTGGTCGTGCTTCACCACGGCGAGGCCTCGGGCGTGGGCAAGCGGGGCGAGCTCTACATCCACAACGCGATCGCACGCGAACGGTTCCTCGCGCGTCACCGGGGCGCCTGGCGCGCGGCGATCGCGCGCGAGCTCGTCACGCTGGGCGCCGCGCTGCGGCTGATGTACTGGGCGCCGCGCGCGGGGTGGGAGAAGCGCCGCGGCGTCGTGTCGGCGCGCACGAGCGACCAGGTGGAGCGGTTCCGCGCGATCGTGGACTGGCGGCGCGGGGCGCGATCGTGAGTCGGCCGTCCGCGATCGTCCTGACGCCGCGCCTGCCGTGGCCCCTGGACGACGGCGGCCGCATCTACGTGCACCAGTCGATCTGGTCGGTGTCGCGGACGCACGACACCACGGTGGTGTCGCTGGTGCCGCCCGCCGAGATGGACTCGCCCGAGCCCGCCGCGTTCGCCGCGCTCGGCGTGCGGCTGGTGCGCGTGCCTCATCGCCCGCCCGCCACGCCCGTGGCGGCGCTGCGCGGCCTGTTCGGGCGCTGGCCGTACATGCTCGCGCGCTACCGGAACGCGGCGCTCGACGCCACGATCCGCCGGTTGATCGCCGAGCGGCGGCCGGAGTTCGTCCTCACGAACGGCCTGCACGTGACCACGTACGTGGACGCGTTCGACGGCGTGCCCGCGATCCTGCGCACGCCGGACCTCGTGCACCTGTGGCTGTCGCGCTTCGCCGAGCGCGCGCGCAACCCGGCCGTGCGCTGGTACGCGCGCAACCAGGTGCGGCGCATGGCCGACGCCGAACGCGACCTGGCCTCGCGCTGTGCGCTCGTGCTGCCGATCCGCGAGGAGGAGGCGGTCGAGCTGCGCCGGCTCGCCCCGGCCGCGCACGTGGAGTACCTGCCGCTCGGCATCGACCTCGACCGCTACCGCCCGCACGCGCCGGAGTCGCCGCCGGTGGTGGCGCTCGTCGGCTCGTGGGACTGGGCGCCCAACGTGGACGGCGGCCGCGAGTTCCTGGAACGCGGCTGGTCGCGCGTGCGCGCACAGGTGCCGGGCGCGCGGCTCCGGCTGGCGGGCAAGCACGTCTCGCCGGCGTTCGCGGCGCTCGCGGAGCGCGCGGGCGCCGAAGTGGTCGGCTACGTCGACGACATGGCGGTGGAGTTCGCGCGTGCCTCCGTGATGGTGGTGCCGCTGTGGATGGGCTCGGGCGTGCGCGTGAAGATCGTGGAGGCGATGGCCGCGCGGCTGCCGGTGGCGAGCACGCCGATCGGCGCCGAAGGCCTGGGGCTCGAGCCGGGCGTGCACGCGGCGTTCGGCGACACGCCCGAGGCGCTCGGCGACGTGGTGGCGTCGCTGCTGCTCGACACGGCGCGGGCGGAGGCGATGGCGGCCGCGGCGCGCCGCCTGGCCGAGGAGCGCTACTCGCTGGCAGCGGTGGCCGAACGACAGCGCGTGCTGTGCGAGCAGGCGGTCGCGCGCGCGGCGAGCGGGCGGCGCCCGTGAGGATCGTGCACCTGTACAAGGACTACTTCCCGCCCACGGTGGGCGGGATGGAGCAGCACATCGGAATGGTCGCCACGGCGCAGGTGCGCGCGGGCGCCGACGTCACCGTGCTGACGTCGCACCCGGGCGTGCGGCGCACCGTGCACGAGGTGGTGGACGGCGTGAAGGTGATCCGCTGCGCCGAGTGGGCGCGCAAGTGGTCGACGCCCGTGTGTCCCGACATGCCGTTCGAACTGGCGCGGCTGCGCGCGGACCTGTTCCACCTGCACTTCCCGAGCCCGCCGGGCGAGGTGAGCTGTGTCGCCATGCGTCCGAAGGGCGCGATGGTGGTGACGTGGCACTCCGACATCGTGCGCCAGCGCGCGGTGCTGCCCGTGTACGGCCACGTGGTGCATGCGCTGCTGCGTCGCGTGGACGCGATCATGCCCACGCACGACCGCATGATCGCCTCGTCGCCGTTCCTTCGGCACTACGCGCGCAAGTGCCACACGGTGCCGCTCGGCATCGACCTCGGCGCGTTCGAGGCTACCGAGGAGACCGCGCGCGAGGGGCGCCGGCTGCGCGAACGCGTGGGCTCGCCGATCGTGCTGTTCGTGGGGCGGATGATGGCCTACAAGGGCGTCGACCACCTGCTGCACGCGATGCGCGAGGTGCCCGCGCGGCTCGTGGTGGTGGGCGACGGGCCCGACCTGCCGCGCGTGCAGGCGCTGAGCGCTTCGCTCGGCCTCGACGACCGTGTGACGTTCGCGGGCCGGGTGGACCCCGCGCACGTCGTACGCTGGATCGCGGCCTCGGATGTGGGCGTGCTGCCGTCCGTTCAGGAGGCGTTCGGGTTGTCGATGGTCGAGATGATGGCGCACGGTCGCCCGGTGGTGTGCACGGAGCTCGGAACGGGCACGACGTTCATCAATCGCGACGGCGAGACCGGCCTGGTCGTGCCGCCCGCGGATCCACGGGCGCTGGCCGCGGCGTTGAACCGCCTGCTCGCCGACGACGCACTCCGGGCGCGGCTCGGCGCGCGCGCGAACGCGTGGGCGCACGAACGGTTCTCGGTGGACGCCATGCTGCGCGGCATCGGCGAGGTGTACGACCGCGCGCTCGCGGCGCGGCGCGGGGCCTGAGCCGGCCGGCGCCCGCGCCGCGAGGGGCGAATGGCCCGGCCGGCGCCGGAGCCCGGCGTGCCGCACGAGGTTTCCGGCCCGCGGGCGCGGTGGACGGCCCGTTTCGCCGGTTTTTCGACACACCGAGCGCGTGTGCGGTGTAGACGAAGCGACTCCCATGTTCGATCCCTGCAGCCCGTCCGCGGGCCCCACCCACGCACCGTCGTCCGCCGCCGTGAACGCCCCGGCGGGCCAACTCGCGCTCAAATGCCGGTCGTTGCGGGCCGATGCAACCAGTGCACGAGCGTTCGGGCGTGTTCCGGGAGCATCGGGCGGACACGAACGGGTGGCCGGTGGAACGGCATCGGCCCCGCGCGGGATCGCCCGGTTCTCGACCGGAATCGAAGCCGCGGAAGGGCCGGAGAGGCCCCCACGCCGACGTGGGCATTCCTGCTCCACGTCAGCACTTAGGGAATCGCGACGTTGACTTCACGCATCTCGGTTCACTACCCTGCCGCGTCGACTATGAGCCCCGGGCCGGCCCCCCCGCCCGCGGTGGAGACTCCATTGTGTCGGCCCGGTGCGGTTGCCGTGCCGATCACCGAGGGATGGACATGAGAATCTTCGTCACAGGAGGTGCGGGCTTCATCGGGTCTCATCTGTCGGAGGCCCTGCTGGCCAAGGGGCACGAGGTCTGGGCACTGGACGACCTGTCCACGGGCCGCCTCGAGAACCTGCGCACCTTCGAGCGGAACCCCCGGTTCCGGTTCCTCGAGGGCAACGTGATGGACCAGGCGCTGGTGCACGGCCTGGTGGCCCAGTCCGACCGCGTGTACCACCTGGCCGCGGCGGTGGGCGTGAAGTACGTGCTCGAAAACCCTCTGCGCTCGCTGCTCACGAACATCCGGGGCACCGAGGTGGTGCTGGAGGCGTGCTCGGAGCACGGCAAGAAGGTGATGATCGCCTCGAGCAGCGAGGTCTACGGCAAGGGCGTCTCCGTCCCGTTCTCGGAGGACGACGACCGGCTGATGGGTCCCACGCACAAGCTTCGCTGGTCGTACGCCTGCGGCAAGGCCGTGGACGAGTGCCTGGCGCAGGCGTACTGGCAGCAGAAGCAGCTGCCGGTGGTGGTGATCCGCTGCTTCAACACCTGCGGCCCGCGGCAGTCCAGCGCGTACGGCATGGTGATTCCGAACATGGTCCAGCGCGCGCTGGCGGGCGAGCCCATTCTCGTCTACGGGGACGGCCAGCAGAGCCGCTGCTTCTCGGCGGTGCAGGACGTCGTGCGTGGCGCGTTGTTGCTGATGGAGTGCAAGGCGGCCGAGGGCGAGATCTTCAACCTCGGCACCGACGAGGAAGTGACGGTGCTCGAACTGGCGCATCGCATCCGCCGCATGTGCGACAGCTCGTCCGAAGTGCGCTTCGTGCCCTACGAGCACGTCTACGGGCGTTCGTTCGAGGACATGCGCCGCCGCGTTCCGGACCTCACCAAGGTGAACCGGGCCGTGGGCTTCAAGCCCGAGACTTCGCTCGACCGCCTGCTCGAGCTGACCATTCGCGAGACCTGCGTGCAGATGGGCCTGCCCGTGCCGGTGAGCGCGACGGCGGCCTGACCCGCCCGCGTGCTGGCCCCGGGCCCGTGAGGCCCGCGGCCGGAGGAGTCGTTCCGTCTTGGCCCTGGCCGCACTGCCGCTCGCTCTGCTTCTCTCGCTGGCGCTGACGCCGCTGGCCATCCGGTTCGCGTGGGCGATCGGGTATCTCGATCACCCCGAGGCGCGCAAGCTCCACACGTCGGCCACCGCGTTGCTCGGTGGGGGCGCGGTGTTCACGGCGGCCCTGATCGCATGGCTCGTGATGCTGCCGCGCATCCCGCACGACCCGGCCACGTGGCAGGCGTGGTACCTGCTGGCGGGCGCGGGATTGTCGCTGGTTCTGGGCCTGTGGGACGACCGCTTCGGCATGCGCCCCAGCGTGAAGCTGCTGGGGCAGGCCACGGCGGCCAGCATCCTGATCGGCGGCGGCGTGATGCCCGACCTGGGGCTGCCGGCCGGGATCGAGGCGGCGATCGCATTGCTGGCCATGGTCGGCCTGATGAACGCGGTCAACTTCCTCGACAACATGAACGGCATGGTGGGTGGCATGTCCGCCATCCTGCTGGCGGGCTTCGGCTGGATCAGCCTCCACCACGGGGCGTACGGGGTGGCGGCGGCGCAGTGGGCGGTGGCGGGCGCCTGCGTGGGCTTCCTGCCGTTCAACTTTCCGAAGGCCCGGTTGTTCCTGGGGGATGCGGGCAGCCTGTTTCTCGGCTACAGTCTCGGCGCTTCGGCGCTGCTGGCCATGCGCGGAGCGCCCCCGGGATGGGGTCGAATGGGACCGGTGCTGATGCTGGCCTACCCCGCGTTCGACATCGTCTTCGTGGTGATCACGCGCCTGCGCGACGGCCGCCCCGTCTACGAGGGCGGTAAGGATCACTCCAACCACCGACTGGCGAGCCTCCTGAAATGTCCGACTCGAACCGTTCTGCTGATCTGGGCCAGTACGGCCGTCCTCTGCGGCGCCGGAATCGCTACGTTGCTGCTCAACCGGCCGCCGGCAACGCTCCTCCTGTCGGGCCTGTGGACGATCCTGCTCTGCTGGAGCGGGCTGCGATTATCGTCCGTGCCGATCGCCCCGCGCCGGTAGCGCCCGCGTACGGGAGCGCGCCGCGCGCCCACCGCGAGCCCGACGACCAGGACTTCAAGCTGCGCGACCTGGTCTCGCACATGGCGAAGGGCCTCGTCGACCATCCCGACGACGTGGTGGTGGAGATCCTCTCCGCCGGCGACGACGGGGTGTACGAACTGCACGTGAACCCCGACGATCTCGGACACGTGATCGGCAAGCAGGGCCGCACCGCGCGCTCGCTGCGACTGGCGCTGGGCGCGGCCGCCCTGCGTGTGGACCGGCGCGTCAGCCTCGAGATCGCCGACTGAATCGCGTCCGCGCGCGCCGCACGTCGTGGTGCGCGCGGGAACCGATCCCGGCGCGGTCGCGGGGAGCTGGTGCCCCGCGCACCCCACGACCCTCCGGATCACCCGGACAGGACCCGCGCCCCGCATGAGACTCGTCTACATCGGCCGACTCGGCCGCCCGCACGGCATCCACGGTGAGCTGTACCTGGACGACGTCTCGCTGGACGCCGCCGAACTGCGCGGCGTGGGCACGTTCGAATGGCGCGGCAAGTCCGGCGCGCGCCGCCCGCTGGAGCTCACCGCGTCGCGCGACACCGCGCAGCGTCCGCTCGTGACGTTTCGCGGCATCGTGCACCGCGAGGCCGCGGCCGAGCTCGTGAACGGCGAGCTGTGGGCGGACGCGAGCCGGCTGCCCGACCCGGGCCCGGGTGTCGTGTACAGCTACCAGCTCGTGGGCCTGCGCGTGCTCACCACCGACGGGCTCGACCTGGGCCTGGTCCGCAGCGTGATCCAGAACGGGCCGCAGACGCTGTACGCGGTGGGCGAGCGCGACACGCTGGTGCCGGGCCACTCGCCGTTCCTGAAGCACGTCGATCTGGCCGCCGGCACGATCACGGTGGACCTGCCGCCCGGGCTGCTGGAGCTGGAGTGAGCATGCGGGTCTCGTTGCTGACGATCTTTCCCGACTACTTCCCGCCGTCGCTCGCCGACGGGATGATCCGCGTGGCGGTGGAGAAGGGCCGGCTGGCGGTGGACATCGTCAACCTGCGCGACTTCACCGACGACCCGCACCGCACCACCGACGACTATCCGTTCGGCGGCGGCGTGGGCATGATCATGAAGATCGAGCCCATCGATCGAGCCCTCGCTTCGCTCGGGTTGCCCGAGAAGGGCGCACGGAGCGCTGGCGCCAAGGTGGTGCTCACGTCGCCGCAGGGCCGCCGCTTCGACCAGGACACGGCGATCGAGTGGGCGAAGCTCGACCACCTGGTGATCCTGTGCGGCCGCTACAAGGGCGTGGACGAGCGCGTGGCCGAGCACCTGGTGGACGAGGAGTTCTCGATCGGGGACTTCGTGCTGTCGGGCGGCGAGCCGGCCGCGCTGTGCGTGATGGACGCCGTGGCGCGGCTGCAGCCCGACGTGCTGGGCCGCTTCGACTCGGCCGAGAGCGATTCGTTCCACTCGGGCCTGCTCGACTGCGCGTACTGGACGCGGCCCGCCGAGTACAAGGGCTGGCCGGTCCCCGAGGTGCTGATGTCGGGGCACCACGCGAACATCGCGCGCGCGCGCCGCGAGCAGGCGCTGCGGCGCACGCTGGAGCGCCGTCCCGACCTGATCGACCAGGCCTCGCTGAGCCCGGAGGACCGCGTCTTCCTGGGCAAGCTGGTGCGCGAGCGAGAAGGCCGCGCGTGAACGCCGCGGGCGACGGATCGCCCCGGGCCGCGACCACCACCGGCCCCGCCGCCACGCTCGACCGGCTCGCGGCCGGCGCGTTCGTCGTGTACGCGTTCGTGCTCGCGGGGCCGATCGCGCCCATGGGCATCTTCGGCGGCGCTTGCGCGGCGCTCACGCTGGCGCGTTTCGCCGTGGCGCCGCGGCCGGCGTGGCCGCGCACGCCGGTGCGCTGGGCGATCGCGGGCTGGGCGGCGGCGCTCGTGCTGGCCGCGCTGTTCGCCGTCGACCGCGCGGGCAGCCTGGGGCGTGTGGGCAAGGCGGCGTTCCCGCTGATCGTGGGGCTCGCCGCGTACCACGGCGCCGACGCACACTGGTCGGCGCGCGCTCGCGGCGTACTGCGGGCGTGGCCGTGGCGGCCGTGTACGGCGAGGCCGTGTGGATCAGCGCGGCGCCAGCGCGTCGCGCGCGCGCGGCTTCTCGGGCCACTACATGACCTACGCGGGCGCGCTGTTGCTGCCGATCCCGGTGGCGATCGGCGTGGCGCTGCGCGCGCGACCTGCGCTGGCGAGCGGGCGCCGCGGGCGTGGCGCTGCTCGCGCTCGTGGCGCTCGGGCGGCGTTCACGCGCAGCGCGTGGCTGGGGCTGTTCGCGTCGGGTGCCGTGCTGCTGGCTTCACGTGGCCGCTCTTCGCTCGCGGCGCTCGCGGCGCTCGGCGTGGGCGCGTGGTTCCTCGCGCCGGGCACGTTCGGCGAACGGCTGCGCTCGAGCTTCGATCCCACGAACGCGTGGAACCGCGAGCGGTGGCCGATGTGGCAGGCGGCCTGCACAGTTCCGCGACCACCCGGTGACGGGCGTGGGGCTCATTGACCTGCACGCGCTCTACGACCGCTACAAGCTGCCCGAGGCGCATCGAGCGCGTGGGCCACTTGCACAACACGTTCGTGCACGTGCTGGCCGCGGGCGGTCGGCTTCGCGGCGTTCGCGTGGCTGTGGGCGTCGCTGCTGCGCGCGTCGATGGGGCTCGTGCGCTCGCTGCGCGCCGGGCGGGCTCGCCGCCGGGCTGCGGCTGGGCGTGCTGGCGGCACTGGTGGGCTTCCTGGTGGCCGGCGCGTTCGAGTGGAACTTCGGCGACAAGAGCTGCTGCATCCGCTGTTCCGTGCTGGCCGGCCTCGCGTGGGCGGCGCGCGCGACTGGGGAGCGAAGTCGTGAGCCTGGCGCCGGGCGCGCGTGGCGCTGGTGCACGACTGGCTCACCGGCATGCGCGGCGGCGAGCGAGTGCTGGAGCGCATCGCGCGCTTCTTTCCCGAGGCGCCCATCTTCACGCTCGTGTGGAAGAAGGGCGGCGTCTCGGCGGAGCTCGAGTCGCACCCGGTGCGCACGTCGTTCCTGCAGCACCTGCCCGACGCCGAGCGGCGGTACCGCTGGTACCTGCCGCTGTTCCCGCGCGCGATCGAGGCGTTCGACCTGTCGGCGTACGACGTGGTGGTGTCCACGAGCCACGCGGTCGCCAAGGCCGCGCCGGTGCGGCCGGACGCGTTCCACCTGAGCTACGTGCACACGCCGATGCGCTACATCTGGGAGCTCGAGTCGCAGTACTTCCCGCCGGGGCGCTTTCCGGGGCCGCTCCAGTGGATGGTGCGGCGCACGTGCGCGCGGTTGCGGCACTGGGACGTGGCCACGAGCCAGCGGCGCAACACGCTGCTCGCGAACTCGGCGTACATCGCGGATCGCATCCGCCGCCACTGGGACCGCGACGCCGAGGTGGTGTACCCGCCCGTGGACGTGGCGCGCTTCACGCCGGGCACCGGGCAGCGCGACTACTACCTGCTCGCGGGGGCGTTCGCGCCGTACAAGCGAGGCGAACTGGCGATCGAGGCGTGCCGCTCGCTGGGGCGGAAGCTGGTCGTGGCGGGCAGCGGCCAGCAGACGGCGCAGCTGCGCGCGATGGCCGGGCCCGAGGTGGAGTTCCGCGAGGGCTGGCAGGACGAGGCGGCGCTGCAGTCGCTCTACGCGGGCGCGCGCGCGCTGTTGTTCCCGGGCGTCGAGGACTTCGGCATCATGCCGGTGGAGGCGATGGCCGCGGGCTGCCCGGTGATCGCGTACGGCGTGGGCGGCGCGTTGGAGACCGTGGGCGCGGGCCTCGGCGACGCGGGCCATGCGCGACTCGCCGCGGGCGGCGTGGTGCGCGCGCCGGGCGGCGTGCTCGTGCCCGAGCAGAGCGCGGCGTCGCTCGCCGCGGGCATGCAGGCGCTCGAGGCGGAGCCGTTCGATCCGCACGCGCTGCGCGCGCTCGCCGAGCCGTTCGCGCCGGAGCGCTTCGACCGCGAGTTCGCCGACGCGTTCGGGCGCGGATGGGGCGACTGGCGCGAGCGCGCGGGAGGCCGCTCGTGAGCGCCGCGACGGTCGGCGCGCCGCGTTCGGTGCGCGCGAACGTGGTGTTCGCCGCGGTCGCGCAGGCGCTCGCGAAGGCGGTGGGCTTCATCATCGTGATGGTGATGACGCGCGCGCTGCCGATCGAGGACTTCGGCCGCTGGACGCTCGCGGCGGCGTTCGTGGCCGTGCTGTCGCCGCTCGCCGACCTCGGCACCGACCTGCACGTGACGCGGCTCGTGGCGCAGCGCCCGGCCGACGCGCCGCGGCTGCTCGGGGCGTCGCTGTCGCTGAAGTTGCTGCTGGGCGTCGCGCTCGTGGCGGTCGCCGGTGTGCTCGCCCGGTTGTTCGGCTACCGCGCGCCCACGCCCACGCTGATCGTGCTCGCGGCCATCGCGGCGCTCGGCGGCGTGCTCGGCAACTCGTGGTTCTGCGTGCTGCGCGGCGTGCAGCGGCTGGACCGCGAGGCGCTCGGCACCAGCGTGGCGCGCGCGCTGCACCTGGCGGCCACGCTCGCGGCGGTGGCGATGGGCGCCGGCGTGGTGGCGCTGTCGGGCGTGCAGGCGGCCGCGGCGGTCGCGGGCTGCGCGCTGGTGGCGTGGGTGGCGCGCGGCGCGGCACCGGCGGCGAAGTTCGCGGGCGCGACGCGGGAGTGGGCGGGGCTCGTGCGCGGCGGCTGGCCGTTCGCGCTCACCGCGCTGGTGGTGACGGTGTACTTCCGGCTCGACACGGTGATGCTGTCGCTGATGGCGGGCGAGCGCGCCACGGGTGTCTACGGCGCGTGCGCGAGCCTGCTGTTCGCGTCGCTGCTGCTGTCGCAGTCGCTGGTGACGGCGGTGTTCCCGGTGATCGCCGAAGCCGGCGCGATCGACGCGCCGCGCTCTCGCGACGTGCTGCGCCGCGCGTTCCCGCTGTCGCTCGCGGCCGGGCTGCCGTTCGGCCTCGGCGCCACGGCGTTCGCGGCACCGGTGCTGACGCTGCTGTTCGGGCACGGCTACGGCGAGGGTGCACGCGTGCTGGAGCTGCTCGCGTGGACCGCGCCGGTGCTGTTCCTCACGAACCTGTTCGGCCACGCGGTGGCGGCCACCGGCCGACAGCGCGACGTGCTCGTGATCTCGGCGATCAACGCCGCGATCAACGTGTCGCTGAACCTGGTGCTGATCCCGCGCCTGGGCGCGGTGGGCGCCGGCTGGGCCACGCTGATCACCGAGCTCGTGGGCCTGGCGATGTACGCCGCGCACCTGCGCGCGCACCTCGCGTGGATGCTGCCGTGGGGCGCGATCGCGCGCGTGCTGGCGGCGAACGCGGCGTTCGCGGGCGTGCTGTGGGCGCTGCGCCTGCCGGGCTGGCCCACGCCGGTGGTGCTGGCGGTGGCGGTGATCGCGTACGGTGCGCTGGCGTTCGGCACGGGCGTGCTGCGCGGGGACGACCTGCGCGGCTTCGCGCCGGCGCGCACGGGAGGGACGCCGGCATGAGCGAGCCGCGCACGGGCGGCGCGTGGGACGCGTGGGACCAGGACTGGGTCGCGCACCCCGACGTCGACACGCCGCTGGACGCCGACACGTTCGCGAACCACGTCGACCAGCTCAAGATCCAGTTCCTCGGCGCCGACCTGCCGCGCGCCGGGCGCGCGATCGAGGTGGGCTGCGGTTCGGGTCGGCTGCTCGCGCGCATGGGACGCGAGGCGCCGCTCGACCTGGTGGCGCTCGACCCGACGCCGAACGCGCTCGCGGTGGTGCGGCGCACGGCCGCGATCGCGGGCGTGCGCATGACGCGCGTGCGCGGCGACGCGCTGGCGCTGCCGTTCGACGACGCGAGCTTCGACCTCGTGCTGTCGGGCGGCCTGCTCGAGCACTTCCGCGAGCCCGAAGGCGTGCTCGCCGAGATGGTGCGCGTCTTGAAGCCCGGCGGCACGTTCTACGCCGACGTGGTGCCGCGCAAGCTGTCGCTGTTCCGCGTGCTCGACGCCCGTCGCATGCTGCGCAGCCCCTGGCTGATGCCCGGCGTGTACGAGTCCACGCACGGCCCTTCGCGCTACGCGCGGGCGTTGCGCGCGCTCGGCTGCGACCGCGTGCGCGTGCGTGGCGCGGGTCTCTACCCGCCGCGCTGCAGCGCCGGCGTGGCGAAGGCGTTCGGCTTCCTGGACGGCACGCCGCTCGCCGACGCCTTCGGCTGGTACTTCATGGTGGCCGCGCGCCGCGCGGGGGCTGCGCAAGAACGGCCAAGCGCGGTGGAGGGGACCGCTCCATGATGCGCGTGGCGATCGACGGCCGGCCGCTGCAGCACGGCTTCCGCGAGCACCAGGGCCGCGGCATCGGCGTGTACGCCGTGGAACTGGTGCGCGCTCTGGCGCGCCGCGGCGACGTGGCGCTGACGCTGTGGCGCCAGCCCGAGCTCGACCTGCCCGCCGCGCACGTGCCCGACGGCGTGCGCGTGCGCGACTACCCGCGCCTGAAGCTGCCGCTGCGCGACCGGCTCGCACGTCGCTCACCACGGTGGCGTTCGCGGCGCATGCCGGTGACCACGACGTGTTTCACGTGCTGGCGCACGGCGACGCTCCGGCCTTCATGCCGGCGTGCAGCGTGATCACCGTGCGATCTCATTCTCGAGCTGATGGGCGATCGCTACGGCACGGCGCACACGCCCGAATACCCGCGTCGCCCGCGCGTGCGAAGCGTCGGCGATGCGCACCGCCCGCACGATCGTCACCGACTCGGCCGTCACGCGCGACGACGTCGTGCGCCTGCACCGCGTCGATCCCTCGCGCGTGCACGTGGTGCACCTCGGCGTCGACGCCACGTTCCGCGTGCCGGATCGCGCCGCGGTCGCGGCGCTGCGCGCGGCTGGGACTGGCGGGCCCGATCGTGCTCTACGTGGGCGGCATCGACGAGCGCAAAGAACGTCGGTCTGCTCGTGGATGCGTTCGCGCATGCGCGCGCGCTCGGCCTGCCGCCGGGACGCGGCTCGCGTTCGCGGGCCGCATGGACGACGCGCCCGAGTGGCCGGCGCTGCGCGAGCGCGTGCGGGCGCGCGGGCTCGACGACGCGTTCGCGCCGCTGGGCTTCGTGGCGGGCGCCGAACTGCCGACGCTCTTCGGTGCCGCCGAGCTGTTCGCGTTCCCCTCGCTCTACGAAGGGCTTCGGCCTGCCGCCGCTGGAAGCGATGGCGTGCGGCACGCCGGTGGTGAGCACGACGGGCGGCTCGCTGGGCGAGGTGCTCGGCGACGCGGCGCGCACCGCGCCCGCCGACGATCCGCGCGCGTTCGGCGAGGCGATCGCCGCGGTGCTGCGCGACGACGCGGCGCGCGCGTCGCTGCGCGCGCGCGGACTGGCGCACGCGGCGCGCTTCACGTGGGACCGGACGGCCGAGGCGACGGTCGCTGCGTACGCGCCTCGCCGCGAAGGGGGACGCGCGTGAACGTCGCGATCGACGCGCGCAAGCTCTTCGACGGCGGCATCGGTCGACGTACACGCGCAACTCTTCGACCGCGGCGCATCTGGCGACTGGTGGCGGCGGCCGCGCGCGAGCCGGAGCTCGCGCTCACGCTGCTCGTGGCGCCCGGCGATCGCGGCCGCGTGCGCTGGCCGAGCCGCTCGCCGAGCAGCCGGTCGCGGCGGGCAAGTACGGCTTCGCCGAGCACTGGCGCGTGCCCGGCGGCGGCGCTGCGTCAGGCGCGACGCTGCTGCACGAGCCGCACTACACACTGCCCTGGCTCTGGCGGGGTGCGAGCGTGGTGACGATTCATGACTCATCCACCTCAAGTTCCCGCAGTTCTTCCCGCCGGGCGCCGATCTCTACGCGCGCTACATGGCGGGCGAGGCCGTGCGGCGCGCGCACGTCGTGTGCGCCGATTCCGAGTGCACGCGGCGCGACGTCACTCGAGCAGTTCGGCGCGTCGCCCTCGCGCGTGCATGTGACGCCGCTCGGCGTCTCGCCCGCGTTCACGCCCGCCGCCGCGTCCGAATGCGACGCGTTCCGCGCGGCGCGCCACCTGCCGTCGGGCTTCGTGCTGTACGTCGGCGCACGGCGTCGGCACAAGAACCTCGTGCTGCTGCTGCGTGCGTGGGCAGCGCTGCCCGCGACGCAGCGTCGCCGCTCGTGCTCGGCGGGCCGCGCATGGTCGCCCGACGATCCGCTCGCGCGCGAGGCCGACGCGCTCGGCGTGGGCGGCAGCGATGCCTGCGCGCGGGTGATCCGAAGGACGATCACGAGCTGCGGCTGCTCTACGCGAGCGCGGCGCTGCTCGTGCAGCCGTCGCTCTACGAGGGCTTCGGACTGCCGCCGGTCGAGGCGATGGCGTGCGGCACGCCGGTGCTCTCGAGCGACGCGGGCTCGCTGGCCGAGGTG
>JBGAOB010000280.1:0-6046 GCA_044222045.1 Candidatus Eiseniibacteriota bacterium
GCCGGGCCGCGCGGCGATGCGCAGGCAGGCGGCCGCGCCGCGCGCGTCGCCCGCCGCGAGCCGCGCGCGCGACTCCAGCGTGGCCGCGCAGGCGAAGCGCTCGTGGTCGCCGGCCGCGCGGAAGCGGCGCCGCGCCGACGCCAGCAGCACGGCCGCCGCGCGCGGGTTGCCCTGCCGCCACCACACCGTGGCGAGCGCCACCAGGCCCTCGCCGGTCCACACCTCGTTGCCCTCGGCGTCGAACGTCACGAGCGCGCGCTCGAGCGCGGCGACCGCGGCCGCGGACTCGCCGGCACGGAACCGCGCGAGCGCGCCGAACAGCTCGGCCTTCGCCGCCTCGTAACGGAGCCCGAGCGCCCCGCAGCGCTCGGTCGCGAGCCGCGCTTCGTCGCGCGAGTCCTCGTGCGAGCCCAGCCGCAGGAAGATCTCCGCGCGGTCGAGCGCGGCGAGTGCGGCGAGCGACGGATAGCCGCGCTGCTCGGCGCGGGTGCGCACCTCGGCGAGGCCACCGAGCGCCTGCTCGTGCCGCAGCTCGAGGAAGTCGAGGTAGGCGAGGTTGTACTCGGCCGACAGCGCTTCGTTCTCGTGGCCGGCCGCGCGCTGCGCGTCGCGCGCCTGACGGTAGTGCTCGCGCGCCTCGTCGCAGCGCCCGAGCAGCGACAGGCAGTTGCCCACGTTCACGCCGATCATGCGCGCGCTCGCCGCGTCGCCCTCGCGCTCCAGTTCGCGCACCGCGCGGCGGTAGCAGGCGAGCGCGCGGTCGGGCAGGTCGAGCCGGTGCCACAGGTTGCCTTCGTTGTTCAGCAGTCGCGCGAGCGCGGCGCGGTCACCGGCGCGCTCGAGCAGCCGGCGGCCGCGCGCGGCGGCGCGGCGCGCGTCGGCGTAACGGCCCAGGTACATGAGCGCGTCCACCAGGCCGATCGCGCAACGGCCCTGCTCGCGCGCATCGCCCGCCTCGGCGTACGCGCGCTCGGCGCGGCGGTAGGCGTTCGCGGCCTCGCGCGTGCGGCGCACGCTGCGCAGCACGTGCGCGCGCGTGCGCCACAGCGCTCCGCGCACCTGCTGCCCGGCGCCGCGCACCGCGGCGGCGAAGCCGGCCTCGAGCACGGCGAGCGCGCGCGCGGGCTCGCTGCGCCGGAGCGCCTCGACCTCGCCGAGCAGACGCGCCGCCTCGGCGCTCACGTCAGACCTCCAGCGCCGGCAGCTGCCAGCGGCCGTCGGGCGTGGACACGGCCAGCGTCAGCGTGCCCGCGGGCAGCCCGGCCAGCGCGAACGTGCCGTCGGCGCCGAACGCCGCTTCGCGCGTCTCCGCGCCGATGCGCGCCTCGAGCGTGCACAGGGCGGCGTCGACGTGGTCGAGGCGGCCGCGCAGCGTGCGCAGCGACGCCGTCTCGACTTCGATCTCCATCTCCAGCACCACGCCGTCGAGCGCATAGCGCAGCCGGCGCGCCTCGCCCACGGACCGGCGCGCGGTGGCCGGTATCGGCGCGGCGAGCGAATCGAACAGGATCTCGGCCAGGCGCTCCAGCAGCCCGCCCGCCGGGGCGCGGTGCGCGGCCGGCACGAACACCGACAGGGCCCGTTCGCGCAGGAACGCGGGCACCTCGGGCGTGCGGTCGGCGCGCATGGCACTCATCAGGGCGCCGAGCGCGCGGACGCGCTCGCGGCACGTGGGACAGGGCTCGCCGATGTGCGCTTCCACCGCGTCGCGCCCCGAGCCGGCCAGCCGACCCTCGAGGTAGTCGAGGGCGGTCGGGGTGTCGAGGTGCCGGGTGCTGGGGCGGCGCTTCATCGCGGTGCCTCCGGTCGCTTGCGAGGTCGTGCCGGGCGGTCGCTGGCCCCGGCTTCGTGCTCAGAGGTGGGGGCAGGGGCCCCGCTGATACCTGCGCCGTTGCCGCTCAGTGCCTCGACGCCGTCGCGGAGCTTGTCCATGCACCGCGCCCGGGTCGGGCCCAGCGACCCGATCGGCACGCCAAGTCGTTGGGAAAGTTCGTTGTAGGCGGGCGTCGGATCCTCGAAATACAGCGCCTCCAGCAGCTTTCGGCAACGCTCCGAAAGCGCCCCGAGCGCCAGCCGGACCATGGCCTGGGCTTCGAGTTGTTCGAGCTCGACGCCCACCTCCGGCCCCGAGTCCGACAGCGCGTCCAGCCCGGCAGGGTCGCCGTCCGACAGCGCATCCTCGCGGCGGCGGCGCAGCGCGGTCGCCCGGGCGATCCGCTCGCTCGTCACCGACAGCCAGCGCACCAGCGTGCGGGCGTCCCGGAGGCGGCCGAGGCTGCGCACGAGCGCGGCGAACACCTCCTGGAACACATCGCCCATGTCCTCGTCGGTCAGCCGGTACGACCGCCCGATCGCGTAGACGAGCCGCTCGTGACGGCGCACCAGCGCGTCCCACGCCCGGGCGTCGCCGGCCAGGCAGCGTTCCACCAGGCGGGCGTCGAGTTCGGGATCGAGTCGGGGGATGGCCGGCAGCTTCATGCGCGGCAAGGTAGCCGGAGGGACCCGGGCGCGTCACGCCCCGAGCGCCCGGCAGTTTCCCCGGAGGGCGATGTATCAGGCCGGGACCACGCCCCACCTCTGGGGGTGCAAGGCCGCTTTCCCACCCCCGGAGACTGCCCATGAACGTCGTGCTGCTTTGCCTGGATCGCGCGGTGCCGCTGGCCGGTGGCCGGCGAGGGGCATCGGTCCATCTGCGCTCGTTCGCCTCGGCGCTGCTGCAGGCGGGGCACTCGGTCGCCACGGTCTGTGCGGACGCCGGGGAGGACGAAGCCGTCCGCGCGCTGACCGCGCGCGGCCTGGACGTGCGGCCGTTGCGGCTGCCCGCGACGGTGCGCGAGATCGACTGGCACTTCTCGCGCGTGCACCCCGACCTGGTGATCGAGCGGCTCACGCTGGGAGGCCCGCAGGGCGCGATGGCGGCGCGCGAGGCGGGGATTCCGCACGTCTACGTGGTGGACACGGCGCTCGACGAGGACGCCGCGCGGCGCCACGGAGCCGCCGACGGCGAGCAGGCGCGGCTGCTGCTCACGCAGGCGCTCGCGCACAGCACCGGAGCGGTGGCCACGTCCGAGGAGATCGCGGCCTGGGTGCGTTCGCTCGCGCCCGCCGGGTTCCCGGTGGCGGTGGAAGCGAACGGCGCCGGCCCCGGCTTCTTCGAGGCGCCGCGTACGAACGGCCTGCAGCAGGTGATGCAGCAGCTGCGCTTCGCGGCGGGCGAGTTCCGCGTGGGCTTCGTGGGCTCGCTGCAGCCGTGGCACGACCTCGGCACGCTCGTGGCGGCGGTGGCCGGGCTCGGCCGTGCGTCGCGTACGCGGCTCGTGCTGGTGGGCGACGGCCCCGCGCGCAACGCGCTGCTGCGGCAGGCGTGGGAGAGCGACGTGTGCATCACGCTCAGTGGCTCGCTGCCGCACGACGACATGCCCGCGCTGCTGTCGCTGATGGACGTGATCGCGGTGCCGTCGGGGCGGCCCGACAGCGCCGACTCGCCGATCAAGCTGTTCGAGGCGATGGCCGCGGCGCGCGCGATCGTGGCCACGGAGACCGCGCCGGTGGCGCGCGTGGTGGAGCACGGCCGCCAGGCGCTGCTGGTGCCGCCGAGCGACCCGGCCGCCATGACGCAGGCGCTGCGCACGCTCCGGGACGACCCGGCGCTGCGCGCGAAGCTCGGCGCGGAGGCCAAGCGCGCGGCGGAGTCGCGACACACGTGGGACGCGGTGGCCGAACGGGTGCTGGCGTTCGCCATGCGCGCCTCGCGGTCGGCTCGGGAGTCCTGCGGCAGCTGATCCCGACGGGCCCGTCCGGTGAACGTCGCGTGGCCGCCTGTGGGGGGCGGATCGCGTGTGCGCGCGCCGGACGGAATCGCCCGCCGTGCCGTGCGCGCCGGAACTTCTCGACATCGCATCGTGGTCATCGCGGCGGGGCGGGCGACCGCCATCTTTCCGCGACCGGCGCGCCGATCCACCTCCGTGCCGGTCGGCGACAGCCGTGCGTGCTAGGTTGCGGCCTTCCGAAGGGAGACCGCATGCCTCGACAGAACATCTCCAGTGGCGCCCGCTGGGAGCCGATCGTGGGCTACTCGCGCGCGGTGCGCGTGGGCCACGTGGTGCACGTGTCCGGCACCACCGCGATCGACGCGAACGGCGAGATCGTGGGCGAGGGCGACGCTTACGCGCAGACCGTGCAGACGCTGCGCAACATCCAGCGCGCGCTCGGGCAGGCCGGCGCGAAGCTGGAACACGTCGTGCGCACGCGCATGTACGTGACGCACATCGCGCGCTGGGAGGAAGTGGGCCGCGCGCACGGCGAGTGGTTCGGCGCGATCCGCCCGGCCACGAGCATGGTGGAGGTGTCGCGCCTGATCGACCCGCGCATGCTGGTGGAGATCGAAGCCGAGGCGATCGTCGAGGAGTAGCGGCGGCGCGGCGTGACGCGCGGAGTCGCGCGAGTGATCGCGGCGAGTGCGATGCGCGACCTCACGAAGATTTCACTTGCCGGGTTTCGCGAGTGGCGGTGCGCGGGGTTCGGGACGCACCCGCTGGGTTCGCGTGTGCGTGCGCTGCGTGCGCGGGCACGGCGCGACGCGCGAGCTTCGCGTTTGCGCGTGCGTTGCGGCGCGCGGTGCGGCGTGCGGGCACGTGCGGGCGTCGAGAACACGCGTGGTACAAAGCACACGCCCCGCGATGACTCGCCCCCGAAGCGAGTGTCGTGATGTCGAGTCTCTCGTTCGCTTCGCACCGGAATGCCGCGCTGCTGACGCTGCTGGCCGAGCTCGCCTCCCGCGATCGCTCCACCACCGCCGAGCTGCTGGCGGTGATCGGCGAGGTCGCCGCGCGACGTCTCCACCGTGGCTTGGGCTACGGTTCGATGTACCGCTACTGCCTGGGCGTCCTCCACATGTCGGAAGACGTGGCGTTCAAGCGCATCCAGGTGGCGCGGGCGGCCCGGAAGTACCCGCTGATCCTCGAGATGATCGCGGACGGACGGCTCCACCTGTCGGGGGCCATCCTGCTCGTGCCGCACCTGGCGCCCGGAAACGTCGACGAGCTGCTCGCCGAGTCCACCCACCGGACGAAGCGCGAGATCAAGCTGGTGCTGGCGAGGCGCTTTCCCGAGCCGGACGTGGCGACGGTGATCGAGCCCGTGGCGACGCGGGGTGCGGGCACGGCACCGATCGCGAGCCCGGGCAGCGCCGCCGCCGAGGCGGGCGTGGCCGCGGGCGCCTCCGCGGGTGCCGCGTCGGTGCCCAGCGCCCCGGCGCCGGGAAGACTGGATCCGGATCCAGTCGCCGCATCGCTGCCACAGCCCCAACTCGTGTCACCTGAACTGGTTCCGCAGTATCCGCGAGTCGAGCCGCTGTCGCCCAGCCGCTACGCGCTGCAGACGACGATCGACCAGGAGACGCACGACCTGCTGCGCTATGCACAGGCACTGCTCAGCGACGCGGTGCCCGACGGTGCCGTGCCGGAGACGCTCAAGCGCGCACTCCGCTCGCTGGTGGACCAGCTCGAGCGCCGCAAGTTCGGCGTCGGCGCGCGGCTGCGGAGCGTCAAGGACCCGAAGGACCCGCGCTACACGTCGCCGAAGGACCGCTGCGAGGTGGTCGTGAAGGACGAGGGCGCGTGCACGTTCACCAGCGATGACGGCCATCGCTGCGGTTCACGCACGAGGCTGCGGTTCCATCACAAGATCCCGTTCGCCAGGGGCGGCGACAACACGCCCGCGAACCTGACGCTGCACTGCGCCGCGCACGACCAGCTGCAGGCCGAGCGGGACTACGGCGAGGCGTTCGTGCAGGGGAAGGTCGAGACCGCGCAGCAGCAGCGAGCCGCGCGCCGCAAGGCCAGGGCGAGGCCAACGAGAGCCGAGAGCGAGTCCGCCACGATGGCCGCCGCCCGCCACGCGCGCGCCCGCGGACTCGCACCCGCCGACGTGCTGCAGTCGCGCACCGCCGCCGCCCAGGCGATGGCCGCGCTCGACCGGCTGCTGGAGCCCGCTCGATGAAGCTCGACTCCCGCGCAGGCGTCTCCGCGAGCGACGTGCGTCGTTC
>JBGAOB010000281.1:0-6035 GCA_044222045.1 Candidatus Eiseniibacteriota bacterium
CTTCGAGCATCGGGCTCGCCGAGTGGCTGTTGAACTCGGGTGCGTACATGCACTGGATCTTCGCCACGCCGGTCTGGTAGCGGCCACGGTGCTGGACCCGCGTGGCGTACTCGAACACGTACGTGCCCTTGGGCAGGTAGTCGATGAAGAAGTGGCTCGCCACGTCGCGAGTCTGCTGGTAGTACGCGAGTCCGTCCTGGTAGCGGTAGCCCGACAGCACGTCCACGGGCTCGGTGCCGCTGCCGCGGTAGTCCTCCAGGTGCACGTACTCCATGTCGCGGTCCGTGCGCAGCACCACGCGCACGACGAGTTCGTCGCCCACCTGGATCGGTCCGTTCACGGCGTCGAGCACGGGGCCCGACTTGCTCGCCCGGCGGATGAACAGCTTCTTCTCGAGCGTCAGCGGCGTGCCCGCGTACGGCGTGACCTTGTTCATGTCCTCCAGGTACTGCCAGTGCACGCTGCCCCACGCCACGCCCGGGTCGGACTTCCTCACTTCGATCCGGCCCATGGCCGGCACGATCTCGCCGCGACCGAAGCGCTGCTCGTAGAACCCGGTGCCGGCCTCCACGCGCTCGGGCTCGATGCGGCGTCCGCCGAGCGACACTTCCACGAGCGCGGTGGACGCGAGCAGGTTGCGCCCGCGCAGCAGCAGCGCGTACACGGCGTCGGCGGTGGCGCGCGTGGTCTTCCAGTCCTGCGTCTGCTTCTGCTTGAGCAGCCACGTCTGGCAGTCGTCGACCGCCACCGAGTCGTGCGCGATCTCGGCGAACGCCTCGATCATCATGGCCTGCGATTCGATGGGCGCGCGGTACCACCACCACGACAGCTCGGTGTCGCGCCAGAACATGCCCATCTCCTCGTTGCTCACCGAGCGCTCCTTCAGCGAGCGCACGATGCCGCGCGCCGTGCCGGCGTCACCGTAGCGCTGCAGCGCCAGCGCGACGTGCGCCTGCGACTGCCGGCTGCCGAGCGACAGCCAGTGCTTGCGCGCCTGGCGCAGCCAGTAGTTCAACGCCGTGCGCTGCGGAGCGGGCACCGGATGCTCGCGCTCGAAGAAGCTGCGGCCATAGAGATACAGCGCGATCGTGGGCGACAGGTGATTGAGTGAGCTGTCGCTGTGCGCGAGCACATCGCGATACACGCGATCGCTCCAGCCGTCCATGCGCGACAGCGCGCGCACCGCCATGTCGTCGGGCACGTTCACGCCCAGGTGCTTCAGCCGGCCGAAGCCCGTGGCGACGTACAGCGTGATGTAGTCGTCGGCGCGCCCGCCCGGGAACCACGGCCACGCGCCGTCGGGCAGCTGCATCTGCCGCAGCTTCTCGAGCGTGCGCGCGGTCTCGGAGTCCAGGCGGTTGTCGTCGAACAGCACGCCCACGTTGCGGCGCGCCTGCGACTCGCGGTTCGCCTGCCGCAGCCACGGCGTCTCCTCGATCGTCACCGACTTCAGGCCCGGGTTCTTCTCGAGCGGCGAGTCGAGCGCCGGCGTGCCCCGCCACTGCTCGAACACGCGGTGGATGCGCGGGTCCGACCCGGCGATGTGGCGCGCGAGCGTGTTCGCGTACAGGCGGTTGAACGTCTGCTCGCTGCACTCGTACGGGTATTCCATCAGGTACGGCAGCGCCATCACGGCGTACCACGCGGGGTTCGACACCATCTGCACCGTGAGCGACTGGTGCTGGAGCGTGTTCGAAGCACCCGACTGCGAGAGGCGCGCGAAGTCGAACGCCTTCGTCTGCGCGCCGCGGATCGGCAGCGGCAGCGACTCGGTGACGAGCACGCGGCGCGCCAGCACCGGCAGCACGCCCTCTTCGCCGTCGGACAGCGTCTTCGTGGCGGCCACGGCCTTGTACGTGAGCGCGCCCGTGCCGTCGGGCACGCGCAGCTTCCACGCGTACGTGCGCGACGCATGCGCCGGCACGTCGAGCGCCTGCTCGGGCGTGGCGTTGCCGAGCGCCGCGTCGGCGGGCGCGTCGGTCGCCGCGTCCGCCAGCGTCAGCCGCACACGACCCTTCTGCGGCGTGTCGGCCGTGTTCGTGACCTTGACCGTGAACTCCAGCTCGTCGCCCTCACGCAGGAAGCGCGGCGGGTTCGGCTGCACCATCAGGTCCTTGGCGGTGACCGCCGTGCCGGCCAGCTGGCCGCTGCGCAGCGTCGCGTCGTGCGCGTAGCCGAGGAAGCGCCAGCGCGTCAGCGCCTCGGGCATCGTGAACTCCATGCGCACCTCGCCCTTCGCGTCGGCGAGCAGGTGCGGGAAGAAGAACGCCGTCTCGTTCAGGTTGCGTCTCGCCGTCACCTCGTCGAGCGCGGGCGACGTCGAGCCGTGCGTCACGTCCAGCCGGTCCGCGGCGGCCTCGCCCTCGGCGACTCCGGCTCCGTCGACCCGCATGTCCACCTCGTTGCTCCTGCCGCCACGGAAGTGGAGGTCCGCACTCTTGGCCATGGCCGGCGCGGCCGCCGAGAGCTCGCGGACGGACTGCAGGTTGCCCACGCCGAGGGTCTGGCCGTACTGCGCCGACGATTCGTCGAGCTCCGCGCGCATGCCGAAAGGCCGGTCGAGCAGTCCGTACGGATAGTGGCGATGCTGCAGCGATTCGTCGCGCCACGTGGTGGGCCACGTGCCGTGCACCCAGTGGAGGCCGGTGGGGCCGTTCGCGAGATCCGCCGACACCCAGCTCCAGTCGCGGCGGAACAGCCCGCCGAGGTCGGGCCACCCGAGCGAACGGAACGCGTCGAGCGACGCGTCGTACAGCGTGGCCACCATCTCCGCGCCGGGCGCCGCGCCGTCGGGCGCCGTGATCACCGCGGTCCATGTCTCCTTCTGGCCGGGCATCAGCTTGGACACGAAGTGCTCCCAGCGCACGGTCAGCTGCTTGTTGCTCCAGGGCACGTCCACCTGCCGGGAGCGCGCGTACAGCCGGTTGTCGAGCACCGCGGTCACGCGCACGGTGAAGCCGCCCCGCATCGCTTCGGTGACCGGCTGGCGGATCACGACCTGCGTGCGGCCCGCCTCGGTCCAGTACGACTGCAGCACCTGGCCGTGGTGCTCCACCTCGACGAGCGCACGTCCCCGCGCGTAGCCCGTGCCCCACACCGCCACGAACTCCTGTCCGGGCTCCACCGACCACGCCGGCGCGGCGAACACGTCGGGCACGGCGATCGGCAGGCGCGTGTCGCGCAGCGACAGCACGCGCACCGGCGCTTCGGCGCGCACCACCTTGCCGAACGGATCGCGCGTCTCGAAACGCGCGCGGTACACACCCGCCGCCAGCGGCACGTTCACGTTCAGCGTTCCGGTGGAATCGAGCACCACCCGCTGGCGGCGCACCTCGCGGGCGACGGGCCACGCGCCGGGGTCCCTGCTGAACTGCGCCGTGTCCGGCGCCGACACGCCGAGTTTCTCGTCCTCCTCCGGCCACGGCTGCCCGCCACGCAGGTTCTCGAAGCCCGCGTCGCGCTGCGGAGCGCGAGGCTGGCGCAGCGCCTCGATCACGAGCTCGCCCACCGCCGGCCGCGGCTCGCCGTCGAGCGTGGCCGTGCGCAGGTTCAGCGCGACGGGGCGGTCGTCCTGCTGCCAGTCGTTCGCCCACAGCGACGCCGACAGCGCCGTCCAGCCCACGTTCACCGTGCGGTCCACCGACCGCGTCTCGCCCGCCGCGTCGGTGACGTCGGCGTGGATCGTGTAGTGGAACGTCGGCTCGTCCTCGGGCTTCGCACCGGGCGACGGACGCGCGACGAATGCCACCGTGAAGCGCCCCTCGGCATCGGTGGACGTCTCGCCGTGCGCGATCTCCTGCGCGGCCGTCGCGGGCGTCGGGCGCCACCAGTAGCGCCAGCCCCACCACGCGGGATACGTGGCCATGCGCACGACGCGCCACTTCACCGCGGCGCCGTCGACGGGCGCACCGGTGTACGCCGTGGCGGTGCCCACGGTCGAGACCTCGGCGTCGAGCCGCGCCGCCGAGGCCGGTGCGGCCATCGTGACCGCGAACTTCGGCCGCTTGTACTCCTCCACGCTGAACGACGTCGCGCCCTGGGGGGCGCCGTCCACGGCGATCGACATCGCTCCCATCAGGCGGTCGCGCGGCGCGGTGAAGCTGCCGCTGAACGAGCCCTGCGCGTTGGCGCGATGCGAACGGCGCTCGATCTCCTTGCCGTTCGGATCGCGGAACACCACGGTCAAGGCCTGGCCCGGCAGCGTGCCGTAGCGGTTGCCCTCGCGATCCACGTGGATGCAGAGGCCCTTGTACTGAACGGTCTGGCCCGGCCGGTAGATCGCGCGATCGGTGAAGAACATCGTCTGGTCGGAGGGCCGCTCCGGTATGCGTCGCGAACCGCGCCACGTGGGCCGGACGAGCAGCCACTCGGCGCCGGCCTGCACCTCGAGCGCCGCGCCGTAGTTGCGTTCCGACGGCGAGTCGAACCGGCCGTCCACGTCGCTCGTCGTCACGGCACCGCCGACGTAGCGGCGGCCCGACTCGATCGTCCAGGGGCGCACGCGCGCGCCGCGCACCGGTTCGCCGGTGGACGCACGCACGACGAGCCCGTCGCCCACGCGCGAGTCGCCGCGCCGCTGGACCACCGCGAGATCCGCGCGGAACACCAGCGCCACGTGCACCACGCGCGAGGCGGCGTCGCCCGCAGGGCCCGCCTGCGCGATCAGCAGGTAGGCACCCGGCTCCACGCGCCCCGGCACCGTCAGCCGCCGGGCGCGGTCCTTCAGGTCGAGCGTCGGCGGCAGCTCGGCGGTCCACGTGCGCACGGCCGGCCGGGCGAGCGCGGCCTGCACGTCCGGGTCGTCGATCTGGTCGAACTCGTGATCCGCTCTCGCCAGCAGCGCGTCGCGGTCCATGCGCACCAACCGCAACTCGATCCGGTCGATGTTGCGGTACGACACGCGCAGCTCGGCGCCGTCGGTGTGCCACACCCGGTCGGCCAGCATCAGTTCGAACGACTTCGACTCCAGCTGCTGGATCAGGTTGAAGCAGCGCCGGCCCCCCACGCTGTCGGGAAAGCGCTGCAGGCCGCGCCGTGCCAGGTCCCGCGCACCCACGCGGTCGCCCTGCTGCGACAGCACGCTCGCCCACGCGTGCAGCGCCCGCGCGGAGATCTCGTGACCGGCCCAGCGCGAGGCGATGCGCTCGAGCGCGGCCATGTAGCGCGCGTCCTTGTCGGCGTCGGTGGCGTGCGCGTACGCGTACTCGAGCCGGTCCAGGTCGGCGTCGAGCAGCGCCGTGGTGTCGCCGAGCGCCAGGTGGAAGCGCAGCACGTCCTGGTAGAGCTTCAGTGCACGCACGCCGGGCGAGGTGCTGTCGGTGGTGGCGATGGTCCATGCCACGAACTCCGACGCCGGCGCGAACACCGGGTCGCCCGGCCGCAGCGCGAACGAGTCCTCGGGGCGCGCACCCGCCTGCTCACCCGAGGCGTAGAACGCGATCGCGTCGTGCGCGAGGAAGTCGTACAGCGTGGGTCGCCAGCTGTCGGGCACGTTGCCGGCCTCGAGCAGCTTGCCCCACCTCGCCACCGGGATGCGCTGCAGCTGGGGCGCGCCCGCGAGCGCGGCCACGAAGTGGCGGTCGATCTCGGCGTAGATGCGGCGCAGGTCCCACGTCGTGAAGTCGGAGTCCACGACCGCCGTGGTGGCGGTGCGCTGCAGGAAGCGCCAGTTGTTCTGCTGGTAGTACTCCCAGTACCAGTGCGCGAGCACCGACTCCATCACCGGGCGCATCTCCGCGGGCGAACGCGGGATCTCGCGCTGCAGCCGGCGGATCTTCTCCTCGGCGTGGTCGCCCTCGACCGTGCCCTGCATCGCGATGCGCTGCACGATCGCACGCACCGCGTCGGGATAGTCGCGCGCGAGCTGCGCACGCCGGACGATCGTGTCGAGCGTCGCGATCGCGGTCTTGGGCAGTCCTTTCGAGGCCGCGGCCTCCACGCGCTTCCACAGCGCGGTGCGCTCCTGGCTGGCAGCCACTCCGATCAGCGCCAGCAACCCCAGGCCCACCAGCCACAGTCTGGACTTCATGTGCAGC
>JBGAOB010000282.1:0-6946 GCA_044222045.1 Candidatus Eiseniibacteriota bacterium
GATCGTGGATTCGGGTCGGCGGCGGTCCAGCGCCACGGCGCTGTGCCCGATCACCTCGGCGGCGATGGGCGCGATGCCGGCGTTCCAGCGGTCCACGCGCGCGGTCCACGCCGTGTCGGCCGGGCCGTCGCCCTCGAGCACCTGCAGGATGCGTTGCTGCTTCTCGATCACCGTGCGCTTCACCGGGTCCACGACCATGTCGACGATCGCGATCCACGCGCCGTGCGAGCCGGCGATCATGACGGTCGCGCCCTCGATGCGGTCGTCGATCACGTTGTGGCTGTGCCCGCCGAGCCACGCGTCCACGCCGGGCACGCCGCGCGCGAGCCGCGCCACGTCGCCGCGCGCCTTGCGCGTCGAGTCCGTCTCGCCGGGGATGTGGCCGACCGCGACCACGACCGCCGCCTTGGCCTTGCGCAGGCGCGGCACGATGGGCGCCGCGGTCGCCGAGTCGTCGAGGAACTTGAGGTGCGCCACGTTGGACGCCAGCGTCACGCGCGGCGTGCCGGGGTAGGCGAGCCCGAGGATGCCGACGCGCACGCCGCGGCGCGCCACGAGCGTGTCGCTGCGCACCCACCACGGGCGCTTGCCGCTCTTGCGCTCGATCACGTTGGCGCCCAGTTCGGCGAACTTCATCGACAGCGCGCGCGCCTTGAGCGTGTCGGCGCTCCAGTCGAAGTCGTGGTTGCCGATCGCGTGCGCGGTGTAGTCGAGCAGGTTCATCTGCTCGACCACCGGGCGGCCGTACTGCAGGTTCGACAGCATCGTGCCCTGGTAGGTGTCGCCGCCGTCCACCAGCACGGTGCCCTCGGGGTTCTCGGCGCGCAGCTTCGCGACCGCGGCCGCCAGGTTCACCGTGCCGCCGATGCTCTTGTTGGTGCGGCGGTCGCGCTGCGTGGACAGCACCGCGCCGTGGAAGTCGGTCGTCTCGAGCACGCGCACCTGCGGGAAGCGCAGGTTGGACACCATGCCCAGCCACTGCACGCGCGTGAGCACGCCGTCGAACGCGATGTTGCCGCGTCCCGAGCGTCCGTCCAGGCTCAGGCCGGTCACCAGGCCGCGCCAGAACGCGAGGTCGCCGGTGGTGACGGTGCCGAGCGCGTAGTCGGCCGAGCGCGCGGCGCGTTCGCACCAGTCGAGCGCGGTCGTCACGGTCGCGGGCTTGAACGGTTCGAAGCGCTCGCCCTGGCCCTCGCGGCCCAGCACGCCACGCGCGAGGATGCCGTCGACCCACACCTGCACCGAGTCCGGCACGTCGCCGAACGCGCCCGAGGGGCGCTTCGAGCGCAGGTCGAGCGCGCGCCCGAGCCAGTACGCCAGGTCCACGCGGCGGGCCGGCTCCTCGGGGATCAGGTGGCGCACCTCGGCTGCGGGTGCGACGCCGGTGCGCACGAGCCGGTCGATCAGCGGCCGCTCGGGGTAAGGCGCGTAGTCGGGCAGCACCGTCCACGAGGGCTCCACGCGCGAGCCGATCTGCGGGTGGCGCTTCACGTAGTCGAGCAGCGCGGCCGGCGCCGACAGCGCCGGGCGGCCCACCTTGCGCGCGCGCCGGATCATGGCGAAGTCGCCGCCGCCCGCGGCGCGGTAGCCGTTCACGGCCACGCGCAGCTTCTGCGCCGGCGCGAGCGGCCGGTCACCCCACATCAGGTTCAGGATGCGGTCGCCGGCGGGGCGCGTCAGGTCCACGTCGTAGGTCACGCCCATCGCCATGTCGAAGTTGTAGCCGGGCGCGTTGGGCACGGTGAGCGCGCGCCCTTCGGAGTAGTCGTAGGTCTGGAAGATGCTCGCGCTCTGCTCGAGCGCGGCCTTCAGCTCCGCTCCGGTCATCTCCACGGTGACGAGCGTGTTCTCGTACGGGTAGAGCCGCAGCAGGTCGCGCACGGTGATCGGCCCGGCCGCCACGCGCTGCGCGGGATCGAACATCGCGGCCAGCGACACGTCGGCGCCGGTCGCGTCGAGCTGCGCCCGGTGGATGAGCTGCCAGAGCACGTTGTCCGCGTACCGGCCGCCGGGCGCCGCCAGCACGCCCGCCGCCGAGCCCACGCTCTCGTCGAGCGCTCTGCGCGTGCGCTCGCCGTAGGTCGCGAGCGTGTCCGCGAGCGCGGCGTCGGTCGCGGTCGTGTCGCCCAGCACGATCACGTTGGCGCGGCGGTTGGACAGCTTCCACGGGCTGGCGTCGGTGGCACGCGTGAACGTCAGGTCGACGCGGCCCACGGCCTCCGCGGAGCGCCCGGCCTGGGTGACCAGCGCGCCGTCGATGGTCGCGAACGGCACGCTCGCGTGCGTGTGGCCCAGGATCACCACGTCGAGGCCGCTCACCTCGTGCGCCAGGCGCCAGCCGAAGTTCTCGCCGGGCACCTCGCCGGTGCGCAGTTCCCCGGTCTTCGGGTCCTTCTCGAGCCCGGTGTGGGCGAGCGCGATGACCACGTCGCAGCGCTCGGCGCCGCGCAGCCGGTTGACCTCCTTCTGCGCGATCTCGATGGGCGAGAGGAACTGGTAGCCGGCCACCTGCGTCGAATCGCAGAGCTGCGGCGTCGCCGGGGTGGCGAGCCCGAACACGCCCACGCGCACGCCGCTCGGCAGCTCCTTCACGATGCCGGCCGAGAACGCCGGCGAACCGTCGGCGCGCACCACGTTGGACGCGAGCCACGGGAACGCCGACGCCTTGCGCGCCGCCTCGACCGCCGCGGGGCCGTAGTCGAACTCGTGGTTGCCGAGCCCCATGGCGTCGTAGCCGAGCGCGTTCATGGCGCGCGTCACGGGTTCGGGCGCACCGGCCGGATCGCGCCGCCACACCGTCACGAGCGGGCTGCCCGAGAGCGCGTCGCCGTTGTCGAGCAGCAGCACCGGCGGGCCCTCGGCGCGCGCCTTCGCGACCACGGTCGCCACCTTGGCGAGGCGCGCGCGCGGCCGGGCGATCGAGCAGGTCGTCCCAGGGCAGCAGCGAGCCGTGCACGTCGGTGGTGTGCAGCACGGTGACGCGGGTCTCCTCGGCGCGGGCGGGAGCAGGCAGGAACGCGAGCACGAGGAGGACGAGGGCGACGAGACGGCGCATGCGGGGAGCTACCTCCGGACCGGCCCCGGCGCGCGTGTCGCGGGGCCCAGGATTCGTGCGGCGAGCGGGCGCGAACCGTACCAGCGCCGCCCGCCCGGGTACTGCCGGAACGCCCGCCGCGCCGTGCGCGCGCCCGGCGCGGCGCGGCGTCAGGTCCTTGTCCAATGTGCGCCCCGCACCTTGAGGGCGGCGAAGCGCCCCCTCTATAGTCCGCGCTCCGCCGTACGTTCAGACCCGCACCGGTTGGAGCCCCAGAGCGACCATGTCCGTCGAACCTCGCTGTCCGAGCTGCGGCCACGTCAACGACGCGCCGGCCACCGAATGCGCGCAGTGCGGATTCCCCTCCAGCCGAAGCCGTGCAGCGCCCGCGCCGCCCGCTGCCCCCGCGCCACGCCCGCCGCCGAGCCGGCGCCGGAGAACGCGCGCCGCGCCCCGTCGCGAGCGAGCCGCCCGCGCGCCCGTTCGATCCCAACATCCGCCGCGTGCGCGCCCGTTCGCCCGCGGCCGTCCCGGCCCGCGCAGCAGGGGCTGCAGGTGCAGCTGTGGATCGCGCTCGGTGGCGCCGCGCTGGTGCTGCTGCTGTTCACCGCGTTCCAGGGCTTCCGCAAGAACAACCAGCCCGCGCCCGTCGCCGGCGCCGCGCAGGACCAGCAGCACATCGTCGACATGGCGCTGGCGAACTGGCGAAGGACTCGACCAACGTCAACGCGCCGCATCCTGCTCGCGAACATGCTCTACGACACGGGCAACTGGTCCGAGGCGATCGTCCACTACAAGTCGGCGCTGCGCACCGATCCCGACCGCATCGAGACCATCGTCGACATGGGCGTGCTACTTCAACCTGTCGCAGGCCGACGAAGCGATGGCGCTGTTCCAGCGCGCTCAAGCTCGACCCCCGGCACACGATCACGCTCTTCAACCTCGGCATCGTGTGCGAGCAGCAGAACCGCCCCGCCGAGGCGCTCGACTACTACCGTCGCGCCCGGGCGACCGCCGTGGAACCCGAGCGGCAGCAGGCGCTCGACGAGGCCATCCAGCGCGTGCAGGCCAAGACGCGCGGCGGCTCGGCCGCTCCGCAGTGACCCGCGGGCGCGGCGCGCGGGTCCCCGCCCGCGCGCCGCGCCCGTTGACACGGCGCGCCGCAAGCTTAGAGTCGCCCACTTCCTCGCGCAGTCCCGCCGGTCCCGGCCGGCTCGCACTCCATCCACCCCCGGACGGTGAGATCGCCATGTCGAATCCGCACTACCAGGTCGTCGTCGTGGGCACGGGCCCCGGCGGCTACGTGGCCGCCATCAAGGCCGCCCAGCTCGGCCTCAAGACCGCCGTCGTCGAGAAGGACGAACTCGGCGGCACGTGCCTCAACTGGGGCTGCATCCCGACCAAGGCGTGGGTCGTGAGCGCGCACCTGTACGAGACCATCAAGCGCGCGAAGGAGTACGGCATCGAGGTCGGCGAGCCGAAGATCGTCTGGCCGGCGCTGGTCGAGCGGAAGAACAAGATCGTCAAGCAGCTCACCGGCGGCGTGAAGCAGCTGCTGTCGGGCCGCGGCGTCGACATCCACCGCGGCGTCGCCCGGTTCGACGGCGCGAACAAGCTGGTCGTGGCGCTCGGCGCCGGCGGCACGCAGGAGATCACCACCGACCACGTGATCCTCGCGACCGGCGCGCAGGCGTGGATGCCGCCGGGCTGGGCGCTCGACGGCGAGCGCGTGATCGGCAGCAAGGAAGCGCTCGACCTGAGCGCGCAGCCCAAGCGCGTGGCGGTGCTGGGCGGCGGCGTCATCGGCTGCGAGTTCGCGTCGTTCTTCGCCGCGATCGGTTCGCAGGTGACGCTGATCGAAATGCTGCCGCGGCTGGTGATGGCGGAGGACGAGGAGATCTCGGCCACGCTCGAGCGCGAGATGAAGAAGCAGAAGGTCGCGCTGCACCTGGGCACCAAGGTCGAGGACCGCAAGGACAACGCCGACGGCTCGATCACGCTGACGCTGTCGGGCGGCAAGACCGTCGACGTGGACTGCGTGCTCGTGGCCACCGGCCGCCGGCCGTACAGCGCCGGCCTCGGGCTGGACAAGCTCGGCGTCGCGGCCAACGACCGCGGCAAGATCGTGGTCAACGACCGGCTGCAGACCTCGCTGCCGCACGTGTACGCGATCGGCGACGTGACCGACATCAAGCAGCTCGCGCACTTCGCGAGCGCGCAGGGCAAGGCCGCGGCCGAGATCATCGCCGGCCACGCCGCGCAGACCAGCTGGCGCGCGGTGCCGGCGGCCACGTTCACGCATCCCGAGATCGCCAGCGTCGGCCTGACCGAGACCGAGGCCAAGGCCGAGGGGCGCAAGGTGAAGGTCGGGCGGTTCCCGTTCCGCGCGCACGGCCGCAACATCGCCGACGGCGAGACGACCGGGTTCGTGAAGCTGGTCGGGGACGCCGACACCGACCAGGTGCTCGGGGCGCACATCATCGGCGCCAAGGCGAGCGAGCTGATCCACGAGTGTTCGCTCGATCGCCGACCTCAACATGGCCGACCTCGCGCAGGCGATCCACGCGCACCCGACCATGATGGAAGTGATCGGCGAAGCCGCCGAGGACGCGGATGGCATGGCCATCCATCTCCTGCGCACGGAAGCGCGCGCGGCCGCGAAGGGCTGACCGGGCCTCGCGGTTGGCAGGGAGCACGACGCCGGCGGACGAAAGTCCCGCCGGCGTTCGCACGTCCGGAGGGTGCCGGTGATCGCTGGAGCGCCGCCGGGGCCCCCGGGCGCCACGCGCATCTCGGCCTTCTTGCGCTCCAGCATCAGCACCGTCACGTCGGGGTCGAGCACCAGCCGCTCGGGCTGGAAGTCCGAACGGATCGTGACCGTCGCCTTCGCCTTCGGTCCCAGCGTCAGCGGCGCGCGCGCGATGAGCCACGGCTTCTCGCCCTTCTTCGCGTCGGGCCACTGCTCGCCCTTCACCGCCGCGGCGTCGAACGTCATCGTGCCCGTGCCCACGTTGCGCACGGTCGCGGTCAGCGCCCAGCCCTTGCCCTCGCGCGCGAGCTTCGCGTCCTCGATCAGGTAGTGCGGGACGTTCACCTCGAGGAACCACTGCTTCGCGAACGCGTCGAACGCGGTCGTGTCCGCGGCGTGCTTGCGCTGGATCGCGAGGTAGTCCTGCAACGACGCGTGGTCGGTGCCGTCGCGGAACGTGGCCATGTACTCGCGCACCGCCGCCAGCCCGCGCTCGGAGCCCATGAACCGGTGCAGCATCCACAGCGCCCAGCCGCCCTTGTCGTACCAGATGCGCGTGTCGCCGGGCAGCTTGCCGTCGATGTCCACCAGCGCGCGCTCGGAATCGGCGCGGCGCAGGCGGCCGTAGCGGTCTTCTCCATTCGCCCGCGAACGCCTGCCGTTGCGCTCGCCGCGCGCCTGCTCGACCAGCAACAGCGTCGAGAAGTGCGCCATGCCCTCGGACAGTACGTCGAGCCCGGGCCGTTGCCCACCATGGCCATGTTGGGCCACCACATGTGCGCCGACTCGTGCGCGGTGATCCAGAACGCGGCGTTGGCGTCGGGCTTGGAGCGGGTCAGGAACCCGATGCCCTCGCTGAACGAGATGTTGCCCGGAGGCGCCTGCGCGTACGTGGGCCAGCCCGCGAACTCGGACAGCCGGAGCGTCTTCCACGGGTAGGGCGCGAACCACTCGCCGTACCAGCGGCGCGCGGCCGCGAGCGCGTCGAGCATCTCGTCGACGTTGTACGGGTGCTTGGCGTCGTAGTACACGGCCACGCCGTCGCGCTTCCTCACCTGCCACTTCCCGGCGATCAGGTTGAAGATCCGCACCGGATGTCGGTGCGCCATTCGCGGATCCGGCGGCCCTTCTCCACCCGGTCGGACACCGCTCGCCGGTGGCGT
>JBGAOB010000283.1:0-5978 GCA_044222045.1 Candidatus Eiseniibacteriota bacterium
TGTAGCGCCAGTGCGCTGCGGCACGGTGACATGGACAGTGCGGGTTCGGACAGAACGGGGGCGCCGGGTACGCCTGCGCGAGTTCCATACCCGGGACCTACGCACACCCCGAGCCAGATGCAATCACCCGCGCACAAGGCTATGGTCGCCGCCCGTTCCGGAGACCCCATGCCCGCTCCCGCACCGCTCGTCTGGCTGTTCGACATCGACGGCACCCTGCTGCTGACCGAAGGCGCCGGCCGTGACGCCATGGTGCTGGCGCTGCGCGACCAGTTCGGCATCGAGGACGATCTGGCCGGCATCGCGTTCGCCGGCCGCACCGACGCGCTGATCGTGGGCGACATCGCCGCGCGCCACGGGCTCGTGTTCGAGAACGGCGCTTGGGAGTCGTACTGGCAGTGCGTGTACGCGCACATGCGCACGCTCATGACGCCGCCGCGGGGCGGGCTCCTTCCCGGCGTGGCCTCGCTGCTCGACGCGGTGGCCGCCGAGCCCGCGTGGGTGCGGGCACTGCTCACGGGCAACATGCCCGAGATGGCGCGCATCAAGCTGAGCGCGTTCGGCATCGAGCAGTACTTCGCGTTCGGCGCGTTCGGCGACGACGGCCCCGATCGCGACGAGGTGGCGCGCGTGGCCGTGGGCCGGGCGCGCGAACACGCGCGCGTGGAGCCGTCGCGCTGTGTCGTCGTGGGCGACACCGAGCACGACATCGCGTGCGCGCGCGCGGCCGGTGCGCACGTGGTGGCGGTGGCGACCGGCGGGCGCACGCGCGGAGAACTGGCGGCGTGGCGACCCGACCTGCTGCTGGACGACCTCGCGGACGCCGAGCCGCTGCTGGCGTGGGCGCGCCGGCTCGAGCCGCGCGACTGACGCGTCGCCGCCGCGACGCGGCGTCCGGGCCGCCCGGCGGCGGCGAAACGCGACGGGCGGGCGATCGCCCGGATCGCCCGCCCGTCCGTTCATCGCGCGAGGAGCGCCGCGCGGTCAGTCGTTCGCTTCGTCCACCTTGCGGCGATAGCTCGTCATCAGCTCGAGCGCGTCGTCCAGGTTCGTCACCGACGGCGCGGTGGGGAACGCGTTCACGAGCATCTCGGCCGGCCGGTAGAGCACCGGGAAGTCGCAGCTCTTGAGCAGCGACAGGTCGTTCATGCTGTCGCCCATCGCGGCCACCTGGAAGCCGGCGAGCTTGAAGCCCGAGACGATGCGTTCCTTCTGGCCGCGGATGCGCAGCTTGAAGCCGTTGACACGGCCCTGCGCGTCGAGCTCGAAGCGGTTCGCGAACAGGTTCACGCCGCCGAGCTTGCTGGCGAGCGGATCCGAGAACTCGTGAAACGTGTCCGAGATGATGACCACGTTGCCGAGCCGGCGCAGCCGGGACACGAACTCGGTCGCGCCCAGGTAGGGCTCGACGCCGTGCGCCACCACCTGCACGTCCTTGAGGGTGAGTCCGGCGCGGTTGGCGGCGTCGATGCGGCGGCGCATCAACTCGGAGAAGTCCGCCATGTCGCGGGTGGTCAGCGAGAAGTCCGGGAGGCCGAAGTGCTGGCCCAGGATCGGCCAGATTTCGGGGGCGAGTACGCCTTCGAGGTCGAGTGCGAAGATCATGGGGCGCGGACACTACCACGAGCGCGACGCGTGCAGCACTCGCGGCCCGGTGGCCCGCGTTGGCCCGCAACGGGTTGCCAGTTCGTGGAGGCGTGCGGGGGAGCGGCAGCCCCGTCGGGGGTGGCCGGACCCGGCCACAGTCTTCCGACCACCGGGTCGGGCAGGCGGGTGAACGTCGGGGCGTCGCTCGGGGTCGCGGCCGTAAAGATTCAAGTTGACTGACCAATGGACCGAATATATTCTCGTCACATGGTCAAGCGAGCGAAAATCCTCCACGAGCTCGACGACAGGGATCGCAAGATCCTGGCGCTGCTCCAGAAGGACGCCTCGCAGGCGCAGTCCGAGATCGCGCGCCGCGTGGGGTTGTCCACGGCCGCGGTGCACGAGCGGATCAAGAAGCTCGAGCAGGCGGGGGTGATCCGCCGCTGGACCGTGCTGCTCGATGCGGCGGCGGTGGGCTCGCCGGTGACCAGCTTCGTCGAGGTGTTCTTCGAACACCCGCGCCACGAGACGGCGTTCCTGGAACGCGTGGCGGACATGGAAGAGGTGCAGGAGTGCCACCACGTCACCGGGGAGTCGTCGCTGCTCCTGAAGGTGCGCGTGGCCGACATGGAGTCGCTGCAGCAGCTGTTGCTCAAGGAACTCGGCGCCTTCGAGGGCGTGCGCCAGACGCGCACGGTGATGGCGCTGTCGACGGTGAAGGAAGAGACCTTCGTGCCCCTGGCACCGGAAGGAGGCGAATCATGACGCCGACGAAGATCGCACCCACGGCGGTGCACGAGACGCTCGCCCGCCACATGCTGGCCGACGGCTACGACATGGTGCTGGACCTGGAGAAGAGCCAGGGCCGCCGCCTGCACGACTCGCGCACGGGCCGCACCTACCTGGACCTGTTCTCGTTCTTCGCCACGCTGCCGGTGGGCTTCAACCACCCCGGCCTGAAGGACGCCGACTTCCTGGCCAAGCTCACGCGCGCCGCGCTCGTGAACCCGACGAATTCCGACATCTACACCACCGAGTTCGCCGAGTTCGTGGAGGTGTTCGGCCGCGTCGCGATGCGCCCCTACCTGCCGCACAGCTTCTTCGTGGCCGGCGGCGCGCTGGGCGTGGAGAACGCGATCAAGGCCGCCATGGACTGGAAGGTGCGCCGCAACTTCGCGAAGGGCATCCGCGAGGAGAAGGGCCACCAGGTGCTGCACTTCAAGGAGGCTTTCCACGGCCGCTCGGGCTACACCGTCTCCATGACGAACACGGCCGACCCGCGGAAGTACCAGTACTTCGCGAAGTTCGACTGGCCGCGCGTGACGAACCCGGGCCTGCGCTTCCCGGTGGACGCCGCGGAGCTGGAGCGCGTGCAGAAGGCCGAGCAGCAGTCGCTCGACGAGATCAAGGCCGCGTTCCGCGAGCGCAAGGACGACATCGCCTGCATCCTGCTGGAGCCGATCCAGGCCGAGGGTGGCGACCACCACTTCCGGCCGGAGTTCCTGCGCGCGCTGCGCACGCTCGCGCACGAGAACGACGCGCTGCTCGCGTTCGACGAAGTGCAGACGGGCGTGGGCCTGACCGGGAAGTTCTGGGCGCACGAACACTTCGGCGCCGAGCCCGACCTGGTGGCGTTCGGCAAGAAGATGCAGGTGTGCGGCTTCCTGGGTGGCGGCCGCCTGGAGGAAGAGCCGGAGAACGTGTTCAAGGTCTCCAGCCGCATCAACTCCACGTGGGGCGGCAACCTGGTCGACATGGTGCGCTGCCAGCGCTACCTGGAGATCATCGAGCAGGAGAAGTTGGTCGAGCACGCCGCCAGGACGGGCGAGCACCTGCTGAAGGGACTGCACACGCTGCAGGCGTCGATGCCCGACGTGTTCACGAACGCGCGCGGTCGCGGCCTGATGTGCGCGATCGACTTCCCCGACACCGACGTGCGCAACGCCGTGGGGGACCGCGCCTACGAGCTGGGCATGATCATCCTGTCGTGCGGCAAGCGCAGCCTGCGCTTCCGTCCTCCGCTCGACGTGACGGCGGCCGAGCTCGACGAAGCCCTCGACATCCTCAGGCGCGCGACCAAGGACGTGGTCGGCATGCGCAAGCTGCAGGACGCCACGCAGGGCGCGCCGAAGCTGGCGTAACGCGCGCGGCGAAGCGAAACGCAGCGGGCCCGGAGCGAAGTGCTCCGGGCCCGCGGTGCGTTCGGGAGGCGCGACGCCGCCGTCGGCCGGCGATCCCCGTGCGAGTCGTGGGTGACGCCACGGCCTTCGTGAGACGCGCGAAGTCGCGCTCGGCGCCCACGCGAGCACCATGAGCAGTGCGGTGGCGGCGAACACGCGGCGCGCAGTGGAAGACGAGCGAGAGGTGGGGATCATCGACGCGAGGCTCCGGGTGGGGGTGGAGCGAAGGGGGACTCGTCCATGGAACGACCGCGGCGGACCCTCGTCACATGCGCGGCCGCGATCGGCCCCCGGGGCAGTTCGCCCGGGGGCTAACGCGCGCTTCCGCGCCCGTTGTAGTCTGCGGCGCCGATTCACCCCGGAGCCCGCCCGCATGTCGACGCCCGCCGACAAGAAGAAGTTCCGCGACTCCGCCGCGCTCGTGCTGCTGCGCGGCGAAGGTGTGGCGCTCGAGGTGTACTGGGTGCGGCGGAGCGACGCCGTGCCGTTCCAGCCGGGCTTCCACGCGTTCATCGGCGGCAAGGTGGACGCGCCCGACGCGCACGTGCCGCTGGCGGGCGTCGAGGACGACTTCGAGCGCGCGGCGCGTGTGTGTGCGTTGCGGGAAGCGCTCGAAGAGACCGGCGTGCTGCCCGGCGTCGAGCACGCCGATCCGGAAGCGCTCGCCGAAGCACGGCGCGCGCTGCTCGCGGGTGAAGCCGGCTTCACGGACCTGCTCGCGCGCAATGGCTGGACGCTCGATGCCGGCGCGCTCGCACCGGCGGGGCGATGGCAGACGCCGCCGTTCGCGCCGGTGCGCTTCGACACGTTGTTCTTCGTCGCGCGAGTGCCGCCGGGGCAGGAGCCGAGCGTGATCCCGGGCGAACTCGCCGAGGGCGAGTGGATCCGGCCGAAGGACGCGCTGGGCCGCTGGCGGCGCGGCGAGGTGACGTTCGCGGCGCCCATCCTGTGGACGCTGCTCGCGATCGAGGAAGGCGACCACGCTCTGTCCGAGCGGCTCGTCGCCGCGCCCGAGCGCGCGGCCACGCCCGTGCGTCGCATCGAGCTCAACTGGGGCGTGGTGCTGCACGCCATGCGCACGAAGCCGCTGCCGCCGGCACTGTTCACGAACGCATACCTGATCGGCGAGCGCGAGCTCGCGCTGCTCGACCCGGGCAGCGGCGACGACGCGGAACTGGCGTCGCTGTTCACGCTCACCGACCTGCTCGAGCGCGACGGCCGTCGCGTACGACTCATCGTGGTGACGCACCACCATCCCGACCACGTCGAAGGCGTGGCGGCGTGCAAGGCGCGCTTCGGCGTGCCGGTGGTGGGGCACACCGAGCTGGCGCGTCATCTCAAGCTCGACCTGGCCGTGAAGGACGGCGACTGGCTGCCGCTCGCGCCGGGCGCGGGCGACTGGAACCTGCGCGTGCATCACGTGCCGGGGCACACGCACGACTCGATCGCGCTGTGGCACCCGCGCACGCGCGCGCTGTTCTGCGGCGACCTGGTGCCGGGCGGGCCGGGCAGCGTGATCATCGATCCGCCCGACGGCGACATGCGCGCGTACCTCACGAGCCTCGAGCGGCTGATGCTGCTGGAGCCGCGCACGCTGTTCCCCTCGCACGGTTCTCCGCAGGGCGCTGCCGTGCGTCGCCTGCGCGCGATGATCCGCCATCGCATGGAGCGCGAGTCCATGGTGATCGGGGCGCTCTCGGACGCCGCGATGTCGCTCGCCGACCTGCTGCCCACGGCGTACGCGGACACGCCGCGCGACCTGTGGCCGCTCGCGGAGCGATCGCTGCTCGCGCACCTGCTCAAGCTGGAGCACGAGGGGCAGGCGAAGCGCGAAGGCGAGCGCTGGAGGCGCGCGGGCGCTTGAACGGCGGAACGCTGCCGCTCGTGCTGGCCGCGGCCTCGGCGGCGCTCTACGGCACCGGCGACTTCCTGGGCGGCCTCGCCACGCGTCGCTCCACCGCGCTCGGCTCGAGCCTGTTCTCGCAGGCGATCGGCCTGGTGCTGCTGACCGCGGCGCTGCCGCTGGTGCCGGGCGCGCCGCGCGGCGCCGATCTCGCGTGGGGCGCCGCCTCCGGCGTGGCCGGCGGCACGGGCGTGCTGCTGCTCTACCACTCGCTGGCGCGCTACACGGTCAGCACGGCGGCCCCGTTGATCTCGCTGTTGTCGCTCGCGGTGCCCGTGGGGGTCGGCCTCGCGCTCGGCGATCGCCCG
>JBGAOB010000284.1:0-6413 GCA_044222045.1 Candidatus Eiseniibacteriota bacterium
CCACCACGCTCAACGCGCGTGCGGCGAACTGGTGCACGAGCGCCATGGACGGCTGCGAGGCCTGCGCGGCGCGAAGCCACGCGAACAGGTGCGCGCGCAGTTCCGGCGCCGACTGCGAGCGGTCGGTGGCCGCCCAGCGTTCGAGCTCCCCGAGGAAGCGCGAGGCCACGCTCGAGGAGCCCGAATGACGGTCGTCGCGGAATCCGCTCACTTGCCGAACAGGCTCTTCAGCCAGTGGATCGTGGTCTGGCGTCCGAGATCGCCGAACGCCTCGGTGAGCGGGATCTCCTTGGGGCAGACTTCCACGCAGTTCTGCGCGTTGCCGCAGTCGGCGATGCCGCCCCGGCCCATGATCACGTCGAGCCGCTCGGACGCGTTCATGCGGCCCGTCGGGTGCGCGTTGAACAGCCGCACCTGCGCGAGCGGGGCGGGGCCGATGAAGTCGCTGTGCGTGTTGTACTGCGGGCACACCTCCATGCAGCACCCGCACGTCATGCAGCGCGAGAACGCGTAGTTCAGCTCGGCTTCGGCAGCCGACATCTTCGGCCCCGGGCCGAGGTCGTACGTGCCGTCGATGGGCACCCACGCCTTCACCTGCTTGAGCGCGTCGAACATCGGCCGGCGCTCCACCTGCAGGTCGCGCAGCACCGGGAACTTCGTGAGCGGCTCCAGAGTGATCACGCCCTCGAAGTGGTCCACGAGCGCCGTGCAGCTCTGCCGCGGCTTGCCGTTGATCAGCATCGTGCAGGCGCCGCACACCTCTTCGAGGCACGACGACTCCCAGTTCACCGGCGTCGTCTTCTGGCCCTGCTTCGTGACCGGCTTCTTGCGGATCTCCATGAGGCACGAGATCACGTTCATGTTCGGCTGGTACGGAATCGAGAACTCCTCCCAGCGGGACGACGCCGTGGGCGAGTCCTGTCGCTTGATGCGCAGTTCGATCGTCTGGCGGGCCATGGGAGGTCTCCTAGTCGTACTTGCGTTCGACGGGCTTGCACAGCGACACGTCGATGGGCTCGTAGCTCAGCTTCGGCCCGTCGGGGGCGAACGTGGCCCGTGTCGTCTTCATCCACTTCTCGTCGTCGCGCTTCGGGAACTCGGGCTTGTAGTGCGCACCGCGGCTCTCGTCGCGGGCGAGCGCGCCCAGCGTGACCACGCGCGCCAGGTGCAGCATGTTCCAGAACTGGTTCATGAACGACAGCGGCGCGTTCGACCACTGGCCGTCGTCCAGGATGCTCGCGCGCTGCCAGCGGTCCTGCAGTTCCTGGATCTTGGCGTCGGTCTCGCGCAGCTTCGCGTTCTCGCGCACGATCGTGACGTTTTCCAGCATCACCTTGCCGAGTTCGTCGAGCAGCCCGTAGGGGTTCTCGGGACCGTCCTTCTTCGCCAGCTCGGCGTAACGCGCCGTCCACTTCGCCTCGGCGGCTTCGAAGACCGAAGCCGGCGTTTCGGCCGAGGCCTTCGCCTGGTTCTGCGCCCACTTCACCGCCGCGGGTCCGCCGATCTGGCCGGCGTACACGCACGACAGCAGCGAGTTCGCACCCAGCCGGTTCGCTCCGTGGTACTGGTAGTCGACCTCGCCGATCGCGTACAGGCCCGGCACGTCCGTCATCTGGTTCTTCGGACTCGCCAGGTCCACGAAACCGTCCGCGGTGCGCTCGTAGTCGCACCACAGGCCGCCCATGGAGTAGTGCACGGCGGGGAAGATCTTCATGGGCTCGTCGCGCGGATCGTCGCCCGTGAACTTTTCGTAGATCTCCATGATGCCGCCGAGCTTCTTGTCGAGCATCTCGCGCGGGATGTGCGTGAGGTCCAGGTAGACGCACATCTGGCCGTCGACGCCCAGTCCGAGGTTCACGCAAACGTGGTGGATTTCGCGGCTCGCCACGTCGCGCGGAACGAGGTTGCGGTACTTCGGATACTTCTCTTCGAGGAAGTACCAGCGGTCGGCCTCGGGGATCGACTTCGCGGGGCGCTTGTCGCCCTGCTGGCGGGGCACCCACACGCGGCCGCCCTCGCCGCGTGCGGATTCGCTCATCAGCCGCAGCTTGTCGGCGCCGGGGATCGCGGTGGGGTGGATCTGGATGAACTCGCCGTTCGCGTACGTGACACCTTCCATGTACGCGGCCGCGGCGGCGGAGCCCGAGTTGATGATGGAGTTCGTGCTCTTGCCGAACAGCAGGCCCGGGCCTCCGGTGGCCAGCATGGTCGCGTCGGCGCGGAACGCCTTCGGCTTCATGGTGCGCTGGTCCAGCGAGACGTGACCCACGCAGCGGCCGGAGTCGTCGCGCACGAGCCCGACGAACTCCCAACCCTCGTACTTCTGCACGAGCCCGGCGGCTTCGTGGCGGCGCACCTGCTCGTCGAGCGCGTACAGCAGCTGCTGCCCGGTGGTGGCGCCCGCGAACGCGGTGCGGTGGTGCAGCGTGCCGCCGAAGCGGCGGAAGTCGAGCAAGCCCTCGGCGGTGCGGTTGAACGTGACGCCCATGCGGTCGAACAGGTAGATGATGCCGGGCGCGGCGTAGCACATGCCCTTCACGGGTGGCTGGTTCGCCAGGAAGTCACCGCCGCGGCACGAGTCCACGAAGTGGATCTCGGGCGAGTCGTTCTCGCCCTTCACGTTCACGGCGCCGTTGATGCCGCCCTGCGCGCACACCGAGTGGGAGCGCTTCACGGGCACGATCGAGAACAGGTCCACCGGCACACCGGCCTCGGCGATCTTGATGGTCGCCATCAGGCCGGCCAGACCGCCTCCGATCACGGAAACGCGCGGCTCGGCCATCAGTGCTGCCCTCCCTCGAAGACCACCGACGAGTGCTGCGCGTGCGGCTTCTGGAAGATGTTCCATCCCTTGCCCACGAACCCGAGCAGCCCGTTCAGGCCGACGAGCGACAGCACGACGAACACGGCGAGCCCGAAGCGGGCCGCATTGCGCTGCGCCTCGCGCCCGGTGGCGATGCCCCAGTGGATCGCGAAGCCGAACAGGCCGTTGCCGAAGTGGAAGCTGGCGGACGTCAGGCCGAGCGCGTAGAAGACGAACACCGCCGGGTGCGACAGGTGTTCGCGCACGAAGTCGTACGCGCTGATCGAGTTCAGGTACTCGCCGCTGAAACGCGTGCTCCACGTGTGGTAGACGAGGAACAGCACCAGGAAGAGGCCCGACGCGCGCTGCAGCATGTACTGCCAGTTGCGCGCGTATCCGTGCTTGCCGACCGTGGCCTGCCCGGTCGTGGCGATCACCACGCCGAGCACCATGTGCAGCAGGATCGGGAGCCAGATGCCGAACGCCTCGATCAGCACGACGTAGGGCAGTCCCGCCAGGTCGCCGGCCGCCTTGTCGAAAGCCGCGGGGCCCTGGACGGCGAAGGAATTCGTCAGGAAGTGTTCGATCAGGAACAGACCGATCGGAACCACTCCGGTGAGCGAGTGCAGGCGCTTGAGCGCGAAGTACTGCCGGTCAGTGACCTTCATGGTCGAGCCTCGCCGGAACGTGAATGGACGGACCGTGGCGCACTATAGCAGAAGGTCCCGCGCGGCCGACCACCCTGTCGCACATGGTTTTGCCCGCTTTCCTGCGGTTGGAGAACGGCCCCGGCGCGTGGTAGCGTGCGCCCCCGTCCGGTCGGTTCACCCGTGAGCCGGCCGCCATTCCGGATCAAGCCCCGCGCGGCGTGCGTCCTCCGCCGACCGGGTTCGGCTCTGCACACACGAGATCACGCGGCATGACCGTTTCGGTTTCGGAACTCATCGAGCACCAGCTTCTGCCTCGCGTTTCGAAGCCGAACCGCTACCTCGGCAACGCGCTGCACGTGCCGCGCAAGCCCCTGGACGAGGCCGAGGTCCGCGTGCTGCTCGCGTTCCCGGACGCCTACGAGATCGGGCTCTCGAACCTCGGTCTGCGGATCATCCACAACGTGTTGAACAACCGGCCGGACTGCGCGGCCGAGATGACGTTCGCGCCGTGGCCCGACGCCGAGACCGAGATGCGCCGCCTCGGCATCCCGCTGTTCTCGCTCGACTCGCACACGCCGGCCGACCGCTTCGACGTGCTCGGTTTCTCGCTGCAGTACGAGCTGCAGTACACGAACGTGCTGATGATGCTGGAGCTGGCCGGGCTGCCCCTGCACGCGCGCGACCGCGACGAACGGCACGCGCTGGTCATCGCCGGTGGCGCGCAGGCGTTCAGCCCCGAGCCGATGGCCGAGTTCATCGACGCGTTCGTGATCGGCGACGGCGAAGAGGTGATCCACGAGGTCGTGGAACTGGCGAAGCTCGCGCGCCGCGAGAGCTGGCCGCGCACGCGCCTGCTGCGGCGGCTCGCGCACGTGCGCGGCGTGTACGTGCCGGCGGGCTACGAACTGCACGCATCGAGCGAGGGCTGGCTGGTGCCGCGCGCGCGGCCGGGCTGGCCGTCGGTGGTGAACTCGGTGTGGGTCGAGTCGCTGAAGGCCGAGTATTACCCGGCGATGCCGCTCGTGCCGGTGGGCGAGATCACGCACGACCGGCTGTCGGTCGAGGTCATGCGCGGCTGCACGCGCGGCTGCCGCTTCTGCCAGGCCGGCATGATCAACCGCCCCGTGCGCGAGAAGCCCGCGCAGCAGGTGGTGGCCGAGGTCATGGGCGGGCTGCAGCGCACGGGCCTCGAAGAGGTGTCGCTGATCTCGCTGTCGACCACCGACCACACGCAGATCGTGGAGCAGGTGAACGCGCTCACCGACCTGCTGTGCCCGACGCGCGTGCAGCTGTCGCTGCCGTCCACGCGGCCCGACAACGTGCCGGTGGAAGTGGCGCGCCGCATGGCCGAGCAGAAGAAGGGCAGCATCACGCTGGCGCCGGAGGCCGGCAGCCAGCGCATGCGCGACGTGATCAACAAGAACCACACCGAGGAAGAGCTGCTCACGTCCGTGCGCACCGCCGCGCGCGAGGGCTACACGAGCGCGAAGCTCTACTTCATGTGCGGGCTGCCGAGCGAGACCGACGACGACCTGCGCGCGATCCTCGAGCTCGGCCACAAGGCCTGGCAGGCCGCGCGCGACGCGGGCAACCGCGCGTTCCGCATCACCGTCAGCGTCTCGCCGCACGTGCCCAAGCCGCACACGCCGTTCGCGTGGGCGGAGCAGGTGAACACCGCCGAGCTCAAGCGCGCGCCAGCGTGCGCGACGCGGTGAAGGGCAAGCCATTTCGCTCAAGTACCGCCAGGCGAGATGCTCAAGGCGTGTTCCACGCGCGGCGACCGCCGCCTGTGCGCCCGTCGTGGAGGACGCGTACCGGCGCGGCTGCCGGTTCGACGCGTGGTCGGAGCACCTGCGCTTCGGCACCTGGCTCGACGTGTTCGCGGCCCACGGCATGGATCCCGAGCGCTGGTTGGTGGAGCGCTCGACGGATCTCGACCAGCCGTGGGACATGGTGCAGTCCCCGGTCACCCAGGAAGTTCGTCCGCGAGAAAGTGCGCGCGGACAAGGCCGAGATCACCGACGACTGCCGGCTCGAGGACGTCTGCGCTTCTCGTGCGGTGTCGTCGATGTCCGCAGCGCCCATTGGGTCCGCACGCCCCACGCGCCGCTGTGGACCTGGGGCAGCCGTCGCGTCGCGCCCGCGCCGGCCTTCGGCCGTCGCGGACGCCGCGCTCCCGCCACCGCCGGAGGCGTGGGCACCAGCACGCGCTTCCGCGTCCGGTTCGAGAAGGGGAGCAGCATGCGCTTCCTCTCGCACCTGGACCTCATGCGCACCTGGGAGCGGGCGCTTCGCCGCTCCGGGCTGCCGCTGGCCTTCACCCAGGGACATCACCCGCATCTCAAGATGTCGTTCGGGCCCCCGCTGCCCCTGGGCTTTCGTTCACGGGCCGAAGTCTTCGACCTGGAGTTCAGCCGCCCGCCGGGCGTCGACCTCGCCGAGAGGCTCGACGACGTGCTGCCGGACGGGCTCCGGGTCCGCGACGTCCGGCCCATCCTCTTCAAGCCGCCCTCGCTGATGAGCCAGCTGGAAGGCGCGAGCTATCGCGTTCGCTTCCCGCGCCCGTTCGTGGAGCAGACCGGCCTGTCGCCGGCGCAACTCCTCGAGACCCTGCGGGCCCGGACGAACGAGTTGCTCGCGCGCGACAGTGTCGTGGTTCGGCGCGTCAGTGAGGACAAGGTACGCGAATTCGACGCCCGCCCTTCGCTGGCGGAACTGCTCGTGTCCGACGCCGAATCGCCGGCGGTGCTCGACGCGCATCTGCGCTTCACGATGCGCGCCTCGGCCCGCCCCGACGACGTCGTCGGCCTGGTCTTCCCCGATCTCGACCCCCGCACCGTGGACGTGGAACGCACGGAGATGTGGGTCGAGCGCGGGAACGTCCGGCTCGACCCGATGCAGCTCCTGGCCAGCCCGTAGGGGAGCGATCGCGTCCCGGGAAGGACGCCCCGTGAAGCAGC
>JBGAOB010000285.1:0-7194 GCA_044222045.1 Candidatus Eiseniibacteriota bacterium
GTCGCGATGGTGGGCGGGCACGTCGTCAAGACCGGCGTTTCGCCGGCCCTGATCGCGCTACTCGACCGCGGCGTGATCCGGCACCTGGCGATGAACGGGGCGGCCGCCATCCACGATGTGGAGATCGCGCGCATCGGCCGGACATCGGAGGACGTCGAGGCGAACCTGCACCAGGGCCGCTTCGGCATGGTCGACGAGACGGGCGACTTCATGAATGACGCCATGCGGACGGGCGCCGGCCGCGGTGAGGGGCTGGGGGAGTGCTGGGGACGGGCCGTGGAGGAGTCGCAGGCGCCGCACCGCGCCGTGTCGCTGCTGGCCGCCGCGTGGCGGTGCCGCGTTCCGGCCACCGTGCACGTCGCGATCGGGACGGACACGATCCACCACCACCCGCGGTGCGATGGCGCGGCGTTGGGCGAATCCACCCTGCGGGACTTCCGGATCTTCGCCGCCACGCTCGCCGAGGCGCGGGGGGCGGTGGTGCTCAACTTCGGGTCGGCCGTGCTCATGCCCGAGGTGTTCCTCAAGGCGCTGTCGGTGGCCCGCAACCTGGGAGCCGACCTCGCCGGGCTCACGACCGCGAACTTCGACCAGATTCAGCACTACCGGCCACGCCTGAACGTGGTCGAGCGCCCCACCCGGGGCGCGGATGGGGGCCGGGGGTATTCGATCACCGGCCACCACGAGCTGATGATTCCGCTCTTTTCGGCCGCCGTCCTGGCCGGCCTCGAAGCCTGAGCGGGGCGCGGCACAGCGATTGCCACTCATCGGGTTTGGTATGCCCGAACAGACTCGACCGTTGACAGTCGCCAAACACCCTCCCTATACTTCAGGCCTCGATGCCGCCGTAACTTACGGCGGCGACGCCAGTCGCAGGTGGAGGAACGACCGAGACGCGTCTTGCTACTGCTTCGGGAAGGGTCATGCGGCTCTTGACCCTGCCGTTGTTCTAGCCGGGTTCGAACGACAAGAGCCCGAGCGCGTCCGGGAACCTGCGCGCCGCCTCCCCGGCGGCCGTGGCCCTCGCCTCGTGCTCCCGTCCGGACTCGTGGACCGGGAGATCTCGTGAATCGTTTCGCCGTCAATCGAGTAGCCCTTCTCGTTCTGGCCCTCGTCGCCCTGGCGGGACCCGTTCGCGCCGTCGAGGTCGAATCCGACACGCTCGGCATGGACTGGAGTCGCGTACCCGAGTACCGCATCGTGCCCGGCGACCAGCTCATCCTCAACATGGGGCCTCGGCCGGACGGCCTGACCGACCTGATTCACCAGCAGGTCGTTCGCCCCGACGGGCGCATCACCGTCTACCCCGTGGGCGACGTCGTGGCCGCGGGTCTGACGCCGATGGAGCTGCAGAAGAACGTCACCGAACTGCTCGCGGCCGACTTCCGTTCGCCTCGCGTGACGGTCGAGCTGGCGAGCACGACCAGCAACGTCGTGCACGTCCTCGGGCGCGTCGACAAGCCGGGGCCGGTGCCCGCCGGGCCGTACATCACCGTGGCCCAGGCGATCGCCGGAGCGGGTGGCTTCCGCGACGACGCGGCGCGCAACAGCGTCATCCTGATCCACCGCAACGGCGCGCGCTCGGTGCGCGTGGCGCGGCTGCGCATGGACCGCGTCCTCAAGGGCGAGGAACTCGTCGACGTGCCGCTGTCGCGGTTCGACATCGTGTACGTGCCGCGCTCGACGGTGGGCAACCTGAGCCTGTTCATCAACCAGTTCTTCACCCCGCTGTCCCCGATCGCGGACACCGCGATCAAGGGCTGGGAGCTCTTCAATCTCGACCGTGTCTTCGTGACGCGCGTCATGAAGGAGTGACGCGCATGAGCTCGATCAACGCCGAATCCTCGGCCGCACCGACTTCGGCCCGCCAGGCGACGCTCCGGGAGTTCCTCTCGGTGCTCTTCCGGCGCCGCGGGCTCGTGGTGGGCCTGTTCATCGTCACGACGATCACGGTCGTCGTGCTCACCCTGACCGCCCCGATTCGCTACACCTCTTCGGGGCGCGTGCTGGTCTACCGTGGCGAGCGCCAGAGCGCGCTCAACACCCTGCGCAACTTCTACGGCGAGTGGGAGTCCGAACTCGGCTCGGAAGTCGCCCGCGCCCGCAGCCAGGCGGTGCTCGACCGCACGCGTGAGGTGCTGCGCCAGCGTCAGGCCGCCGGCGGCCCGAAGCTGCCCAAGTTCGACCCCGCGGCCGTGGACGTCGAAGTCATGGGCCGCAGCGACGTGCTCGGCATCGCCTACACGGACGCCGACCCCGACGTGGCTCACGCCATGTGCGACGCGGTCATCACCGCCTACCTCGACGTGCGCCAGAACTCCGGTCTTTCGCGTCCGGAGGGCTTCTTCGAGGTCGAGCTCCGGAACCTGGACTCCGAGATCGAGCGCCGCATGAAGGAGAAGGAGTTGCTCTCCTCCAGCAGCGGGCTCACGAACGCGCTCGAGCAGTCGCGCGCGACGGCCGGCCAGCTGGCGATGCTCGAACAGAAGCGGTCCGAAACGGCGGCCGACCTGGCGGAGGCGCGCCAGGCGTACACCTCCATGGTGGAGCTCCAGAAGTCGCCGGACGCGAGCGTGTCCTCGGTCGACCAGCCGCTCGGGAAGGAGACGGCCCTCGACGCGCTCAAGAACCGCATCGTCGAGCAGCAGACGCGAATCGCCCAGCTCCGCGAGCGCTACCGGGACGAGTCGCCCGAAGTCCAGAACGCGGTCTCCACGCTGGCCACGCTGCAGGCGCTCCTCCGCAAGGAGATCGAGAGCAGCCTCGACATCCAGCGCTCGCGCATCGCCCTGCAGCAGTCGCGTCTCGAAACGCTCGACCGCGACATCGCGGAGATTCGCCGCCGGCTGAGCGACATGCCCCGCAGCCAGCGCCGGCTCGAGGATCTCGAAGCGGAGATCAAGACGTTGCTGCGCATGCGCTACGACGACTACGCCAAGGCGCGCGACCTCGCCCGCATCAACTCGAACACGTCGCAGGAGCTCAACGTCGTGCTCCTGAACCCCGCGGGGCCCGGTCTGGCGGGCAACGCCCGCGACTGGGTCCGGCTGGCGCTCGCCCCGGCGTTCAGCCTCGTCGTGGGCATCGGCCTCGCGTTCTTCATCGACGGTCTCGACCTGACGGTGCGCACCGCGGCCCAGGCCGAGGAGTACCTCGAAGTTCCCGTGCTCGCTTCGCTGTCCGAACGCCGCCGCCGGCGCGGCTAGGCTCACCCGGAGAGTCCCGACGCCATGACCCGCATCTTCGACGCACTCAAGAAGGCCGAGGCCTCCCGTCAGCCGGGCGCACACGCGCCCGCGCCGGTCGCACCCGTCCCGTCCCCGGCCGGCGCCCTGCGCGCGCCCGCCCGCGGGACGGAATCGCGCCGCATCGCGCTGCCGCTGCTGGGGGGCATCGCCCTGCCTCCCGAAGTCGTGCGCGAGATGATGTCGCTGCGCGTCACGCTCGAGGTCACGCTCCGTGACCGTTCGCCGCGCATCGTCATGTTCACGAGCCCGCAGGGTGGCGAGGGCACGAGCACCGTGGCGCTGCAGTTCGCGCAGTCGCTCGCCCGCGACCAGGGGCTGCGCCCCCTGCTCGTCGACACGCACGTCCAGCGTCCCGCGTTCGAAATCGACCCCGGGAGCCGGTGCGCGATCCCGTCGCCCCGCGTCGCCGAGCCGACGCCCGAGCAGGCCGGCGTGGTGGCGTCCAATCTCTTCGTCGCTCCGGTGCCGGACGACATCCGTCAGACGGGCATGTACCAGCCCGCCGCGTTGCGCCAGCTGCTGGAGAGCTCGGCTTCCGGATTCGACTGGATCGTCGTCGACGGTCCGCCGGTCCTCGACTCGCCGGACAGCGCGGCGCTCGGCGGCATCGCCGACGGTGTGGTCATGGTGCTCCAGGCGGGGCGGTCCAAGCGGCCGGTCGTCACCCGCGCGGCGGACGTCCTCCGCAAGTCCGGCGCGCAGGTACTGGGCAGCGTGCTGAACCGGCGCGTGCTCGAGATCCCGGAGTTCATCTACCGTCGCATCTGATCCGGATCCTGCGCCCCGAGCCCCCCGTCCGGCCTGTCGAGCTCGCGCCGCAAGATCCCTTCCCCCCATGGAGCCTCGCTCGGGCATGACGGCAACCCCACGGCTGCGGACCGATGCGTTCGTGGTGTCCCCGCTGCAGGGCCCGGCCGGCGCCGGAGCCGTGCACGAAGCGGTGGACGTGGTGCGCGGCTGGGCGGGGGAGGGCCTGGTGGCCGTGTTGTTGTCCGGCAGCCATGCCAGCGGTGAGGCGGTGTGGTTCGTGCACGACGGCCACCGATTCACCCTCTCGGATCTCGATTTCTACGCGGTGATGCGCGACTCGGCCGAGTGCCGGGCCGCCGCGGAACGCGCCCGCCGGGGTCGCGACGCGGCGGCGGCGGCCCGGCCTGCCGGATTCACTCGCGCCGCTCGAGGTCGGCTTCCTCACCCTGGCCGGGCTCGCGGTGATGGCCGCGCGGCCGGGCATCTCCGAACTGGTGCGGCACGCGCCGCGGTGGCGGGAGACGCGGGTGTGTGTTCGCGCGCGTGCCCGGCGGACCCCGCGCGAGGTGTCCGCCGAGGAAGTCGCCCTGCTCGAGAACCGCGGCCACGAACTGCTCGCGGCCTGGCCTGACCTCGGCGCGGGCGGACGCGAGCGGCTGCGGGCCCGGCACGCGACGCTCAAGGCGGCGGCCGATCTCGCGGGCGTGCTCGGCGTTGCGCGCGGGCGAGTGGCCCGGACGGCGCCGCGGCGCGCGTCGAGTGGGCGCGGCCGCGTGCGGTCGCGGCGCTGGCCGGTGCGGTGCCGGCCGAACTCGCGGACGCCGCTCGGTGTCGGGCGGCTCTGGGACACGGCGCTCGCGTGGCGGCGGGGAGAACTCGGCGTGCCGTCGCCGGACGATGGCCGGGAATGGCGGCGCACGGTGCGCGCCTGGTGCGCGCGTTCTGGTGGTGGTGCTTCGCCGGTCGCGATCGTGACCCGTGGGTCCGGGCCGCGCGCGTCGCGGCGCGCGCCCCGCTTCCGCGCCGCCTGCGGCGCGGGCTTCTCACGCCCGCGGCGGGGCCGCTCGGCCGCCGCTGGCGGGCCGCGCTGGCCGGCACGCCGCAGCATCGCATCGACGCGAGCGGCGCGATCCTCCTGCTCGAGGCCGCGGCCGGGGGCGGCCCGCCGGCGCTCTCGGCGGGTGCGCTGCGCGCGTTGCACGCGCTCCACGTGACCGCGGCCGCCGACTGGGACGCCGCGCGCCGGGACGTGCTCGCGGCCTGGAACACCACCGTGCTCGGTGGCCAGCGCCCGGAACTGGCGCGATGAAGCCCGTGCTCGTCGTGCTCTTCGTCGACGCCCTGGGCTGGCGCCTCGCCGGTTCGCGGCCCGACTTCGCCGCCGGCCTGCCCCATCGCCGCGAGATCGCGACGATCCTCGGGTTCAGCTCCGGCGCGCTGCCCACCGCGTTCTCGGGGCGGCCGCCGCGCGACCACGGCCGCTGGCTCATGTACCGGCGGGCCGGCGCCGACGGCGGCGTATTCCGCGGTTACGAGCGCTTCGCGTGGCTGCCGCCGCGCCTGCGCCGCAGCTGGCGGCTGCGCCAGTGGCTCACGGCCCGGCTGGCGCGTGGCCCCGTGCGCGGCTACTTCAACCTGTACGAAGTCCCGCTCGACGAGCTGGCGCGCTTCGACCTCGCCGAACGCGCCGACCTCTTCGCGCCCGGCGGGCTCCCGGTCGACACGCTCTGGGACTCGCTCGCGCCGCGGCCTGGCGTGGCGCGGATGGAACTGGCGCACCCCGGAGGCGGACGCCGAAGGCGCAGCTCGAGGCGCGGCTCGCCGCCGGCGACGACGACCTCCTGTTCGCCTACACCGCCGATCTCGACGCATTGCTGCACCACGAAGGCACGCGCGGTGGGCGCGTGCAGGAGCGGCTGGGCCGCTACGACGCGCTGGTGCGCAGGCTCGCCCGCGTGCCCGCGGGGGGACGGCCGCGCTGGATCTACCTCTGCTCCGACCACGGGATGGTCGACGTGACGGAGCACGCCGACGTCATGGGGCGCCTCGCCGACCTGCCGGTGCGGCGCGGGCGCGATTACGACGCGTTCTTCGATTCGACGTTCGCGCGTTTCTGGTGGCGTCGCCCGGGCGCCGGGACGTCGTGCGCGCGGCGCTGTCCGCCGAGCCCCGCGGCCGCTGGCTGGAGGCCGCCGAGCTGGCCCGCGAAGGCGCCGATTTCGCGGGGCACGAGTACGGCGAGGACCTCTTCCTGATGCGCCCCGGCGCGCTGCTGGTGCCCTCGTTCATGGGCTCGCGGCCGGTGGCCGCGATGCACGGGTACGACGCCTCGCACCCCGACATGACCGCGCTGCTCGCCTCGAACCGGCCGCTTCCGGAGGACGTGCGCCACCTCGCCGACCTGCGCGGCTTCCTCGAACGCGAGCTGGACGCCGCGGCGGAGGCGGCATGAGGCGCGGCGAGATCGCCAGCAACGTCACGCGCGGGGCGTTCTTCCTGGGGCTCGAGAAGGGGATCGCCATGGTGTCGACGATCCTCTACACGGCGCTCATGGCGCGCTGGCTGGGCCCGCACAACTACGGGATGCTCACCGTCGCGTTCTCGATCGTGACGCTCGCGACGGCGTTCACGGGCAACTTCGAGATGTACCTCGAGCGCTACGCGGCGGAGCACCAGGTCAAGGGGCGCCTCGCGACGCTCCACCGGGGCTTCCACCTCGCCTCGGGCCTCAAGCTCGCGCTCGGGCTGCTCGTCTGCGTCGTGCTGCTCGGTGACCCCGTGGCTCGCGAACTTCTACCGCATCGAAGAGCTGCGCGTGCTCGTGCCTCCTCACCGTGTTCGTGGCCACCGACGGCCTCGCGACCACGGGGCGCGCCGTTGTTCGGCCTGCAGCGATCTTGAATGGGTGAGCCTGCTGTCGCTGCTCTTCAAGTCGGCAAGACGGTGCTGGTGGCGTTCCTGTGGTTCACCGGTGGGCCTGCCCTCGCTCGCCGTGGGTTCTCGGCGCTCGCCCTGCTGCAGGCGGTCACCGCGTTCGCCCTCGCGGAGTGGCAGCTGCGCGGCGCAGCGCGGCCTGGCCGCGGGAACGCGAGCCTTAATGGGCGCGCCCGCGCGCGATGTTCGCCTACTGCACGCGCCGCTCTACGGCGCGCGCCTGTCGTTCCTCTCCGGCCAGAACCTCGGCAAGCTCGCGCTC
>JBGAOB010000286.1:0-5839 GCA_044222045.1 Candidatus Eiseniibacteriota bacterium
GCGACTGGATCGAGACCGAGGCGAGCGGGACGTACCCGACGCTCCACCTCGAGATCCGCAGCGAGCGCTGCAACCACTGCGACGATCCGCCGTGCGTGAGCTGCTGCCCGACCGGCGCGAGCCACGTCGATTTCGGCGCCACGGTGCAGGTCGCGAAGGAGCTGTGCATCGGCTGCAAGGCGTGCATCGCGTCGTGTCCGTACGACGCGCGCTTCGTGCACCCGGACGGCTACGTGGACAAGTGCACGTTCTGCCTGCACCGCACACGCGAGGGGCTGCTGCCCGCGTGCGTCTCCGTGTGTCCGACGCACTGCATGCACTTCGGCGACCTCGACGATCCGGAAAGCGACGTGAGCCGGCTGCTCGCCTCGCGCAACCACCACGCGCTTTCGCCCGAAGCGGGCACGAGGCCGCGCGTGTTCTATCTGACGTGAGGGGCCGGCCATGATCGAGATCACGACCACCCGCATGAACCACCTGGTCGACCCGCACCTGCACGTGTGGGCGTGGCAGATCCCCGTGTACCTGTTCCTCGGCGGACTCGTGGCCGGCATGATGGCGATCTCGGGCTGGTTCGCGTTCTCCGACCGCCACCGTCGCGCGGAGTCCGTCACGCGCCTGCTGCCCGTGCTCGCGCTGGCGCTGCTCAGCCTGGGCATGTTCGCGCTGTTCCTGGACCTCGAGCACAAGCTGTACACGTGGCGGCTCTACACCACGTTCCAGCCGCTCTCCCCGATGTCGTGGGGCGCATGGATCCTGCTCGCCGTGTACCCGGCGCTGGTGGGCGCGCTGCTGCTGAACCCGCCCGCGTGGCTCGTGGCGCGCCTGCCGGTGGTGCGCACGTGGTCGGCGAAGCTGCTGGCCGACGCGGGCACGGTGCGGGCGATCGCCGGCGCGAACATGGTGCTGGGCGGGCTGCTCGGGATCTACACGGGCGTGCTGCTGAGCACGCTCGTCGCGCGACCGCTGTGGAACAGCGCGCTGCTCGGCCCGTTGTTCCTGGCGTCGGGGCTCTCCAGCGCGGCGGCGCTCGTGCACATGGTGGCGCGCGACCGCGACGAGAGCGAGTTCCTCGCTCGGGCGGACAACCGCTTCATCCAGGCGGAGCTGGTGCTGATCGCGCTGTTCCTGATCGGCCTCGTCAGTTCCACGCGCGCGCACGCGCAGGCCGCGGGTCTGCTGCTGGGCGGCCCGTGGACCGCGGTCTTCTGGGTGGGCGTGGTGGGCCTCGGCCTGCTCGTGCCGCTGTTCGTGCAGTCGCTCGCGGTGAAGCACCGCATCGCGCACACCGCCGTGGCCCCGCTGCTCGTGCTGGCCGGCGGCCTGTTGCTTCGTTTCGTCCTCGTGGCCGCCGGCCAGTTCAGTCACTGGACACGGGCCTGATTCCCCGGAGGAACCCGCACATGAGCACGCTCACGCCCACCGCGGACACCCCCGTCCGCCCCCGCGAGCACGCGCACGAAGCCGTGCGCGCGGCGCAGCCGTACATGAATCCGTACCTGGCCGGCATCGGGCTGGGCCTGGTGCTGCTCGCCGCGTACGTCGTGATGGGCCGCGGCCTCGGCGCCTCGGGCGCGATCTCGTCGCTCGTGTCGTGGGGCCTGAGCCTGGTGGCGCCGGATCACGCCCGCGCGAACGGCTTCTTCTCGGAGTACCTCGACAGCGGCGTCGGTCACCCGCTGAAGTCCTGGCTGGTGTTCGAGGTGCTCGGCGTACTGGTGGGCGGCTTCCTGTCCGGCGCGCTCGCCGGGCGGCTGCAGCGGACGGTCGAGAAGGGCCCGCGCGTGTCCACGGGCGGTCGCCTCGCGTGGGCGTTCGTCGGCGGCGCGCTGATGGGCGTGGGCGCGAAGCTCGCACGCGGCTGCACGAGCGGACAGGCGCTCACCGGCGGCGCGGTGCTCAACGCCGGCAGCTGGGCGTTCATGATGATGGTGTTCGCGGGCGCCTACGCGTTCGCGGGCCTGATGAGGAGGCAGTGGCGATGAGCGCGCCCTTCTTCAAGTACGGACTGTTCGGCGACGAGGCGTCGCTCGTGGTGGCGTTCGTCATCGGCATCGGCTTCGGGTGGTTCCTGGAGCGCGCGGGCTTCGGCAGTGCGAAGAAGCTCGTGTCGCAGTTCTACCTGAACGATCTCGCGGTCTTCAAGGTGATGTTCACCGCCATCGTCACCGCGATGCTCGGCGTGTTCTACCTGTCGTGGATGGGCGTGCTCGACCTGTCGCTCGTGAACGTCGTGAGCACGAACCTGTGGCCGCAGGTCGTGGGCGGACTGGTGCTCGGGATCGGCTTCGTGGTCGGCGGCTACTGCCCCGGCACGTCGATGGTGGCCACGGCCACGGGCCGCATCGACGGGCTCGTGTACGTGCTCGGCGTGGTGGCCGGCACGTTCCTGTTCGGCGAGTCGTTCCCGTGGACGCGCGCGTTCTACGAGTCGAGCGACCTCGGCAAGCTCACGCTGCCGCAGGCGTTCCACCTGCCCTACGGGCTCGTGGTGCTGCTGGTGGTGCTGATGGCGCTCGGCGGCTTCGCGGGCGCCGAGTGGGTCGAGAAGCGCTTCGGCGACCGCGCGGAAGGTGCGAAGTGAGTGCCGCGCCGAAGTTCGCGTGGACGCGCAACCGCGTGCTGGCCGCGGCCGCGCTCGGGCTGGGCGTGCTGGCGCTCGCCGGCAACCCGTACCGCGGCCACACCGTCACGATGAACACGCAGGACCTGGCCACGATCGTCGCCAGCAAGGTCGATCACGTCACCGCGACCGAGCTGGCGGACTGGATCGTCCAGAACCGGAGCGACTACCGGCTGATCGACGTGCGCGATCCGGCCGAGTTCGCCGTGGACCACATCCCCACCGCCGAGAACATCCCGATCACGGACCTTCCCGACGCGGGGCTCGGTCGCAACGAGAAGATCGTGCTGGTGTCCGAGGGCGGCATCCACTCCGCGCAGGCGTGGATGCTGCTGCGCGCGCAGAAGTACACGGGCGTCTACATCCTGTTCGGCGGGCTCGACGCGTGGCGCGACGAGGTGGTCTCGCCGATCGCGCCGTCGAACCCGACACCCGAGGAGGCGCGCGCGTTCGAGCGCGCCGTGCAGGTGAGTCGCTTCTTCGGAGGTGCGCCGCGTGCGGCGGTCTCCGACTCCGCGGCCGGCGCGCCGCGCCTGCTCGCGACGCCCGCGCCGGCCTCGCCCGCGCCCACGATCGCGAAGGCACCGCCTCCGCCGGCGGCCGCGAAGACCGCGCCGCCGAAGAAGAAAAAGGAAGGCTGCTGAGGCGGCCATGCACTCCCGACCACCGCTCCCGCCCGCGGAGGCGACACCCGGCAACGGCTGGACCCCGGACGCCGCGGCTCGCATGGCGATGGAGCTGGGGATCGGCCGACTCGCCGAGCGGCACTGGTGCGCCATCGCCTCGTGCCGCGAGGAAGCCGCACGCACCGGGCACGCCCCGGGGCTGCGCACGCTGACGACGCTCACCGGTCTCACGGCGAGGGAACTGGGACGGCTGTTCCCGGGCTCGCCGGCCACCACCATCGCCCGACTCGCGGGCGTGCCCGCTCCGAATGCCGGCGCGGCGCGAACGCGAACGGGCGCTTCGAGGAGACGACACTCATGAAGGCTTCCGGAAGTGCCGCACGCATCGCGGCCGCCGCGGCGTGCCTGCTGGCGCTCGCGGTGCCCGCCTGGGCCACGAACGGCATGTACCTGGCCGGGTACGGCAGCGAGGCCGCGGGCCGGGCGGGCGCGAACATCGCCGTGGCCGATCGCTCGCTGGGCCTGCAGGCGAATCCCGCCGGCATCGGCCAGTTGCAGGGCCAGCACTTCGGGCTCGACCTGCAAGTGCTCGCGCCGAAGCTGCACTACGGCGGCGACATGGCGAACAATTCGATCGACGCGAAGGACGTGCTGTTCGCGATGCCTTCGATCTCGTGGGTGCGCGGCTCGCACGGTTCGCCGTGGACCTACGGCTTCGGCTTCATCAGCCAGGGCGGCATGGGCGCGACGTTCGAGGGCTACCGCACGCCGTTCGGCACCACCGACGGCACGTTCAGCGAGGTGCGCTTCCTCACCGCCACGCCGACCGTGGCGTACACCCCGATGGAGGACGTGTCGCTGGGTGCTTCGGTGAACGTGGGCTACTCCGACGTGAAGTTCCGCTTCTATCCGAACACGAGCTTCTACACCGACATGGGCACGCCGTCGGATCCCAGCGACGACATGGGGTTCTTCGGCATGGATCTCACCGACCGCGCGAAGACCATCAACACGAGCGTGCGGCTGGGCGCGATCTGGCACGCGACCGAGCAGGTGCAGCTGGGCGCCACGTGGCAGAGCCGCACCGAGGGCAAGTACGAGAACGGGACTCTGCAGATGAACATGGCCGCGCTCGGCATGGGCCCGGTGCGCTACGACGCGGTGGTGGACGGGTTCACGTGGCCGCAGCAGTTCGGCCTGGGCGTGCAGCTGCGCCCGACGCCGCAGTGGATCGTGGCGGCCGACGCGCGTCGGTACCTGTGGAACGGCGCGATGCAGACGATCACGGTCAAGGGCACGAATCCGGACAAGGCCGTGCCGGGCTCGCTCGCCGCGATGAACGTGCCGTTCGTGTTCCAGTGGGACGACCAGTGGGCGTGGATCGTGGGCACGGAGTACCGCGTGAACGATGCGTTCACGGTGCGCGGGGGCTACAACTTCGGCAAGAGCCCGGTGCCGGCGTCGACGCTGAACCCGCTGTTCCCGGCGACGACGGAGCAGCACGCGGCGGTGGGCGCGAGCTGGACCTGGATGAGCAACACGGTGAACCTGGCCGTCGAGCGTGCGTTCGAGGCCACGGAAACCAACATGAACACGAACCAGAACGTGAACCCGTTCGGTCCCGGCGCGACGGTGGATCACTCGCAGTGGACCGTCTCGCTCGGTTTCACGAAGGCCTTCTCCGGGAAGTGACCCGGCTCGGGAGAACGACATGAATCATCGCATTCGCCTCGCGGCGGTCGTGACGCTGGCCCTGCTGGTGCCGGTGGTCTCGGCGCGCGCCTCGGAGAAGATCGCGACGGACACGGGCCAGAAGTGCACGGCCTGCCACGACAAGCCGGGCAGCAAGCTGCTGACGGACCGGGGCAAGTACTTCGAAGTGATGCACTCGGTGGAGGGCTACGACCAGCTGCAGAGCTCGTTCGGCCGCTGCACGAGCTGTCACGTGCGCAAGCCGGGGTCGAAGAAGCTGACGAAGCGGGGGCAGCAGCTGCAGGCCAACGCGAAGGACATGACGGAACTGCGCGAGTGGATCCGGGCGGGGCATCCGGCGCCGGACAAGAAGTAGCGCGGCAGTCGGTGCACGACACGACGGCCCGGCGAGTTCGCTCGCCGGGCCGTTTGCTTCGTGCGAAGGGCGGGGAGCTTCGGGCGAAGCCCAGGTCGCTTCGCCCGAAGGGGTCGCATGGTGCCGTGGGTCTGTTTCGGGGCCGGCCTCCGGCGGGTTCCGCTGATCGCGGGTCGGTCCGCCCGATGGGGTCGCGTGGTGCCGTGGGTCCCCCGTCGACGCGGCGCCTCGATGCGTGCCGGCGCGGTCGTGCGGTGGCGCGGGCCTGTTTCGGGGCAATCCCGGAAAGCGATGGAGCCATGGACCGGCGGTCGCTTTCCGGGCTTAGGCCGGAGGCGGCAGGAGGCCGCCGGAGGCCGGCCCCGAAACAGACCCACGGCACCATGCGACCCCTTCGGACGAAGCTTGCCGGCCTTCGGACGAAGCTCACCGGCCTTCGGACGAAGCTTACCGGCCTTCGGACACAGCAAACGGCCCGGCGAGCGAACCCGCCGGGCCGTCGTGTCGTGCACCATCAGCCGC
>JBGAOB010000287.1:0-5835 GCA_044222045.1 Candidatus Eiseniibacteriota bacterium
GTCGAGCAGCGCCAGCCATGCACGGCCCGCCTGCCAGGGCCCCGTGGTCGAGCTGCCGTCGGGGCGGGATTCGACGAGGCGGAAGCGGTAGGGCCGGTCGATCCGGACGGCCACCGGAAACCGGAGCCCTACTGCGAATACGTCCGGGTGCTCGCGGGCGAACACGGCCAGCTGGCGCACGGGCCGGCCGCCGACGGCCTCGGCCTCGATCTCGACGCGCTTTTCGTAGAGGTCGGGCCGGCGGGCGTCGCGGAAGTCGAAGCAGTACACGTCGAGCGCGGCGAACCCGGCCGGCGCCTGGGCGTCCACGTCCACCCGGCGCACCACGCCGGGCCACGTGCGCAGGTCCACGCCGATCCGGAACGCGCCGGCGCGCACCACGCGGCGAGCGGTGGAGTCGCGCCCGGCCGAATCGGCCGCCGCCGCCAGCCGGTCGCGCAGCGCGCGCGACAGCTCCGGTGGCCCCTGCACGTCGCCGAACGGCTCGGGCGCCAGGCGCCCGTCGGCCACGAACGCCCAGGCGAAGCTCATCGCGAGCTGGTCGCGCTCGAGCGCCGCCTGCAGCGCCTGCGCGCTCAGCGAATCGAGCGCCAGCGTGAACACGCGCTCGTCCCATGCGCCGTCGCCGTCGGAGCCGCTGGCCACCAGGTCGCCGCCGGGCAGCACGCGCGCGGTGGAGTCCGGCTGGCCGACCGGCGCGAACACGACGGCCGACTCGATGCGCCGGATCGGCAGCGGCCGCAACTCGGGCACGCGACCGCCGGCCGCGAGCAACCGCGCCGCGCGCTCGAGGTCGGCCGGCGCGTGCGCGGGCAGCTTCACGCGCAGCGTGAGCACGGTGCGGTGCAGCGCGAGGCCGCGATCGCGCGACAGCGCGTTGCCGGTGTAGCGCATGGACAACAGCGCCAGGTCGGGGCGCCCGTCGGAGCCGGTCGCGATCTCGGGCTCGGGCGGCAGCACGTGGAAGAGGTCGGAACGCTCGTCGTCGGCGAACACGACGAGCGGGCCCACCATGCGCCGGCTGGCGAGGTCGGGCCGGGCGTGCGCGGACGGCGCGAACGCCGCGGCGCCCAGCGACAGCAGCGCGGCGCACGCCCACGCGCGGGCGGCCCGGTGCGACGGTGCGGCGCGACGGCCGCGGCGGAATGACATGGCCGCGATCAGCGCGCCGGCAGCGCGCCGAGCGAGCTCTGGACCTGGAAGGGCCCCACCAGCACGCGCAGGTCGCGGCTCGAGATCCAGCGTCCCTCGCCGCGTTCGGGCCGCCCGTCCTTCATGGTGAGCGCCAGGCGGTACTCGAACAGCGGCTCGCTCGAACCCTCGTCCGCGCGGTTGCCCACGAACAGCGGCCCCAGCCGGAAGTCCTTGCCGTCCGCGTCGAGCACCACGGTCTTCACCTGCGTGGCGGCGCCGCGCGGGTCCCACCAGCGCGAGCGGACCTCGACCAGCGCCTCGACCGCGCCCGCGTCGGCGAGCGGCGTGAGCGTGTGGAACGTGATCTCCGAAGCGCCCGTCGTGGACACGCCGCCGGTGAGCCCCGCGATCGCCTGCGAGCCGCACTCGGTGCACGAACCGTCCACCGCGTAGTCGAGCCACATCTTGCGTGCGTCGCGGTCGAGCCAGAACGGCACCGCCGTCGCGTTCCAGCGCACCTGCCCGCCGGGCGGCACGCGCACGTCGCCGAGCGCCCACGTGTGCACGACCGGCGGCTGCCCCGGTGCCACGCGCAGCGCGTGCAGGTAGCGCAGCGTGATCGGGTAGGGCGTCGGGTTCTTCCAGCCCGTGCGATCCCACGCCAGCGTGCCGAACGCGGCCTCGTCCGCGAGCCGGATGCGCACCGGCACGCGGCGCGCGCGCAGCCCGCCGCCCACGGCGTGGAACGTGGCGTCGCCGCTCAGGCCCACGTTCTCGACCAGTGCCTCCTGGATGAACAGCATGGTGCGCTCGTCGGTGGTCCACGACACGTCCATCTGGCCCATCACGTCGGACAACCCGTGCACCGCCACGCGGTCGCCGCGCACGCTGAACGGCCCGAGCGCGTCGGCGAGCGACACCTGCACCGAGTCGATCGGGAGCGCGCGCAGCTCGCTGAACGGAAGCTGGTGCGACTGTGCGTAGGCACGCACGAGTTCGGAGGCGAGCTGCACCTCGGGCCCGTCGATGCCGGCGTCGAGACGCGCCGCCATCAGCACCTGCCCGGCCGAGCCGGCCGCGTCGGCCGACGCGTACACGGTGCGGAGCTGGTAGCCCTCGGCGGCGCTCCAGTCGAGGCCGAAGCCGCTCGGCACGAAGTAGAAGATGCCCGAGGCCGGGTTCAGGTCGGGGTACACCTCGGGCGAGAAGTCGAACACGCGCGGCAGGTCGAGGCGGATGTTTTCGGTGCGCACCGCCCCGAACGGCAGGATCGCCATCGTGGCCGGCCCGCGGGCGCCGCGGTCGATGTCCTGGGTGTGGAGCCCGAACTGCGCCGCGCTGATCGCGCGGATCGCCGTGCTCGCGGACAGCGCCCGGAGCGCGGCGTTCGTCGACGGCGCGGGCGTCGCGGGGCGCGCGGGCTCGGGCGCGATCAGGCGCGTGCCCGTGGGGCGCGCGAGCGGCGAGGCCGACGTGAGGATGCGGCGGCTCGTGGTGGCCGGCGTCGTGCTTGGCGGCGCGGACGTCGGCGGCGTGACCGGCGGCGTGGCGCCGGGCGGCGAGGGCGGCGCGACGATCGTGCCCGTGGGCACGACGTACGAGGGCTGCGGTCCGAGCTCGGCGGTGCGGCCCAGCGGCCGCGGCGTGATCGTGGTGAGGAAGTCGCCACCGGCGGGCAGCGCCGCGCTCCATTCCTTGCCCAGCTCGAACGTGCGGCGGAAGCCGGGCGTGCTGCGACCGGCGAGCGCCGCGTTGATGCGCAGGTACGGCGAACGGCGCAGCGCACCGGCGTCCTCGGCCTCGAACACCATCTCGAGCTCGCCCGAAGCTCCGGAGAGTTCGACGGGCTCGGGCAGGCGGATGCCCGCCTGGCGCGAGCGCGCGGATTCGAGCACCTCGCCCCAGAGCTTGCCGCCCGCGAAGCCCTGCCAGCCGACCGTGATCACCAGCCGGCGCGGCGCGTCCTCGGTGACGACCACGCGCGTGATCTCGCCGCGCAGGTCGCCGCTCAGCAGCGAGCCGGCGAGCGACTCGAGCCCCGACTGGAGCTCGCGGGTGCTCGTGAGCGTCTTGCCCGCGAGCGGCCCCGGCGCGACGGCGGCGTCGACCGGCCGCGCCGCCAGCAGCGCGATCGCGAACGCGGACGCGAGCACCAGGACGGGCGAGCGAAGGGGTGAGGGCACGGCAACCTCCTCGGAGGGGCACGGGTGACCGGGGGGGCGGTCGGCACGAGCGGCGCCTTCCTCCGATACGACCGGGGCCCGCGAAGCGAACAGCGGGCGAGGGGTGGGCCGGGAGAGCGGGGCCGGGGCGGGCGGCGGTGCGCGGAGGCGATCACGCGCATGGCGGCGGCCCGGCCGGCGGAGCCCGGGCGGACTCGCGGCGGGGATCCCGGAAGGAATCAGCCCCCGCCGACCGCCGCACGTGGCGCGCCGAGGGGAGGGCGCCACGCCGCGGCGGGGCCGCGACTCAGTTCACCTTCCTCGACGCGATCACCGTGGCGTCGAGCTTGTTCAGCCGGAAGCCGCCGTTCAGCGCTTCGCCGCTCTCGGGGCCGCGCACGCTCATGGTGAGCGACATCTTGAGCTTGCCGTCCACGAACAGCTGCGCCACGCGCGCGTCGGCGTCGGTGGTCACTTCCACCGTGTCGGTCACGCCGGGCGTCATCGCCACCGGCAGCGTGATCACGGGCGGCGTGCTGCGCGGGTCGACCCACGGACTGCTCAGGTACAGCCGCAGCGTGTCGGCGCCGCTGCCGCTGGAATCGCGCACCACGGCCGACACGCGGAACGTCACCAGGTCCACGCTGGCCACCTGGCCCATGTTGTTCACGAGCGGGATCTCCATGCCGTCGAGCACGGTCTGCTCGCCGGTGGCGATGCCGCCGGGGATCGCGGGCACGGGCCCGAACGAGCCCGAAACGGCGGCGGGGTCGACCCAGCTCATGACGTCCACGTTCATCACCAGCTGCCGATCGCCACAGCTCGTCAGCAGCAGCGCCAGGGCACCGAGCGCCATCCATCGACGCGCACGCATCACCGCTCCTCCCTCGGATACCAGCCCAGCCCCACGGCCAGTTCGCTCTGTTCCTCGCGCATCAGGTTGCGCGTGTGCGTGGCGGCGGCCACGTCCAGGCCGAGGCGGCCCAGCTTCACGCCGAGTCCGCCGCTCCACTGCACGGCGCGCTCGCGATCCATCCGCACGCCGGCACGCGTGGCGAACGGCCCCCACCAGCGCTCGAGGCCCGCGTGCGCCACGGTTCCGATCTCGTCGCTCACCACGTCGGCGGCCAGCGTGTGGCGATCGCCCATCCATGCGGCGTGTGCCGTGACCACGGCGGGCACGTGGCTCGTCCAGCGCACGCCGTCGGCGGTGGTGTAGTTGTGCACTTCGCCGGTCACGCTGTCGCGGCGCGACACGCTCTCGCGCACGCGCCAGTCGAGCGCGGTCGACACGTCGTTGACGCCCACGCCCATCTGCAGGCCGGGCGCGGCCCACACGAGGCCCAGGTCGAAGCCGGCGCCGAAGCCGCCGTCGGCCGGCCCGGCCGTGCGCACGCGGCCGGTCACGTCCACGCCCACCGGCGAATCGCTGAACAGCGTGTCGCCGGTGGTGAACGACGCCACGTGGTCGGCGTCCCCGTACGCGAGGCCGCGCAGCAGCTTCACGCGCGCACCCACCAGCAGCGCGGGACCGCCGCTGCTGTCGCCCGCGGCCACGCCCAGGACGCGGCCGGCCCAGCCCAGCCGTACGCCGGCCGCCGCCTCGCCGAGCCCGGCGTTCGTGGCTTCGTAGCGCGTGCGTGGGGTGAAGTCGGCGCCGTCGGCGAGCACGCCGTGCAGGGCGTCGTTCATGCGCAAGTCGTTCCGCGCGTGCACCAGCGGCGCGACCTCGGCGAACGCACCGCGCACGCCGAATCCGAACGCGGGTCCGCCCACCTGGATGCCGAGCGTGCTCGACTGCGAAGGGAACATCGACGAGATCTCGCCCAGGTTCACGCTCAGCCGGTCGCGCGCGATGTTCACGGTGATGTCGTTCGACGGCGCGTCGGGCGTGCCCATCTGCAGGTTCCACGGCGGATTGAACAGCGTGTTCGCCAGCTCCCACGCGTTGAACTCGGGGTCGTCGGGGTCGAGCACCGGCTTGTCCTGCAGCAGCGCGACCAGGCCCAGCGGCAGCGTGAGCGAAGCTTCGTCGGCGGGCGGACGCGGCATGGCGCGCAGCGCGACGTTGGATTCCTCGCTGCCGCCCGAATGCGGCACGAGCACGCCCCCCATGCCGAGCCGACGCGCACTGAACGTCTGCGCGTCGGCGCCGCCGGCGAAACCGACGAGTGCCGCGGTGGCGGCGAAGAAGAAGATCAACCGGCGCATCGTGTGTCCCCCCGAAGAGTCGGAGCCGTCGTGGCCCGAGGCGCGTGGCATCACTGCAGGGGGCGAGCCAGCGCGCGTCGCGTCGCAAATGCCCGCCGCGCACCGCGGGCTCGCGCGACCGCCGCGCCGCCGGCGTGCGGAATGCACGGGGAGCCCCGGGGAACGAAGCGCCGGAGCGCCCGGGCTGCGTCCGACGTGTGGACCCGCGCGCAGGCACGAAGCCCGGTGGACCCCGAGGCCGAGGCAGGCACCGGTCGTCGGCCGCGGGGTCCGCCGGAGCGTCGCGGATCGGCGGGCCCCGTGTCGTGCGAAAACGCGAGCGGGGGCC
>JBGAOB010000288.1:0-5982 GCA_044222045.1 Candidatus Eiseniibacteriota bacterium
GCGACCAGTTCGCGGCAGTCGATGTTGCCGCCGCACGCCCGCGGCGGAATCGTGGAGTGCCGCCCCGGGTCGGCCGGCGGCATGCCGAGCATGCCGGGGAACGGCCGCATCGGCAGCACCACGCCGTGCTCGCTGGTGGCCGTGTTCGCGTCGGGGTCGAGCGCCCAGTGGATGGCCACGCCCGCTTCGCGATCGAGCCCCAGCCGCACGTCCCACTCGCGCGTGCCGCCGCCGCCCACCACGAACGCGCGTCGGCCGGTGCGCACGGTGAGCACACGCACCTCGAGCGTCTGCCCCGCGCGCGCGCCGCGGATCGCCACGGGGCCCACGAGCGCGTGCCCCGGGTCGCGCTCGTGGTCGCGGCCCGGGAACGGCGTCGCGCGCACGAACGGGTCCGGCTGATCGAACACGCCCCAGTCCACCGCCAGCGTCTTGAACCGCACGCGGTCGCCCGGGTCGATCGTGAGCACCGGTGGCAGGTCCCGCGAGAAGTGTCCGTGCAGCGTGGCGAGCGTCGGTTCGAGCTCGTGCGTGGTCATGCGGCCTCCGGTCACGCGCGCCGCGCCGGCGGCGCGCGGCGGCACGCTACCACGCGGCGGGACCACGGTCGCGCCCGCGGCGCCGCGACGCCCTCCGGCTCGCGACGGCGTGCCGGAGGGCGTGGGCCCGCCCGATCAGGGAGTGCCGATCCTCACCGAGCCGCCCTCGGCCTGGATGAACATGGCCTGCGTGATGAGCACGTTCTCGGCGTAGTTCCCGGCGCGCACGTGCAGCGTGACGGCCGTCGATCCCGGCGGCACGCCGCCCACGCCCTCACCCACCGTGTTGAACGGGCTCGCGAACGTGCCGAGCTCCGGCGCTCCGGCGGTGCTCTGCACCCACACGCCGAGCGTTTCGAGCGTGATCACCGCGCCCGAGCCGGTCGCGTAACCCGAGCGGATGTTGGCGAGATCGGACGCCGAGGGCGCCTGCGCGCTGTCGGATGCCGAGAACGAGGGCCGCATGATGTCGCCGGAACCCGTGTCGTGCGTGAGTCCCAGCGCATGCCCGAGCTCGTGCGAGGCGACGAGCTGCAGGCTGAACGCCGACGCCGAGCCCGTGTCGCGCTCCCAGGTCTCGGCGTCGTCGAAGTGCACGTCGCCCGAGTACGTCTCCGGCATGTTCGGCACACAGAGCGAGTTCACGGCGGGCGGGAAGCCCGCGTGCGCGATCGTTCCGCCGGCGCCGTCGAACGGGCAGTTCGCGTTCCCGCACTCGGCCGGCTCGTAGCCACAGTGACTGCCCGTGGCGAAACCCAGGTCGAGTTCGCGGTTCCGCCCGGCCACCGGCAGCTCGGTGAACGTGATCTGCACGACGTTCGCCCACGTCTGCAGTGCCGCGATCCACGCCGCCCGCTGGGCCGCGGCGCCCACGTCGCCGGTGGTGCCGCGCATGTGCCAGTCGAGCGTGGTCGCGTTCTGCCCCGCCCCGTCCCAGCCCGTGCCGGCCATGCCACCGCCGAGGGCCCCGGGCCCGCGCATCACCAGCACGCCGTCGCCCGGTTCCGTCGGACACTTGGCCACCGGCACTTCGCCGCCCGCGACCGGCTCGCCCGCCTGCGTGCGGCCGGCCGCCCGGGCGATCGTGCGCGCGAGCGCGAGCGCGCCTGCCAGCCGGCGCGCCGTCACTGCAGGCTCACGAGCACGAGCACCAGCCCGCGCCCGGCCTCGAGCGACGTCATCGCCTTGCCGATCACCGCACCCCCGCGGCGCGAGACGTCGTCGGCGCGCATCGCGTGCCCGGGCGTGTCGGACGTGGTCAGGAGGTCACCGGGGCGCACCGCGCCGTACGCCGCGTCGACCTTGCACCACACGCGGCCCGTGAGCGCCACCGGGTGCGCGCCGTCGGCGTGCGGCGAGTCGCTCGCGCGCATCACCATGCCGGGGGCGAGGTCGTTCGCGCCGGAGATCACGCCCGCCACGCGCGTGTCGTAGGCACCGTCGCACACCCGCAGGTCGCCCGGCGTGTGTTCGTCGATGATCACGACCGTGCCCGGTTCGGGCGCGGCGCTCGCGGCGCCCGTGACGTCGAACGGCTCGGCGAGATCGGAGCCGCCCAGGATCTGCAGCGTCTTCACCTTCACGAGTCCGCTGCCGGCGTCGATCGCCGTGCCGCCGGCCGGCACCGCGAAGCGCGCGGCCGGACGCGCGACGTTGAGGCTGAACGCGTAGATCCCTTCGTTCGGCGTACCGAGGATGCCCGCCGTGCCGGCGCTGGTGCAGTCGCCCGAGACGCCGTAGTTGTTCGTGCTCCAGCCCGAGACGCCGCGGCCGTCGACCGACGAGGCGTAGATGCCGTCCGACGGCCCGCCGAAGAGGCCGCCCCCCGTGAGCCCGGCCACGTAGAGCGCGGCGTGCGTTCCCGCCGTCAGCGTGGAACCCACCGACGTGAACCGACCGCTCGGAGTGAGGTAGCCGTAGACGTCGAGCGGGAAGCCGGGATTGCTCGTGCCGATGCCGACCTTGCCGTCGATGAAGTGCCGGTCGCTCCACGCGTCGTAGATGCCGTACCCGTTCGCGGCGTCGTTCTGGACCACGAGCGTGGCGTAGTTGACCGTGTTGTTGCGGAGCCAGATCGAATTGTTCGACGTCCCGCCCTCGATCATCAGCCGCCGGTCCGGACGCGATCCTCCGCCGATGCCGATGTTGCCCGGGTGCGTCGCACCGAAGGCGTCGACGGCCCACGGACCCGTTCCACTGCCGGCCGGCGCGCTCAGCGCGTGCAGCGCGAACGGCGAGGCCGTCAGCGGCTGCCGCGGCGTGAGCGTGGTGTAGTCGGCGTCGCCCGGCGTCTGCACGAGCACCTCGAGCCACAGCGCTTCGCCGGTGAAGACGTTTCCGAAATCGAGTTCCGCCGAGAACAGCCCCTGCGTCACCACGAGGCCCGCCACCGAAACGTCGGCGCCCACCTGGGTCCCCGCCGCGGGATCGTCGTAGAGGCGGAACACGAAGTCGGCCGCACCCGTGTACGGCGCGGCGGCCTTCTGGAGCTGGCCCTGGTACGTGAAGGCCGTGGTCACGGGCACCGCACGAGCCGCCGGCGCGAGCACGCCCGCGAGCAGAAGCATCATCATCAGTTCACGAAGGATCTTCGGGGTCCGAGGCATGGCGGGATCTCCTGGAGGCCGGGGTCAGTCGAGCCGGACGACACGGTGGGTGGCGGAGAACTCCCCCGCCTGCAGGTGGGCGAAGTACACGCCGGGCGCGGCGGGGCGGCCGGCATCGTCGCGGCCATCCCAGGCCACGGTGTGGCGGCCCGCGTGGCGCTCCGCGGCCGGCCAGCGGCGCACCACACGGCCGTCGACGCCGTAGATCGCGAGCGAGACGCGGCGCGTGGCGGGCAGCGCGAACGCGAAGCGGGTGGATCCGCGGAAGGGATTCGAGCCGTCGACGCGCGACGCGAACGCCACGGGCACCGGCCCGTCGCCGGTTCCCGTGGTGGGCGTCTCGGTCGGGCCCCAGAACCCGCCGTGCAGCACGTAGTCTCCGGCCGCGAGCAGGCCCGCGTCGTGCTGACCGAGCGAGCCGCCGAGCCGGTACGAGCCGCCCGTGAGCGGGAGGAGTCCGCCGCCCGTGTGCGCGGAGCGGAGGATCGCGTAGTCACCGCCCGACTGCGCGTGCGCGGTGCCTGCGGCGAGTCCCAGCGCGACGAGCGCGGCTGCCAGATTGCGATGGAGTTTCATGCGCGTGCCCCCCCGGTGCCGATCGAGGCCGGCGGACTGCCGGCTCCCGGATCAACCGGGGCTCGCACGAAAACCGCACAGCCCTCTCCGCGGGCCGCTACGGCTCCTCGCCGGTGGCCACGAACGCCGCCCACGAGAACGGGTGCGTGTCGAGGCCGGCCGCGCGGCGGGTGCGGATCAGCTCGCGGCAGGCCTCCCGCGCGGCCTCGGCCGTGCCGTGGCCGTGCTGGAGCCGGGCCGTGTACAGCGCGCGCATCCACGCGCGCGTCGCCTCGTCGTCGACCAGCCACAGGCTCATGATCACGTGGCGCGCGCCGGCCCGGCGGAACGCGCGGTGCAGGCCCTGCACCGCCTCCGCCGCCTCCGGGTCCGCACGGCCGGTCTCGCAGGCCGACAGAACCGCCCACTCCACCGACGACAGGTCGAGGGCGGTGATCTCCTCGGCGGTCAGGAAGCCGTCCTCCGCCCCGTCCGCGGCCGGGTGGTTCGCGCCCGCGAGCGCGAGCCCGGGCAGCAGCACCGGCGCCCGGTTTCGCGCGACGCTGTCCGGGGCCGCGCTCACGGCGCCGACCGCGCGCGTGCCCGCGTACGCCACGCCCGCGGGCGCGCCGAGCGCGAATCCGTGCGTCGCCAGGTGCAGGACGCGCCGGCCCGGAGCCAGCGTCTTGAACGCGTGCTCGCTCGCCGCGGCGCCGGAGCGCACCACGGCGTCGCCGTCGCCGCCGTTGCGCCGGGCCTCGCGCCAGAGCCGCGACACCTCCTCCACCTCGCGCCCGGTTTCGGGCAGCTCGCCGAAGCGCACGCGCGTCGAGTCGGACGCCGCCGTGCGCCGCACGTCGGCGGCGAGCAGCGGGAGCGAGTCGGTCGGCGTTCCGTCGTCGGCGCGGTCGAAGTCGACGCCGCCCATGGCGAGCAGTCCGCGTGCCGTCGTCGTGCCCGGGCGCTTCACCAGGTCGCGCTCCGCGGTGAGCCGGTGCACGAGCGGCTCGGACTCGGCCAGGTAGCCGCCGCTCGGTGCGGGCAGCGCGAGGAAGTTGACCGCGTGCAGCGCCCCGTCCGGCACCACGTCGACGCGCTCGCAACCCGCGAGGTGGGGCCGGAGCGGCGCCCCGATCGCGGCGTGCGCGGCCGCACCGAGCGCGCGGCAGCGCCGCTCGGCCGCGCGCGCCGCGGCCGCCCCGCCGGCGGAGGCGGCGCACACGCCGCGGCCCAGCGCTCGACGCGCCTCGAGATCCGCCGCCGTCCCCAGCGGCACCACCGGGCGCGGGTGTGCCCGCGCCAGCAGCGACGCCGCGTAACGCGCGCCGGTGCGCCCGCGCAGTTCGCCTTCCGCGCCGATCGGCGCCGGGCAGGACAGATCCCCGTAGCGCACGAACGAGACGAGCGCCGCGCGCGCCGGCAGGGCACGCGCGATCTCGGCGAGCCCGGCGTGGGCCTGCCTCGTGGCGTCCCGGTACGGCGCGCTGCGTTCCGCCAGCGCGCGCTCCGCGCGGTCCCGCGCCTCGCGCGCGACGAGCGCCGTGGAGTCGGGAGGCCGCCCCTGCCGCAGCGCGACGACCATCGCCTCGGCGTAGGCCCCGCGCGCCCGGTCGAGCTCGGCCGCGAGCGAGTCCACGGCGGCATCCCCGCGCACACGCGCGCGGCGTTCGTCGGCGAGCGCGTCGAGCACCACGAGCCGCGACTGCACCACCGCGTCGAGCGCGCGCCGGCGCGCCTCCGGAGCGAGCCCCAGCGAGTCCGTCGCGAGCGCAAGCAGCACGTCGAGGCCCGACTCGCGCGTGCGCTCGAAGCCGAGCCCCTCGCTTTCGCTGAGGCCGCGCGCCACGTCGCGGATGGACTCACGCGCCCCCGATTCGGCGTGCAGCGCGTCGGCGAGCGCGTCGTCGCGGCGGCCCAGGCGGTAGTTCACGCCGGCACGCGCCGCGCGGGCGGACAACGCCACCGGCGACGTCGTGCCGAACAGGCTGTCCTCCAGCGCCAGCGTGGCGTCGAGTTCCGCCCGCGCCTCCGTCCAGCGGGCGAGGTCGATGTTCGCGCTCGCCCGCGCGCGCCGCAGGTCGAGCCGATCCAGCGGCGTGAGCCGCCCCGCTCCCGCGAGCACGCTGTCGAGCATCGCCCGGGCGCCGGGCGCCTCGCCCGCCAGGATCATGGCCTCGGCCGTCCGTGCCGCGCTCCACGGGCCCATGCCGCGCCCGGTCCCGAAAGCGCGCTCGCGCACGGCGCGAGCCTCGCGCAGCGCGGCGAGTGCGCTCGGCCCGTCG
>JBGAOB010000289.1:0-6101 GCA_044222045.1 Candidatus Eiseniibacteriota bacterium
TGGGCCGGCCGCCCGAGGTGACCGCCGACTTCCTGTACCTGCGCTGGCTCGGCGACCGCCGCGAGATCGACAAGTACGACCGCGTGCAGATCGACCGCGAGGACTCGTTCCGCACCTGGGAAGCCGACCTGATGAAGGTGTTCGGCGAAGTGCGCGAGGTGTACGGCTACTTCAACAACCACTGGGCCGGGCACTCGCCGGCGAGCGCGAACGAGATGAAGCGCCGCCTCGGCCTGCCGTTCGTCGAACCCCGCGACTGCTGGCCCCAGGGCGAGCTGTTCTGAGACCGCCCGCGCACCCTCGCGCGACCCCCGACGAACTTTCCGCAAGAAAGCGCTTCAGTCCCCGGCGGGGCCCCGCCGATAAGGGGCATGTCCGCCGTCACTACGGCGCTGAAGCCCACCACCGGCCCCCTCGCCGGCATGTGGACCGGAAGCATCCGTCTGTCCATTCGTGCGAGGGGTTGATGAGCGAGAACGCCACCTACCGGCTCCGCGTGAGCGCGCCCACCGAGATGCGCCTCCGCGTCGATGAGATCTTCACTCCGTCCGCGCCCGTCGCCCGCCGCGACCTGTTCGCGGGCCGCGCCGAGGCCCTGAGCGCCCTCGAGACGATCGTCACGCGCGCCGGCCGGCACGCGATCGTGTTCGGCGAACGCGGCACCGGCAAGACCTCGCTGGTCGCGCTGCTGCCCGAGTTCTGCACGACGGCGTTCTCGACCACGACCGTCGCCGTCGAGCCGGGCGACACGTTCGGCACGCTGTGGAGCAAGGTGGCCGACAAGATGCGCCTGACCGCGTCGCGCGCCGAACGCGGCCTGACCGCGTCCGCGCTCGGCAACGACGTCACGGCCGGCATGCCCGCGGGCGCCGCGTGGACGCCGGAGTCCACGATCACGCTGGCCGAGCGCGCGACCGCGAAGTCGCCCGCCGTGGTCGTGTTCGACGACTTCCAGAACCTGGCCGACCCGAACGAGCGGCGCACGATGGCCACGATCATGGCCGCGCTGGTCACGCTGGTGCCGAAGCTGACCGTGATCGCCTGCGGTGAGGCCCAGGGCGCGGACGCGCTCCTGCCCGGCGCCGAGGCGTGCGCCGATCCGGTGCACGTGACGCGCATGAGCCCCAAGGAAGGCCGCGAGTTGCTCGCGCGCGCCGCGCGCCATCTGGAGATGACCTTCGAGGACGCCGTCGCCGCGCGCATCACGACGCTGGCGAACGGCCTGCCGCAGGTGGTGCAGGTGCTCGGCATGGCGGCGGCCGTCGCGGCCGCGCGCGAGGGCGTGACCACGATCGGGCACGCCCACCTCGCGGAGGCGGTGACCGAGGTGGTCACCGGGGCGCCGGACGAGATCGCGCACGCTTACGACCAGGCCACGGTGCGCGCGCGCCGCGGCATCTACCCCGAGATCCTGCTCGCGTGCGCGCTCGCGCCGCGCGACGCGCACGGCACCTACAACGTCGCCGACGTGCGCGAGACGTTGCAGCGGATCGTGCGTCGCGAAGTGCGCGGGCTGACGAACCAGGTGGCGGCGCTCACGGAGGAGGGGCGCGGGGCGGTGGTGGAGAAGCAGGGCCTCGCGAGCGCCGCGCGCTATCGCTTCAAGAACCCGGCGCTGGAGCCGTACATCCTGATGCGCGGGCTCGAGGAGGGCTGGGCGACCAGCCGTTCGCCGGTGTGGCTGCCCGCCGCCACGGCGGACCACGACCTGCGCGACGCCGCGTAGGGACGCACACGCCAGGGACGGACGGCCGCCGAAACGACCGGCCCCCGCGGAGCGATCCGCGGGGGCCGGTGTGTTTCCGTGCGCGAGGGAGGTCAGCGCGCGTCGCCGCCGCCGCCCGCCTTGCCCTTCACGTTCTGCAGGGCCTTGATCGCCGCCGCGCGCGAGGCGTCGATGTCCGCCTCGGGGCCCGACAGGTACAGCCGCCCGAACGCGCCGAACAGCGACGCGTCGACGAGCTTGACGCGTGCCGCCTTGAGCGCCTCGTTGGCCGCGAACGCGATGTAGCCCGCCGGCTCGCACTCGAGGATGAACAGCGACTCGCCGGCGATCAGCATGTCGCCGTAGCGCATCTTGTTGATGACCTGCGCGTGGTAGGGCTCGACGCCGCGGATCACCTGGTCCGAGACGACGCGCGGCTTGACGCGGTCGTGCTCGTCGACGCCGAGGTGTTCGAGGATCGCCGCGCCCGCGTCCATGACCTGGCCCTTGTCGCGGTGGTGGATCTCGAGCAGGCCGAACGCGCGCTCGACCACCATGATGGCGGGCGTGGCCTGGGTCGCCTTGAGGGCGACGTCCGTGATGCGGTTGATGATCAGGCCGGGCGCGGTCTCGATGAACATCGAGGCGTCGTACGGCACGGGCAGGAAGCCGCGCGCGGTGGTGCCGATGAAGGCCGCCAGCTGCGGCTGCAGCGAATCGAGGAAGACGTAGGTGCGTAGGGTGATGTCCGCCATAGGAGCGGCACGGTACGACCCGGCCCCGGCGCGGGTCAATCCGGAGGCGCCGGGCCTCAGCCGAGCTGTCCGAGGCGGTCCCAGAGCGATTCGACCTCGGCGCGCAGCCGCTCGTACTCGGTGACCAGCGCCTTCGAGCGCTCGGCGTCGTGGTAGAGCTCGGGGTCGGCGAGTTGCGTCTCGAGCTCGGCGATGCGCGGCTCGCGCTTCTCGATGTCCTTCTCGATGCGCGCGATCTCCTTCTCGCGCTGCTGCGCCGCCTTGCGCTCCTCGCGCTGCGCGGCCCGCGCGGCCTCGCGCTGGGCGGCGGTCGGCGGGGGCGGGGCCGGCTTCGCCGCGCCCTTCGCGGGCGCCTTCGCCGCGGGCGGCTCGGGCGCGGCCGCGGGCGTGCTCGCGGCGAGGCGCGCGAGGCGCGCGGCTTCGTAGTCGTCGTAGCCGCCCGGGTACACCACGACGCGGCCGTCGTGCACCTCGATCACGCGCGTGGCCACGCGGGCCATGAGCGAGCGGTCGTGGGTGACCACCACGATCGCGCCCGGGTACTGCTCGAGCGCGCCTTCGAGCACTTCCTTGCCGGCGAGGTCCAGGTGGTGCGTGGGCTCGTCGAGCAGCAGCAGGTTGGTCGGCAGCAGCAGCATGCGGGCGATGGCCACGCGCTGGCGCTCGCCGCCCGACAGGATGCGGCAGTGCTTGAACACGTCGTCGCCGTGGAACAGGAAGCTGCCGAGCATGCTGCGCAGCCGCGGCCGCAACTCGTCGCTCGCCACCTCCTCGACGGCTTCGAGGATCGTCTGCTTGCCGTCCAGCGTCTCGGCCGCGTGCTGCGCGAAGTAGCTCATGCGCGTGAGCGGCGTCTCCTCGCAACGGCCCTCGCGCGGCGTGAGCTGGCCCGCGTGGTTGCGCAGCTGGGTCGTCTTGCCGGCCCCGTTGGGGCCGACGATGGCGATCTTCTCGCCGCGGGCGATCTCGACGTTGGCGTGCGCGATCACGTCGCGCTCGGCCGTGTAGCCGAAGCTCGCGTCGCGCAGCTGCACGAGCAGGCGGCCCGAGTGCGGGGGCTCGGGGAACGTGAAGCGGATGTGCGAGGCGCGGCGGGGGATGACCACCCGCTCGGCCTTGAGGCGCTCGATCTGCTTGCGCTTGCTCTGCGCCTGCGCGGCCTTGGTGTTCTTGGCCCCGAAGCGCTCCACGAAGCGCGAGAGCTGCTCGATCTTGGACTCGAGCCGCGCGTTCGCCGCCCGGCTCGCTCGCGCCGCACTTCCTTCTCCTCCAGGTAGCGCGTGAAGCCCATGGCGTAGCTGTGGAGCTGGCCGTGCTCGAGTTCCTGCACCTCGGTCGCGACGCGGTCGAGGAACACGCGGTCGTGCGAGACCACGATGAGCCCGCCGTGGAAGTCGTCGAGGTAGTCCTCGAGCCACTCCATGGCGGGCAGGTCCAGGTGGTTGGTGGGCTCGTCCATGATGAGCACGGTCGGGTCGGCGAGCAGCAGCGCGGCGAGCGCCGCGCGCATGCGCCAGCCGCCCGAGAACTCGACCAGCGGCCGGTCCTGGTCGGCGGTCGAGAACCCGAGGCCGTCCAGCACCCGCCGCGCCTCGGGCTCGAGCCGGTGCTCGGCGTGCATCTCGAGGTGGTGCTGCAGGTCGCCCGCCCGCTCGAGCAGGCCCTCGAGCTCGGGGTCGTCGGGAGCGATGCCGGCGAGCCGCGCGTGGATCTCGTCGAGCTCCTCGCGCAGGCCGAGCAGCGCCCGGTGCGCCTCGAGCGCCCGGTCGAGGACCGTGCCCGCGAAACTCTCGGCGGCTTCCTGCGGCAGGTAGCCGATGCGCGTGCCCTTGGACAGCACCCGGGTGCCCGACTCGGGGGAGTACTCGCCCAGGATGACGCGCAGCAGGGTGGTCTTGCCGGTGCCGTTGGGGCCGACCAGCGCGCAGCGGTCGCCCGGGCCAATGACCCAGTCCAGCCGGTCGAAAAGCACCCGCTGGCCGATCGAGAAACGCAGGCCCTGCAGCTGGATCAACCCTCACCTCATCATGCGTTGACGGGCCCCGGAGCGGGCCGCGATAATGCTTGTCGGCACATCCATCCGGGCCCTTGCCGGACCACGACTTCCCGCTCGGACACAACGCAGAGGGGCAGCCCCCTGAACGTCCCCTTCCGGCTCGCACTTCGACTGCTGCGCGCGCCCGGCGCCCTGCTGGTGGCGCTGGTGTGCGGCGTGCTGCTGTCCGCCGCGCCGGTCCGTGCCGCTTACATGATCCCCGGCGGGACCATCCGGCCCAAAGACTTCTCGATGGTCAAGAAGGACGGGGTTTACCACCTTTTCTTCATCCGCAACAACACGACCAAGACCGCGGATTCGACCGAGACCGACTTCGGCCACGCCTACTCGTACGACCTGTTCCACTGGTTCATGCTGCCGCCGGTGTTCGCCGTGGACCCGGACGGCTGGGACAACGCCCACGTCTGGGCGCCGCACATCGTCGAGGACGGCGGGCTCTACTGGATGTACTACACCGGCGTGACCGTCGAGCCGGGGCAGTACGAGAAGACGCAGCGGATGGGCCTCGCGGTGTCGTCCGACCTCGTGACGTGGAACCGCCTCGACCACCCGATCCTCGCCGCGAGCGACATCGACTGGGCGTGGTCGGCGCCGCTCAGCCCCAAGCCGGGATTCCGTGATCCGTTCGTGATGCCCGACCCGGACAACCCGGGGCAGTGGCTCATGTACTACACGTCCTCGTTCGGGGGCGACACCGCCGCGACGGTGGTGGGCGTGGCGCGCACCGACGGCGGCCCGGACATCTGGATGGACGCCAAGCCGCTGCTCATTACCTGGCGCAACTACACGTTCAACCAGCTCACCGAGTCGCCGCACGTCTTCTTCCACGACGGCCTCTGGTACCTGTTCATCACCACGACGGCGGGCCAGCCGTTGTCGTTCTACACGTCGGCCGACCCGGTCGGCGATCCGGCGGCGTGGACCTATCGCGGGCGGCTGCGCAGCATGCTCGGGTTCGACACGAGCACGTGGTTCGCGTCCGAGCACTTCCGCGACGGGACGCGCGACCTGTTCCTGTTCGTGAACGGCGACCGCATCGAGGTGCGCGAGATCGCGTGGAGCGCTTCGTGGCAGTTCTCGCTGCTCCAGCCGCCGCTCTTCCACGTCGTGAACATGGACTGGGTGCGCGACTCGGTGGCGGCGGGGGAGCAGGCCACGCTGCGCGTGGTGTGCGCGAACCCGTTCGCCGGTACGCCGACGTTCAAGGTGTGGACGGTCGATTCGACGGGCGCCGAGACCCCGGTGCCCCCGGACAGCGTGCAGCTGCCGGTGACCCCGACCCTCTACGCCGACACGGCCCACGTCGTGTGGGTGCCGCGGCGCTGGCCCGCGGTGCCGGACTCCGACACGGTCACCGTGAGCCGCTTCATCATGCGGACCGCCGATTCCACCGCCGCCTCGGGCATCCTGACCGTGGGCCCTCCCGGGCCGCCGCTCGTGAACGCGCCCGCGGACACGCTGCCGGTCGACCCGCCGATGCCGCCCGAGCCGATCGAGATCCTGCCGCGTTCGCGACCGCTGCGGGCCATCGGCGGCTCGCCGCTCGGCGCCGGCCCGGCGCTCGCCGTCGAACTCGACGCCCCAG